>JAUNKR010000016.1 GCA_030532705.1 Peptostreptococcaceae bacterium
TGGAGCTAATCTCTATTTCTTTTTAAAAACCCCCACAACTATTTTACACTATCTCATATTAAGAGAAGCGACCTTTTTTATTCTATCCTATCCCATGAGTTACTGTTTGATAAGGACAACTTTTGATCTGTATCGTTTTAACATCGTACGATGTTTTTTATTCAAAGTTTTTCCATAGCGATTGCGATCTTTATGATCCGGTACCATGGTCTCACTTACGACTTTGCTTATACCAAAACCTATAAGCCATAAATGAAATCATGATCATCCTATTCTGATGGAACGGCGGGGACACAGCTCCCTGCGGATCCGGAAGTAGCCAACCATTATTCAAAATACAAGTCGTTGGCAACTATTTCCTGATAGGGTTTGATGTTACAACTTTGTCTACGACTTTTCCTGCGACTAAACGATAAGGTCGCAGGTAGTCAATATGACTTCGACCTTAATCAAAAAGTAGCATCATGGGATCCTTCCAAAAACAAAGACCGCCCTTTCGGGCGGTCTTTGCTTATGTCGGATGCGACTCCAAAAACGATGAACGGGTTTTTTGAGGTCATCATCCCACAGCTACCGAAGATAGCTGCAGCATAAAGGGGGATGTTTCTTGCTTTTCTATAAAAAGTCTGCTGGAGTCAGACCCCAACAGACTTTCTATTTTTATTCATTTAACGCTTTTCGTCGTCCTTTGTACAAGTCGTACGATTATTGTCCAATGTTTTGAAGCTTAAGGATGTTAGGGTTTGCTGCATCTTTGCCTACGTTAAATTGATCCCATAGAAGGTCAATTGAAAGCTGGATGCCTTTGCCTTGGCTTGCCAAGTCTTTTTCAGCTGGGCCAACAAAGTTTTCAACTGTTCCTGTAGTGTAAACACCCTTAGCATCCGGATCCATTGCTACTGCCAAGAAGATATCCATTCTTTGGTCAGTTGCAGGAGCACATAGTACAAGGTTGTTAGCTAGAGCATCTTTGAAGTCTTTTCCATCAAGTGCAGATAGTCTTACGAAGTCAACTCCGCCTACCTTGAAGCACTTGCTAGGATCATTCAAGAATGATGCAAGCTTAAATACGTTCTCTTCATGATGATCCGGAGCATATTGTTCTCTGTTTACAAGAACTGCTACTCCCAGCATTTCATCTACATTACCTACTTCTTTGTTATCCAAGTCTTTTACGTCAAATTTCATGTTAGTAAGTTTTGCAGCGATATCTCCTACGTTAAGGATATCAGAACGGAATGCTTGAGCGTATCCCGGATACATTCTTTGAATAGAGATCTCGATCTTGTCGCTTCCGTTAGCATTAGCAGCCACATATGGTCCTACTTGCTTAGGGATCGGCTTCGCAGCTTTCAGCTCTGCATCAAATTCAACATTGTTGTATCCTTTTGCTCTTTCTTTGTAAGCTGCGATACTTCCCGGCTTAGCGATCGCATTGTAATCCGATGCTCCTCTCATGAAGAAATGATCATCTACAAATCCGCTGTCGCCGATACCGTCAACGATACTCCATCCGCCCGGTAGTACTTCGTTACCATATTGAGCATAAAGCCCTAGGTCTACGAAAGTTACTCCAAAATCTCCGGTTGTTGCTTTGGTAGTCACGTTCAATGTGTCTGTCCAATACGCATAACCTGTTCCCGCTAGCACAAGAGCTAGTGCCATAATTCCGCTAATAAGCGATTTTCTGCCCGCACGTTTCATAATGCTTCCTCCTTTAATAAAGTTTAATAAGTATTTGTGTCGAAGCTGTCGTTCAGCCCCTTTACAATTATCATTATAAAACGTTGTCACGGATTCCAAAACCCTCGTAAGTCTTATCTTTCATTCACTATCGACCCCTTTGTTCCTTCCACGAAAGATGACTGTCCGTGAACGAAAGATACTATGCTCCGGTACTAAGGTCTCCCTCTTCTACCACTAAAGTAGTAGATGGTTTTGGAAACTGAAGCAGATACATATATTCTTTGCCCAAAATATAGAATTTACCTTCTTGCGGTAAGCCGTTCTCATCCACACAGTAGAGCACCGGCTCCCTGAGTTCTTCTGCCAAGGCGATCATACTGCTCATCTCTTTCAGGCGAAGGATCACCCTTCCATCCTCATCAGGTAATTTCTCCACACAGATCATTCGGCTACCATATCGCTTGATGATCTTTGTCATCTCAGCTGCCCAAAGCTCCTGTGCATCCATCGCCCGTACAAAGAAGGTGATGAAGATAAGTAACAACAACCCGATCACCGCCATAACGATGAAGACGATGTATTTTTGTAGCGGAGGTGTCGTCGTGATCGTGCTGGTCTTGCTGATCTCGCCCTGATCGACGAAGGTTTCCGGCTTGGTGATGTCATAGTAGTTTTCGCTGCTGACCGGAATACTGATCTTTTGAGAAAAAGGCTTTTCTTCTTCGCCGATCACAAATTTTCCTTCAAATAGGATGTATAGTTCTCTGGAGGTGCTTCCGCCTAAAATACTCTCTGCGTTTTCCGCATAGTTTCGATGGTCGATCGGTCGAACGCGCACCGTCTCTTCAAAGACTGCTTGTCGAGCGCTGTTCTCATTGATCTCGCCCGCTGCGATCGGATAGCGTCGCTCATAGATGATCTTGCGCACTTCCTGTCGCTCCTGAAATCCTTCCAGCACAGCCGTGACCTTATAATCTCCGCTCACCGCCGAATCATTGGTCATTGCCAGCGCCGATTTGAGCCCGATCTCAACATAGTCTGTGAGCAGGGCAGAATAGATCTGCCCTTCCTCGATCCACTCGCTCGAAAAGAGCCGGTTCGGCAAAAGATGCACCCGATAGTTCGACTCCGCCGTGATCGTATAGCCCGTGAGGACTTCTTTTTGCTCTTCTTCCTGCGGTGCGGAAAAAATAAAGGTTCCTACCGCGCCTGCCGCCGCAAGCAGGATCCCTACGATCAACAGGATGGATCGTTTCGTCCGGCTCATCGTCCTCTTTCTTTTTTTGGGCTTGGTATCCTCTTCGTCACATTCTTCCAAGCATGCGTCAGTCACCGCTTCCTGCTTCGGATCCTCTTGTATCTTCTGAAGATCGCTCTGTATTTCCGAATTCATTTGATTCTTGTCCTGTTTGTCCATCATCAATTACCCCCTCCGGTATCGCGTCCCTGCTCCTTATCGCAAGGATCGGCATCCCTACTTTTGGTACTACATTCACTACGATTCCATTGACATCGTTCGGTTGGACGACGGTCTCATCCGCACTTTGATTGTTGTCGCCCTTTGTTTTGAAACTTCGATTCCCCGCTTCATCGCTGATCACTTCTTCGATGCGATGCGTGATCGTGATCCCTTCCCGATCAAAATTGATCACGTCCCCCTTCTCCAAAGCATAGATCTCTTCTTCCTTCTGCATTTTGCGGATCAATACCACATCCCCCGGATAGATCATCGGCTCCATACTCCCCGTCAAAATGATCGACGGATAGATCGAGAAGACTCCTACGCAGAACCAGGCAAACATCACCGACAAAAATAATGCGCCCATATAGATCATATTGTCCTTCGGATCCTCCTGCCGTCTTTCTTCCAGATCCGTCTTGCAATTTTCAGCCACTACCATTGCATAGATGATCGGAAATCCGATCCCGATCGTTCCGTTCGCAAGCCATGAGAGCTCGGGCAAAAACGGAAAGCTCTTTTGAAAACCTTCGATGATCCCCAGATACAATATCCCTGAGATCGATCCGCCATAGAATACGAATACTGAGGTCAATATATTTTTTGCAAAGACGATGCCCACGTCGGTGATCAGATAGACTACGAGCTTTTCGAGATCTTTGATCTGTGAGATCTTTGCAAAATTGATATCGGTCAGCGCCATGATCATCGTGATCAGGACCACTGCCAGATGCTTATGCTTACAGTGTCGCCACGCTGTCCCTAAACTGTAGCCTCGGATCATCTCTCTTGCGATCAGTGCCGAAAAGATCGTCGTAACATTGACCAGCAGCCCCAGTGGTGAGATATCATACGGTGTTGCCTTGAGTTTTTTCAAAAAAACGCCGAGCATGAATCCGGCAACGAGATAGATCACCGCACCGGAGATCGCATAACCTTTGACCACCGACTGTTGCGATAATCGTCCGGGCACATGGATCGATGTGAAATAAAATCTTATGGCTACAATAACAGCTCCCCAATAGAGCAGTGCGATCGTAGGGGAGCTGTTCAATTTGTTTTTTAAAATAGGGAGAGCGGACAGTATAACAACTGTCAGCAGCAGCATCGTTAGGAGCTTGTAGCTTCTTTCTGTGCTCAATGCACTTTTATTCCGATGCTTCCGAATTGTCATCCCCCGCCTCCTGTTCTGAAATTGTCGGTGCGCTTTCAGTTTCGGCTTCCGTTGCCTCCGAAAGCTCCGACAGACCTCCTGCCGCTATCTCTTCTGATGCATCCGGAGCCTGCACTTGATCCAGCTGCGGTTCCGCATTTTGCTGTGTCTCAAGATCCGGTCGTGACTCCACATTCTGTTGCGGTGCAACGATCGCAGGCTGTTGCTTCGGCTGAGCTTTATGACCGCAACCTCCGCCTACCACTTGTATATTCACCGAATAGATCATCGGTGCCTCAAGTTTCAGATCCACCTTGTCCGTCCAATAGGCATAAGCTGTTACACCGGACATCATCACCATGACAATGGCAAGAAAAATGATCCTTTTCTTCATATTACTTCCCCCCATTCTCGCCTAGATGCGGTGTCATCTCCTTTTGTTCGACCATAAAAGGTAACTCACAGGAATATATCACAGCGATCCCGCTGCCGACTTTTTCCGCAAGTTTTTCTTCATCGAAGCTGACATTCACAGAGGGCTGTAGCTGTGCATCGTTGACAAAGATCGTCTTTGGAAGTTCTTGGATCTTCGCTTTGCTTTCTGCCGTCAATTGCAAGAACACGATCCCCGTCATCTTATGCTCATCAGTCTCGACACCGCGGTACACTTCAAACTCGAGCGGAAGCATAAATCCGGTCTCCGAGCCGATCTCAAAGATCTTGCCCTGTTTGATCAGCATCCCGCGCTGTGCTTTCATTTCCAATTTTTCGTCCGGCTCATCCGGTTTGATCTCTCGCTCATTGATGAGGGCGATCGAGCCTTCATCCGCTTTGAGCGGGAATTTCACACGGATCCGGTCGCCCACGATCAGTCGATCGATCGGCAAGCCGCTTCTAAATCGTAGCTCCGCCTTTTCTCCCTCATCCTTCAAATTGACTTCTACATCGAGCGGAAGTGCCCGATCCTCGCCATCGATGAGGTCCACTGAATATTTTTCTTCAAATGACTCACGGAATAAAATATTCATCATGCCTGAGGTCATCTTCGTCCCAATATGTAGCTCGGAGTTCCAGGCTGCATAAGAGACTCCCAAAGTCATCATCCCGGATAGCATTATCAGAAAAATGAGCAGCCGTTTCGCCGTCATTTTTTTCTTACGTTTCATTTACCTCCTCCTTCAGCAACCGAAATCGGCTCATTCCGCCGTTCAATGCTTGATGGCACTATCACCAAATTTGATCTCCGTTTCCAGACGATGTTGATTTCGTCCGGCAAAGAGCACTGCCTCCACTCGATTTTCAAGTCCGAGCTTGCCGAGAATATTAGAGATATGTTTTTTTACGGTCCCTTCCGATACAAAGAGGCTTTCACCGATCTTTGCGTTGGAACATCCCTGATTTAACATAAACAGCACTTCTTTTTCCCGCTTGGTCAGACTGTCAAACAAGCGATCTTCTTCCGAGATCTGTCCCATATTGGCGATCAGGTCGGCAGAGTAGAATTTTCCACCACGCTCTACGACTCGAAGCCCATACATAATGTCATCGATAAATGCATCCTTGAGCAGATAGGCATCCACTCCATAGTCCTTCGCATGTAAAAAATCGCTCTCATCCGAGGATGAAGTGATCATAAAGATCTTCGCTTGAAGATGCTGATCCTCCATCCATTTCAAAAAATCAAAGCCGCTCTCTCTACCGAGATTGATATCTACAAAAGCCATCTCCGGCGGCGTTTTTTCCACAACATCGATCGCTTCTCTCACAGTGCCGGCTTGCAAGATCTCCTCTTCCGGCTTGTACATCCTTATGATCGATTCAAGTCCCTGTCTTGCAACAGGATGATCATCTAAAACCAGTATCATGATCCCCCTCCTGTTCTACCTAGGCAGGCTGAGTTTGATCCTCATCCCTTTGCCCGGGTCAGAATCCATTATTAAACTACCTTTGAGCAGAGCAGCGATATTGCGCATATTTTTCAGTCCGTTGCCTTCGTAAAAAGCCCCCTTACTTTCTACAAAGCCTTTTCCATTGTCTTGGATCTCTAATTCGATCCACTCTGCACTGATCTTCAGATCGATCGTCACATTGTTGGCGCCGCCGTGTCGTATTGCATTGTTGACTGCCTCGCAGGATATCCGATATACGGCGATCTTTTGTGCTGAGGTCAAGTAATCGGCTCCTTCGTCGATGTCCATCGAGATGGTCGCCCCGCTGAGTAGCTGCGCTTCTTCCATATAAAGCGTCATCGCGCCTACAAATGTGTTGATCGTATCTTTGAAACTTCTGCCATAAATACTCTCTCGAAGCTCTGTCATCGTGAGCTCGACAGATTTCTTCAAAATGTCGATATTCTGTCTGAGTTCTTCTTCGTTGATCGATGAGCTCTTGCTCTCCAATACCTTCAGACTGCATACCACGCCGAACAGCTTTTGAATGACGGTGTCATGGATCTCATTGGCGATCCGATTTTGCTCTTCCATCGTGATAAATCGTTCCATCTGACTGTGTGTATCCAGATTGCTGAAGATGATCTCGATCAGACTCCAGTAAAAATCTTCATTCTCCTGTCCCTCATCGGAGATCTTTCGAATGAATATCCCGCCCGAAGTGATCGGTTCACCGATCCATCTTGCTTCATAAAGCCCTCCGCCCGAACGAAGAAGGATCTTTTCCTTGTTGTTTCTTTTTCCCTCACCTCGAACGCTTTCGATCTCCGCCAGCATCTCTTCTGTCAACGATCTTTCGATGCCGCATACCTCTTTACGCTCCGGTAAGCCCGTGCTGTCAAATTTTATCAATATACACCCGGAGGGTGCTATCGCTCGTTTCAAAAGCAATGACAATTCATGGATGATCTTTTCCGGATTTGTCATCGCAAAAAGGTGGAAAGTCTCATACAATCCCGCCAGTTGCAGGAAAGCATACTCGCTTCTTTCCTTTTCTTTTTCCAAATTTTGATTCAGACCTATTAAGAGTTCTTTCTGACGGTCGATATAACCTATGTAGAGACGCAGTACATAAAATCCGCCGATCACGATCAGCATCCCGAGCACCACGTTGAGCTCCTGATAGCTGAGACCTCTGTTCATCCGTCCCGATACCGCACAGAGCAGACACCAGATCGAAGCGATCAATGTGATCACCAGATGTCTTTCCAATGCGATCATCAGCAAGATACAGCTCATCTGATACCACAGATACGGACTGGACAATCCCCCGCTGAGCAAGGTAAAGACCCCATAAGCGAAAGTCTCGATCACAAACATGACGCGAAGCCAAAGCTCTCGCTCCCCGATCCTTCGATAGAGCCATGAACTGAGCAGACAGGACACCAGCATCCCGAGCAATATCGCCCACGAACGCATTGAGATCCCCGCATAGAATGACATTGAAACATACATCATGCTGGAAAGAACCAAGGTCAATACTCTGTACCCGATGCATATATCGATATATTCGGGCCAGTTTTTCTCTTTCATTGGACTACCTTTCTAGATGTCCTGTTTTTGATCCGATCCGATGGAGTTTTGCTGTCTTAATATTGCACCGACGATTTTTGGGTGCACAAAATAATCGCCGAAGCATTCCGCTCCCGAGAAATCTTTTTTATTATTTTGTAAAAATGAAATTAGTTCGACTTACAAGAACTGAAGGCAAACCCCCAATAGAATTTTAGAAGAAAAACAATAACATCCCTTTTTCAAAATGACATCAGAGCTTGCCGCGATCGACAACCCGTTACGCTCCCGCCATTTTGCTTAATATCCCTAAGAAACAATCCCTTTCTATTATATTATCAGTAAAATTCCTACTTGTATAGTCACCTTTAGTGACCTTTTTTTATCTCCGAAAGATCCTTGTCCGACGATGACTTCAAACAAAGATCTTCACAGACTTTCAAAATTTTATTTCCTAAACTTTTTGATCTCGCTTCGATCTTTCAGCTGCAATTTCCCGATGATCTGCGAAGAAAGTTTTTTGACATAATCGTAGCTGTAATTGAGCTCCTTTGCGATCTCTTTATTATTGTATGCACGCACCATCAGGCGAAGCACCTTTTTTTCCGAAGCATTGAGCGGATCGCCCATCGCCTCCAGCCTTTCCTCATCAAGCTCATAGCCGGCAAAAGAGCGACTGACATTTTTGAGCGCCAGCGAGATCCTCACGAGCAGTACCTGAGACGAAAAAGGTTTGGTGATATAGTCCAGCGCCCCGCTTTGCAAACACTTGACCTCCGATTCCGCTGATAAGATCCCCGTCAAAAAAATGATCGGGATCGACGCACAATTCTTGATCTTCTGGATCTTTTTGAGCGTCTCATAGCCATCCATCTTCGGCATCAAAATATCGAGCAGGATCAGATCCGGACGATTGCCATCCTCCAAATATTCCAATGCCTGCTCCCCCGAGATCGCCAGACTGACATCATAGGTCGGACTGAGCACGCTCTCCGCCTGCTCCAGAAGGATCGGATCATCATCCACGACCAATATCCTCAATTTATTCTTCATCTATATTCTCCTCTCCTTCGTACGATCCCTCGACGATCGACTGCGCCTTTTTGAAATCAAATCCCAGCACTGCCGAGATCGCCTCTTTCAAACGATCCGCTCTGACCGGATCCTTTTCATTCTCATAGAGTTTCTCCAAATAATTCAGCGCCGGCTTACGATTCATATTCTTCAGCGCAAGGCTCAGATCTTCAAAGATCTCCTTCACATCGGCGGTCTTTTGTATCGCCGTCTCCTCGATCGGCTCGTCCTGAAGTCTCTCCGCCTCTTTCATCAGGACCAAAAGCCCCTGATATCCCTTCTCCCAAAGATAGTACAGATGCGGCAGCAAAGTGATCGCTTCCTCCCATTTCTTGTCCATGCAGAGATTTTCGATATCCGCAGCGGCACCCGATAATCGAAGCATCCCCACATTGCGTGCGCGGCTTCGGATCGAGTGGATCTTAAATTTCAGATTTTCAGGATTTTCCCTCGCCAATCGCTCCACTTCGGATCGCTCCTGCTCATAATGCGTCGATAGCAGCTTCGCGATCTTATACAGCTGCATCAGATCGCCCTCAAAATATTCCAGCGCGATGCTCAGATGAAGTCCATAGCGTTCCAAAATACCGTTGAGCTCCTTATTCTTATTTTTATAGTCGATCGGCTGCTTTTGAGGAATATTTTTCCCTTCGATCAGATCCGGCGAGATCTGTCCCATCAGCATCTTGTATAGATCCGAAAGCGTGAACGGCTTGGTCAAATATGCCGAAAAACCGCTCGACATCAACAGTTTTTCCGTGCCCGAGACCGCATTCGCCGTCAGCGCCACCACCGGCGTTTTGAAATCCTTCTGCTCCAAAAGTCTCCGCAACACTTCCAGCCCGTCCATCTCCGGCATCATATAATCCATCAAGATGACATCATATTGATTTTTTTCGACCGCCTCGACGCATTCCACCCCCGATATCACCGAATCGAATCGGATCCCGGTCGGACGAAGCATCTCCTTCAAAATAAGCAGATTATCCTCATTATCATCGACCGCCAACAGCTTTGCTTTCGGCGCATAAAACAGATGATCCCCGTTGGTCTTGCGCTCATCCGGTCGCAAAGTCGCGATCTTTTGGGGAAGCTCGACCCGAAAGCTGCTCCCTTTTCGATACTCGCTCTCCACATGCACGGTCCCGCCCATCAGCTCCGTCAGCTCCTTGACGATCGCAAGCCCCAGTCCCGTTCCTTCGATATGACGATGCGTCCGAAGGTCCGCACGATTGAACGCCTCAAAGATCCCTTTCAGCTCATCCTTCGGGATCCCGACCCCCGTATCCGACACCTCGATGCACAAAATGATCTCATCCGCGAGATTTGAATTACGGAAAAAGATCTCCAGCACGATGTGCCCGCGGTTCGTGTATTTGAACGCATTGCTCAAAAAATTCCCGATGATCTTCTTGATCGCAAACATATCCCCGATCAGATAAGGCGGAAAACCCTCCGCGATCTCCGTATGATATCTTACCGCCGATTTCTTTTTCAGCTCCATACTGATGTGCTCGACGCTTTCCACCAGCTCCTCCAGCGAATACGGTTCCCACACGATCTCAATCTTCCCCGATTCGATCTTGCTCACGTCCAGAACATTACTCACAATCTCCTGCAAAGCGACCCCTGAATGCTGGATCTGCTTCGCAAGCTTTTGGATATGTTCCGATGAAGTGTCCCGCTGGATCAGTTCGTTCGCACCCATGATGATATTGAGCGGCGTTCGAATCTCATGACTCATATTCGCCAAAAAAGTACTCTTCGATTGGTTCGCCATCTCCGCATCCGAACGTGATTGTTCCAAGAGCTTTTGTTGTTCCTCATAAAAAGCAAACTGAAAATACATCGTTACGCCGATCGCACCGGCGACGATCAGTGCACTGACACAGATATCGACTACTATATTTCGCTCATTCCCCAGAAAAGTGACCGTTTCCGGAAATCGATACGCGATGATATGGATACTCAGATAGACCAGTACCTCCAAAAAGATAAAGACAAACATCTTCTCCCCGTCCACCATATACACCGTAAACACGATGCCGAGGATGAAGAAAGAAGACATCCCGCTGTGATAACCTCCGCTGTAAAAAAAGATGACCGGGAACAAGATCAAGAAGATCCCGATGATCGCAAGGATATAACAGCGCTCATACTTTTTGCTTTTGACCGCATAAAAAAGCAGGGCAACAGAAAAAATGCCTACAAAGATGTTCAAGATCGCGCCCTCTTTACTGATCCCTGTAAATGGAGAAGACAATGCGATCAAAATACATACTGCGACACCCGTTAACCCTAACAGATTAAATATCTTTACCCGAAACTCCAGCTCCTTTGCAAAAAAAATCTCTTTCATTGGTAAACCTCCCCGGGCATTACCATCCGCTTTCCCTCCGGCAGAGAAAAAGCGACTTTTATTATGTAAAATGCTTTCCGATTTACTATTATAATACCCCAAAAAACATTTTTGGGATAGACACCAAAAGTTACTTTTTTGATCCGACCCGACCGATCTAGTCCGACCGCATCTGTCGATGAACTTCTATGAGCGATCCCTCGATCCTCCACAAAATCCTTGAGATCGTCAAAAAAGACATGCAAAAACCGACCTCCAATCATTAGAACTTTGGTCTAGTTTTTAGGGCTCGGCACTGTGTTGCACTTTTGTCGATGCCGAGAACACAAGGCTTGTTGCCGGAGCACCGACTCCACCACTAAAGACAGAAACTGTTACACATACTAAAATAATGCCTGAGCCGATTCCTTTTATCTGACTAAACCACTCAAGCCATAATAACATATCACTTGATTTATGGTATATTTTGAAAAAATGTCAAAATAAGGTTTTATTTCATTGGAAAAATGTCAAATTGGTAATATAATATCATTAGAAAACGTACAAGATCGTATCTCATGCAACAACCCCCTTACTTGACTCAGGTAAGGGGGTTGTTTTATGGTCTAGCTTTTGGGGATCGGTACAGCTTTCTTGATACGCTAAATCCGATCTCTTAAATCATCATCTCCAAACTCGTACGATATCTGCCGGCCAATAAATGCCTCCCACAGAGATCCACTGTAATGATAAAAATGCCGGATCGTTTGCAAGATATCTCCCGATCAAAGAATGCTTCCGCACCAACAAGATCCTCTCCCCAAGTTATTTTGTTGAGATCCCGATCTGGACCTTTTCTTCGTCGGTGAGTTCTCGGCCCGCACAGATCCGCTCGATCTCCTTCAGCGCTTCTTCCTCACTCAGCATACTGTAGATCGACATCGTACGATAGTTTTTGAAATCTGCTCCGTCATTATCATAAAAATCTACATAATACAGCTGATCCATCGCGATACTTCTACCGTCTTCGTTGAAGCAGGCATTGGTTCGATATGGCATCGAGGATGACGGCTTGAGTGTAGCGATCAGCCTTCCACTTCCAAAATCAACGATATATCCTACACGCTGGATGTCATTGTTTCTGATCATCAGCAGCATGTTGCTCTTCGCATTGTATAGATTCAGATCCCCAAAACTGATCGGGGTCTTTGCACAGGCCTCATCCAGATCAAAAAGCTTGACCTCCTTTCCTTTTTCCCAAATATAACCGGCATTGTTGTAGATCCCCTTCACGATCAACGTATCATTATCGCTGTTTATATCGAGCGCTTCGCCCGGGATCTTATCGAGCGTTTCACCTGATTCAAAATCGATGATCTCGGTCGTTCCGGAGACTCGGTTGATCACGAGCGTTTTTTCATCTTCGCTCAGCAGGATCTTGTAGGAGGTACTTTTGATGTCCGGATAGCTTTTTAGGATCTTCTGACTTTCGATCTCGATCATTCGCAGCCCTTCGATCTCATCGATGATCAATATTTTTTTCGAGTCGGCAGTAAAAGTATATCCGATCTGATTGGTGATCAGCGGGATGTCTCTCTGTTTCTTCGTGCGCTGATCGTAGACCGCCAAAGCATATCCCGTGATCAACCCCTCCGCATCACGATGCGCCACAACCCTTGAGATATAATTTCCGTCATTGGAGATCGAGTATCCTCGGACTTCTCCGATATAGCCCTGAAAATTCAGCTCATTGAGCTCGACCTTCTCCTGCTGTCCCTCCAGTCCTTTCGTGATCAAAAAATCCTTGCCGTCATAATAGAGCATATGCGAAAAATTCTTTGAGACAGCGATCAACTGGAGCGGCAAAATCTTTGAATTGGAACTTGAGCCGATGTCTACGATCTTGATCACTTGATTCTCTCTGGAGTTCGTGATCAGCTTGCTTCCATCCGGCAAGAATTGGATCTCGGAAGCGACCCCTCGTCCATAGTTGAAATCATCCTCCAATATCACGCCGTCTTTCCAGATCGACATCGACCCGTCTTCACTGACGATGATCAGCGTATTGGTGTCCTCATGGTAGGCGAAGATCGTTATATTCCTGCCCGGAAAAGCGATCTCTCGATCGATCGTCCCATTTTTCGGATTGATAAAATAAATCTTGGAAGCGGTGGAGGCCACAAATTGCCCCTTACTCGTCTCAATCAAATTTCTCTTTTCGGAATACAAAGTAAGATTTTCCGAAAAGATCTTTTTACCATCCAAAGTATATTTGATAAATGTACCGCGCGCTTCTGCCAACAAATATTTTCCATCCTTTGAATATTGCGCCCAGCGATATTCACTGATCAGTTCATAGCTCTGCGAACCACCCAATGTCATCATTTCTTTGATCTGAGGAAATCGAGCGATGATCGATCCGTCTTTTACTTTTCGACGAGTCATTTGATCCGGTGACTGTTCATCGGCAAGCACCATCACAAGCTCCTCCCCATTTGGCGAAATATTCACGTCTTTGATATCTTCAGCCACTTCAAATTCGCCGACCTTCTCCCAACTTTTCGTATCATAAGCCACAAATTGATAGACATTCGCATTCAAACTGATCTGAAAAAATCTGCTCCCATCCACCGAAAACTGACCCATCATCGGGATTCCTTTGATCGAAAAAGTCTGTATCGTCTCTCCGCTTTCTACATCATAGATGATCGTCTTTTCTCCGAAGGAAGCGGATGCCAAGAGCTTGCTGTCCGGCGAAAAATCCATCAGCTTGACCTGCTCACCGTGTCCGGAAAGCACTTTGATCAATTCCCCATTCTTCGGATCTGCGATCGCGGTCTTGTTGTTTCCCAGTCCGTAAGCAATATACTTGCTGTCATCACTGATCGAAAAATAGGTGAGCTTATTTTTTGTCGGGATCGTCGTAAGCATACGAAAACCGTTGTTATAGATCGAATTATTGTAGATCGCCATCTCTTCCGCTTTGAGAAGCGCATGATTTTCCATCGACGGATCGATCGGCTCCATCGCCTCTTTGGCGATCAGGATCGCCTTGATGCTGTCCCCATCCTCCAAAAAATCTTTGGACGATTTCATCAGAATCGCCGCATTGGACTGGACCGCCTCCTGTCGTGCACGCTCCGCCTTTTGGTACGCGTTTGCCATAAACAGACCGAAGATCAAAAACACCGCTCCGACCAAGGCAGAAATACTCAGCACCAACTTATTCTTTCGTTCCTTGTCCCGCTGACGAAGATCCCCGAGCGAACATCCCAGGATCGTCGCCATGATACGATACTTCTCCAATTTCAGCAGCGAAAGAGCCTCTTTGGTCAACAGCTTCATCTCCTGCGGATCCTTGACGGACTCGTAGCTTACTACTTCACCCTGCAAGATCTTGTTCGGACGAAGATCCGCCGCCAAAATATCCTGCAATTGCGCATCTTCGCTTTGGCTTTCTCGCTTCAGTTCTTTCAAAGGCCATGGGAAAGACTCCGACGGATCGCCTTCGATCAGCACCGGAATGATCCGCTCATCGCCATGGAGCTTTCGAAAAGTCTGGATCTCCTTGATGCACCACTCGGAGAGAGGCAATCTTCTCGAGCAGATCACGATCAAATACTTACTGTTCTTGAGCGCATCTTCGATCGAATCACTCAGATCTTTCGCCGCAAGTTCTTCCCGATCGCGAAAAACACGAAATACCGGCTTTTGCCCGTTGATCTCAAATTCCTTCGGTGCGCGGAATGTTTCGATCATCTTATGCACCGCCTGCGCGATCTGCTGATCCGGCTCCAAATGTCGATAGCTAATAAAAGCTTCGAATTTATATCTTTTCTCCTTATATTCAGATGCCGCCTGTTCCAATTCATCGGTTATGATCCGATGTTTGATCTCATTACTCATCATTCACTCCTTCTTTGTGGGAAAAGCGCAAAAACGGACAGCAGATCATATTCCGGATGACAGCTGAAAAACTTTTCGCCCATGATCTTTTCCCAATCTTCGATCAGACAAGGATGCGTCCGTGCGATCTCATCCTTCTCCTCACCATAGCTGAAATTCATCGCATAATAGCTGTGACACCAGCGCTGATGTTCCATCCGTGAAAGCAGATCCAGCAGAGGCTCTTCTTCCAAAAGCACCGCAAATCCCTTCTTGAACGCCGCTTCGTTTTGCACCCGACTCTCCTGCAATTTCATAAACTTTTGGCGACAATTCTCGAGCCATCCGTAAAGCGCTTCCTCTCCCTGATCGGCAAAAATAATTCGCAAGATCTCCTCTTTCACCCGCGAATGAGATGCGGATGCGCGAGAGGATGCTTTTTTTGTTTGCGAAAGCTCGCTCCATGCCCGTCCTTCGCCCAAACCGGCCGCCTTAGAAGATCGATTGTAACTCTCGTTGAAATCTTTTGCCACCCGATCCAGCGATTCACGTAGCAGGATCTGCTCGCTCATCACCTCTTTGATATCGCCAAAGATCCGAACCGATGAGATATCCTCCGGCAACATCGGACGCAGATCCACGCCCGAAAGATTACGCAAAGCCGTTGGAGTCTTTGGAAAGAATCGCTCGATCTTACTGAGGATCTCCAAATTGCAGATCGTATCTTCCATCATCAGAAAGACCGCTGTCGGCGGGATCGCTCCAAGCTCCGCTAAGATCCTTCCAAATCCTCGGTGCCGAGGGTCGATATCGATCGGATGAATATCCAATGCCTCTTGAATAGATTCATTTGATGCCAGATATTGCTGAACTTTTTGCTCCGCTTCCGGATCGACGATGGTGATGCGAATCTTTTGATCCAGCGACAAAGTCGCATCATTTGCCGCATGATGGAGCAAAGGCTCCATCAACTCATTGGCACCGACCAACAGAAAATGGACCTGCCCCAATGCCTGAGCCAAAGCCTCGACCGCGCTCTCTGCGCCTTTTTGCACATGATCTCGGAGCTGATCAAAATTTGATCGCAATAGTCCGTTGGAAGCACCCATCTCCGAAAAAAGCAGACGGATCATCAGGTCGTTCTGATCGAAAGGTACCAGATCCAAACGGCTGAGGCTCGGATTTTTGACCTTTTCATTCGCTAAGATATCCTCCAGATAAGTCGGGATCTCCTGCGATCCGCATCGGATATAACAATTTATTTCACGCTCAGGTTTCATCTGCTTGATCAGATGGATAAAAGCCGAATAATTCTCAAGATCTTTTTGTGCCCCAAATACCATCGCCTTCGTCGAATCAAAACGCACTTTATAAAACATTTCCCGGATCTCTTTTGGCGAAGCATGCTCAATATCGAACAGATGGACTGCGACCGAGTTCTTTTCATACAGCGTCTTCCACTCCTCCGGGATCGGTGTCTTACAGATCAAGGTCAGGCGGTAAGCACTATCCGAGCGCTGTAAATTCTGGATCAACGCATCCGTCAGCTCCGTACGTTCAAACAAGATCAAATGATTTTTGCTCCAGCAGTTCAGCAAGGAATTTTTGAAATGAAACAACAGATTCGTGATCTTCGTCAAAACCAATGCCGAGGTCAAGATCGGCGCAAGCCATTTAGCAATCTCATAACTGATTGCCGTATCTCCATCCGCCGGCAGCGGTGCAACAAACAAAAACATTTTGATCATTCCATACAACACAGCCGAGAGCAACTGCCAAGGCCTTTCGATCAACGGCTGATAATATCGGAAAAGACCATGGACCGCCAAAACGATCGAGAGGATAAACAAAATCAAGTACAGTTTTTTCTTATAATAATTCTTATTCGCATTCATATGTACACTCCATAAATTTTACTAAGATCTATTGACCCTTTCACCGATGATTATATCACCAAAACGCTCTCCTGTATATTCTGATGCTCCATAGCTTCAAAATCGATCTTTTTCACAACATATTTTATACAACTTTTTTATTTGATGAATTTATAAAAACCAATGAAATAGATTTTATTTTATGATAATATTATATTAGCAAAAATAAAACGTTTTCAATAAAGGAGGTCTTATGGACAAAACCATGCTCGATCTACAGCTTGGTGCATTGCTTTACGACTTTCCCCAAATTGTTGCACGCACAGGAATAAAGGAGGAACAAATCTCTTCCTTATACCTGCGCAATCAACAGTTATTGGGCGAATCCCATCCGGTATATGAGATATTGGATGAAATGGATCTTCAACAAAAAAAAGAATCGATCGATCCAAATTCATTTGTGTATCTTATCACGGAAGCTTCCAATATCGCATCCGGCTCCGATCACAGACATCAAAAGAGCAAAGAAGCTCAAACAATTCGATCCGTATTCGATCATATTCGGACGAATAAAAAATCACCTGAACAAGCATTTAAGCTTGAAAAATTGGATGAAAAATCCTTTCAGATGCCTAAGTTAATCTCTTGCATCAATGTAAGCAACTCAGACTATGCACATCTGCTCAATGAGCTGGAGGCTGAGATCAAAAAAACATCAAGCCCTTCTCCTGTTCATCTGTTACAAATGATCGAGAAGTATATGTCAAATGTGCCGGCTCACGGATATAGCCATGCTGACATTTCATATTATGACCATGCAAAATTAACTGCTGCGATCGCAAGCTGTCTCTATGAATATCATAGGGACGCTGCCGAAGAATATCATAATATCAGCTCATCCGAGGAACGATCCAAAGACAAATTCTTGGTAGTAAGTGGAGAATTCAGCGGTATCCAAGACTTTATCTACACCATCGCATCCAAAATGGCGATGAAGTCGTTGCGCGGCCGTTCTTTCTTCCTTGAACTATTTGCCGAGCATATCATCGACGAGATCCTTCATGCACTGTCCATGAATCGTATCAACCTGATCTACTCGGGTGGAAGTCAATTCTATCTGCTTCTGCCAAATACCGAGCAGGTAGAAGGAGTGCTCAAAAATTGCAAAAAAATCATCAATGACTATCTACTGAAAGAAATCGGCTCCAAACTATATTTTGAATTGGTCTATACGGCAACAACAGCCGAGGAACTGGGCAATGGACTCGGCACCGATAAAAAAACAGATAACAAGATCGGTCAAATCTTTAGGCGTCTCTCTATCCAATCCTCCGCCAACAAAATCTCGCGCTATGAAAAAGATCAGCTTCATCAACTTTTTGATGAAAACAGCTCACTTAACAAAGTGCATAGTTACACCAAGGAATGCGTGATCTGCCGAAAAGCCGAAAAAGAAGAGATCCTAAATGCGAATGCAAAAAAATATCGTGATGTCGAACTTTGTAATAGCTGCGCCCACTTTATAAAATTAGGCGAAAGCATCGCCAGACTCTATCAAACCGATTTCAATCGCGACCATTATATCGCCGAGATCAAATCAGACTCCACAAGCGAAAAGGGCGTTGAATTGCCAACACTGTCGAATGGATCCGTTATCCTATGCTTAGTCGATGGATCCGAAAAAATGCAGGCGGAACAAGCGGGCAACCTCTATCGATACTATGTTATCAACTCACTCGCAATCAAAGACAAATTCGGCACCAATATACAAGTCGGAAATTATAATATAAAACATTATTCCACAGATGCCTCCGAAGATTCTTCGGATAAGAAAAACAAATATCAGCTCATCGAATTCAAAGACCTTGTGAAAAAATCGATCGGTATAGAGCGTTTGGCTGTCCTTAGAGCCGATCTCGACGATTTGGGAACACTCTTTATGTCCGGATTTGCAGACGAAAGCTCAGAATATCCTTATGAATCCGTCACCTTAGCAAAATCGGCTGTTTTATCCAAATATCTGTCCGATTTCTTCAAGCGAAAGATCAATCTGATCCTTGAAAAAAATGATGCAGCGAAGCCCGACAACCAGTACTTCAAAAAATACTGCGATATTTTTGGAAGTGATGCACATTCCCCAAGAAACATCGTGCTCGTTTACTCGGGTGGTGACGATGTGTTTGCAATCGGAACATGGAATGATATTATCGAATTTTCAATCGACCTGCGCACAGCTTTTAAAGAATGCTGCAACAGCAAAATCACCTTATCCGCCGGCATCGGATTCTTTAGCGAAAGCTATCCGGTCTATCAGATGGCGGAACAGACAGGCGAACTGGAGAAGCTCGCTAAGAGCTTTGTCCGCCCACAAGATCTTGAAAAGTCCGGCAACGCCAAACCAACAAAGGATGCGGTAGCACTTTTTGGCAAAAGTATTCATTCCAAAATCGAACATGTTTATCCATGGGATGACTTTGTTGACAAAGTGCTGAACGAAAAATATACCAAACTGAAGGAAATCACTACGACCGACGATCAAGGATCCCCGGATAAAGTTGTTATCGGAAAATCCAAGCTGTATAAATTGATGGATCTCATCAACAAGCGACTTCGTGAGGATGACAAATTGGACATCGCTCGCTTTGCATACACTTTGGCACGCATCAAAACAACAAAAGATAACGAAGACAACTTCTACGAATTCAAAAAACAATTGATGTTATGGATGAAAAACAAAGAAGATGCCAAACAGCTGCTCACAGCAATTTATTTGATGCTCTACGAAATAAGAGATTAAAGGAGAAAATATGAATTATCAAGTAAATGTAGAAGATACGATAAAAAAATCAGGACAAAACCTACTTACCACGACCCAATTAAGACTGCTCCTTTCCAATACTTCGATTGTGAAAAACAAAATCGAGATGGAAAAAAATGAAAAAGGTCGCAACGGCTATGAAATCTCGGCTGATATTAAAAATGATATTAAATACCTGCTCATTCGACATATCTATCAATGCGGACGAGAAGAAAAAGTACTTGATTTTGACAAAAAATTCAGGATTTCAGAAGGAATCCAATCCATCAAAAACGAAAAAGACTTCTTCATGTTCTATCGTTATCTTGAAGAGATTGTCGCTTATATGAAATACTATGAGCAACTTCGTGAAATCGAAAGAAAACAACAAAGAAATAATAACCCGCAACAAAATAGAAACTTTAATAGAAGATAAGGAGTATACAAATGAGTAAAATTAATACAATTCAAGGAAAAGTGATCATTACCGGTACATTGCAGCTTCTGACCGGACTTCATATCGGAACATCCGGCGACTTCTCTGCGATCGGCGCAGTCGATAATATTGTCATTCGTGACTCGATCACCAACAAACCGATGATCCCGGGTTCATCCCTCAAGGGAAAGATGCGCTTTTTGCTTGCTCGAACAAAATATGCTCCGGATTCTTTAACCATGGAAAAAATTGAAGATGAAAATGCCAAGATCAAAAGATTGTTCGGTGCATCCAAACCGATCGTCTATTCCCGTCTGCAATTCCAAGATATTTTGCTCAGCGATGATTCTGAGCGTGAGCTAAGAGACCTTGACCTGGATCTACCTTATGGCGAAGTAAAATATGAAAATACCATCGATCGTATGACCGGCATTGCAAATCCTAGACAACAGGAACGTGTTCCGGCAGGTGCAGAATTTGATCTTCGCTTAGTCTATAATATCGAAAACAAAGAAGAGCTTCATGAAGATATCGAAAACATCGCCCTGTTGTTTGAACTACTACAGGACGACTACCTTGGCGGACATGGAACAAGAGGATATGGTCGCGTCAAATTCCACAACCTAAAAGCCGAAATCAAAACCTATGATGACAAACACAAAGATCTTCATAACGAAACCAAGGCAATAAATGAAAAACTTGAAAGCAAGGTGAAATAATGATCCCTACAATCTACAAACTCAAATTCCCCAACGGAATTCATATCGGCGGTTTGAGCGGGATAGGTCTGGAATCAACGGAATTTACAATGACATCCGATGCATTGTATTCTGCCATCTTCTGTGAGTACAAAAAATTATTCGATGATGATGAACTCTACACCTTGGTAGAAAAGAGGGAATTTCTTCTCTCCGACCTATTGCCATACAAAAACCAAGAGCTTTATATTCCAAAGCCCGTCGTAAGCATCGAGCGCAAAGTCCAGCCAAGCAGCGAACAACGCACCGATCGCAAAAAACTCAAATCATTGAGCCATATTCCTTTATCCAAACTTCGCGGATACTTCGCCTTTCTCCGCACCGGAGAACATCTTCCGGAGATTGACGACGATTTTGGTACAAAAATGCTCCATACCAAAAATATGATCTCCAGAACAGGCGACGATACTCAGCTATACAACTTGGAAATTTTCAAATTCAACAAAGAATCCGGACTCTATTTCATTCTCGATTGTCCCGAAAACTTCCAAGCCAAATTTGAACAGACGCTGGATAGTCTTTCACTCTCCGGCTTAGGAGGCAAAAGAACATTAGGCTATGGACAATTTCGCATAGACGAGCGAATCGCATTGGAAAACAATCTGCAAAAACCTTGTGAAAAACAGCTCGTCGAAATGCTCAATACCGATCAGAATACTCACTATCTGCTTCTATCCGGCTATCTTCCTCAAAAAGAAGAGGTTGCACTGCTCAAAGAGTCTCAGAATTGGTATCGATTGATCAAAAGAAGCGGCTTTGTCAATCACTCATCATATAGCGATGAGCCGCAAAAAAGAAAACAGCTCCATATGATCTGCTCCGGCTCCGTCCTCGGCTTCAAAGCCCAAGGACGTATCGCCGATCTCAAACTACATGGAGCACATAGCATCTATCGATTTGGTAAACCGATGATATTGGGGGTGGATCTCAATGGCTAATATAAAAAAATACAAAATGTCACTCAATGTGATCACCGCACTTCACATTGCAGGTTCCGATCACAAAAGTACATTAAAAAGCAGCGAATATATCTACAATAAGTCGAAGCGTACACTTTACCTCATCGACGAAAATAAATTTATGCAATTTTTGTCTGAAAATAATCTACTCGACAAATATATCGAATATATTTACCGAAATGTATATCAAAAACGCAACCAACAGGACAAAGTCGCGGGCCTCTACAAATTTTTAGAGGAGAACAAAGCCCTGGACAAAATCGAAAGATTTTTATTGTCAACCTATGAAGATGTCGATGTGGATAATGATATCAAGCTATTCATACGAGATCCTCACAATCAGCCGTACATTCCGGGAAGCAGCATCAAAGGTGCGATCGTCAACAGTTTGCTCGTTGATCATCTGATAAAAAATAGGGCTCAGTTCCAAGCCTTCAAAAAAAATATATTGAGCGAAGCCAAAGATGTTAAAAACCGAAACGATGCAAATCGTTTCCGAAAATCAACATCCAACAAACTGAAAGAGATCACCGACAAGATTCTTTACTACTATCCGAGCCAAAAAATCAAGCAATTTGGGCTCTCCGTATCCGACAGCTATGCATCCGAGAACATCTCTTTGGACTTCTTACAAGACTATGATGAACATCGGACCGACAAAGAGGATCCTGCTCCTATGCCACTTTATCGTGAATATCTGATGGCAGACTCTAAGCTTTTTTTCGATCTGACAATGAATGTCGATATGCTCGAAAGGTCCAAACTCCAAATACGAAATGCCAAAGATATCCTGCAAGCGATCGAAAATGCCTCTCAATATCTTACAGAACATACTCTAGAGACAATCAAAGAATATGATCTTATACTGGGTGCTAATACCGGATTTCACCAAAAGACGATTATCCACGCACTCTTTGACAAAAGAGATGAGCTCCTTTCCGTCACAAAAGCTCTGCTCCACACTGACGATCGGAACAAGATCAAGGCCCATCTAAAAGATCGAATGTCCCCACGAGTTATCAATCGAGTAGATCTCGGAAATTTTGAACTTGCCGGGATTGCACAACTTATCATCTCGGAGGAAAAACATGTTGGCAAAAATTGAATTTGAAATTGCCGCAGAAGGATTGAGCCCTAACCTGGGCTCTCTCTTTCACGGCTATCTGATGAGCAGGATCAACCCTTCTTACGCCGAATACCTTCATTACAACGGAACCAATCCATACACATCCTGTGTTTATGAAGATTGGAAAAGCAAAAAATATTATTGGCGGATCACCACTTTTAACAAACAGGCATATGAAAATCTGATCATGCCCTTTATCGAAAATATGCCCGATGCAATTATTTTGGAACACAAAGATCTCGATGTAGCAATCAAAGGATTTAAGCTCGAAACCACCGGATATGACGAACTCTACCTAAAAGCAGGAAAATCACAAAAAATCCGATTGATCACACCGACCTCCTTCAAATCCCAAGGAATGACCCATATATTTCCCGACATCGCCACCTTGCTGCAAGGAGTCATTAACAAGATCAATGCACATTCCGATAGCGTCAAACTCAGCGATGAAGAAATCATCCGACAGCTGCTCCAAAAAACATATATTCGAGACTACAACCTACGCACCGCCAATTTCAGCATGGAGGGAATACGAATCAAAGGATTTGTCGGCACAATCCACTTAGCGATCCGCAATGACCCTTCCCTGCTTCCTTTGCTGAATTTTATACTCGCCGTATCCGAATACACCGGATTCGGAATAAAAACCGCACTTGGAATGGGAGGAATCCAATATGAGTAAAAAAGTTTTATTCACCTTAGCCGGTAATACCGATCCTACCAGAGGTCAATACGACGGACCGATCATCCATATCTGCCGTTATCACAAACCCGAAAAAATATACCTGTTACTCACCAGTGAAATGGAAAAAAGAGACTCCGAACCCTACAATATTTATGAGAGAGCAATCCATGCCAATCTTCATGGATACCAACCGGAGATCATCCGAATAAAAACAAATATCACCGAAGCTCATAAATTTGAAAACTATTTTGATGTTGTGCACAATACCTTTGAGCAGATCAAGCAAGAAAACCCGGATGTAGAAGAAGTACTCGTCAACATCACTTCCGGAGCACCACAATCGACCGCAAATCTTATCACCTATATCGTCGATGCGACCGATCTAAGAATCCGCCCGGTACAAGTCAGTACTCCTGCCGGAAAAAGCAATGACGAAAAAACGGTGGACGAACATTATGATGTTGAGCTCGAAGCAGAAACAAATCTCGACAATGATCCAAATGGTACAAAAAACAGATTGATTCAGCCCGACCTCACCTATTATTCCAGAATCCTGCTCAAAAATCAGATACGAAAATTACTTGAAAAGTATCAATATGAAGCTTGTGCCGAATTGCTTCGAAAAAATGTATTCAAAGAAAACCAAACACTTATGACACTCATAAATTATGCTAATGATCGTAAACATCTTAAAGGACTCAATGCAAACCAAAAACTTCGTGCCCTGGACAACTCCAAATACGACCAGTTTTACTATTACACAAAACACAAACAAGCAACTAAAGTCGAACGTTGGTACGAAATCATCGATTATTTTGCCCTTGCAATAGCAAAAGAACAATCTGACGATATTACAGGATACACTCTAATGATGGAACCGATAACCGTCAACCTCTACCAGATCATTCTCCAAGATCTGATGAATATCCGACTGGATCAACTTTTCTCAACTGTGAAAAGCTCTAAAAGTGCAGATATTACCTACAAAATATCCCCTCAGAAATTAGAGCCTGCACTCAAGTCAAAAATTGAGCGCGATCTCGCTATCCCCGAACTTCGTGAAAATCATCTCTCGGACAAGGCGCTTGTTTCCGTAATCAGTTACTATCTTGACAAAAAAACAAACACGCCATTAGAGCGCAGTGACTTCGACACAATCGTCCAATCTCTTGAGAAGATCAAACCGGTACGAAATATGATCGCGCATAGCCTGACATCCGTTAGCCGAAGCGATTTCAAAAACGAGACCAAAATCGACCCCCAAAAAGTAAACAGCGAGATCATGAGATTTTTGGACAAATATTTATCTCCAAAAGGCTACAAAAAAAATATGCTCCACTTCTACGACAATATCAACAAAGAAATTAAAAAGCTGTTAGAAGAAGAAAAATAAGAGTCCACATCTCACAATAAATAACACAAATCAAAAATCCTATCAAACATAACAGCCATCCCATCCAAAAAATAAACAGATGGGATGGTTCAACAATCATCCGATAAACAACATAAAACGCTACATTTTTACACTATGCTCCAAGGAGGAACCATGAGTAACCTATATGTCTACGAACAAGGCTCCGTCGTCAACTACGAACAAAACCGAATCCACATCAAAGAAAAAACCGGCGAAGAACACTCCATCCCGATCGAAAGTATCGACAATATCGTGATGTTTGGAGGAATCCAAGTCACCACAAACTGCATCCAAAATCTTTTACAAAGAGGAGTACACCTCACATGGCTTTCCAACACCGGCTCCTACTATGGACGACTCGATTCCACAAGCCATATCAACATTGATCGACAGCGTCTCCAATTTCGAAAAAGCGATGACCCTACCTTTTGCCTCGAACTCGCCAAACAATTCATCAAAGGCAAAACAACAAACCAGCGCACCGTTCTTGTTCGATATAATCGATACCTACAACAAGATCAGATGCAGTTCCTGCTATCCGAAATGGCAAAAACGATCCAAAAAATAGACCAAGTACAAAGCATCCCTGAACTGATGGGACTTGAAGGACTATTGGCAAAACAATACTACAAAGGACTCAATCTGATCCTATCCCCCGAGTTCTCATTTGAAAAAAGAACCAAAAGACCACCCAAAGATCCTTTTAATGCCATCTTGAGCTTTGGCTATACCCTGCTACACTACGAAGTATTTACCACTGTGGCAAGCAAAGGGCTGAATCCCTATGCAGCCTTTCTACATTCCGATCGGCACAAACATCCTGCGCTTTGCTCCGATCTTTTAGAAGAATGGCGTCCGATTCTTGTAGATTCACTCGCCATTTCACTCGTCAACAACAACAAAATCACCGCCGACATGTTTGACTACCATCAAGAAAATGCCGGTGTCTATCTGCAAAAAGAAGCCTGCAAAAAATTTGTTGCTGAATTTGAAAAAAGACTCCGACAAGAAGTCAGCTACATTACAGAAATTCCTTACAAGATGAGCTTTCGACGAATTATTGAATACCAAGTCATGCAATTAATCAAATCACTCGAAAACGACCGACCGCGTGACTACAAACCCGTATTGATTAGGTGATAGATATGGAATGGGATATTTTAGAACAAGACTTTGAAAAATTTTCATTTGAGGATAACTTCACGGTGATCGTGATCTATGATATAATTTCAAATAAAAGACGAACCCGTCTTTCCAAAATGCTTTCCGGATTCGGCTATCGAATCCAAAAATCAGCATTCGAATGCATTTTGACCAAAGAAAAATGCCAAAAACTTTTTCAGCTGATTGATCAATTTGCACAACCCGACGATCTGATACGGATCTATCGACTAAACCAAAATGTCCAGTCCGTAATCTATGGAAAAGAAATCAAAAATGAAAATGAAATCTACTACTTTATTTAGAAAAACCACCCGATTTGATCATTCCAATACTTTACGAGATCAAAATCACAAAAACAAACTTTATTTATACAAAAATGCAAAGTCAGCCGAAAACGGCCTCCAAAACCTTTGCTATGACAACACCCTGCACACATAGGGTACGAAAGAACAACACTCCGTAAGGAGACGGAAACTGACGAGGTCCATTGCCAGTCTGAACTGCTCAGAAGACTGTACGAAAGAACAACACTCCGTAAGGAGACGGAAACTTCGAAAGGTCGGAGTGGATCGCAGCAGTTGGATCAAAAGTACGAAAGAACAACACTCCGTAAGGAGACGGAAACTTTGATACCATTTCTTTGGAGCTGGTTCTTGAGATTCGTACGAAAGAACAACACTCCGTAAGGAGACGGAAACTTGCGGCTGGCGGGGCTGCCTCACCTTTTTTTACGGTACGAAAGAACAACACTCCGTAAGGAGACGGAAACTTTGGGTAAATCTGATTCAACAAGGATTTGATGTAATTGGTACGAAAGAACAACACTCCGTAAGGAGACGGAAACCTTTCCTCTCTTGCATTGTACTTATTCATTATTTCCAACGTACGAAAGAACAACACTCCGTAAGGAGACGGAAACGTATGGATGATGTTTTCAATAAGTGTGACGAATAGTAAAGTACGAAAGAACAACACTCCGTAAGGAGACGGAAACTCGTACACATTATGAAACAATGCTCCACCTTCCATTACAAGTACGAAAGAACAACACTCCGTAAGGAGACGGAAACATTTTCATATCTGTATCATCACCTTCTTCAACAATTAGTACGAAAGAACAACACTCCGTAAGGAGACGGAAACCGTCGAAGTCCATCCGGATTCCCCGATCTTGCAGCCAGTACGAAAGAACAACACTCCGTAAGGAGACGGAAACTGCCGGATCACTCGATCGATGCCCCAACCGTATTCTTGTACGAAAGAACAACACTCCGTAAGGAGACGGAAACCCACTTTTACTAATTTTCTTTTCATTCAACATATTATTCCTGTACGAAAGAACAACACTCCGTAAGGAGACGGAAGCCGCGGCGTAATAATCTCTTGCGTCATCTTCATTTTCCGGTACGAAAGAATAACACTCCGTAAGGAGACGGAAGGTCTTTTTCTATCGCCCGATTGATGTTTTTTAGGACGGGGTACGAAAGAATAACACTCCGTAAGGAGACGGAAACTAATCGTCCTCATCCTCCATGGACGCCACGTTTCGACCGGTACGAAAGAACAACACTCCGTAAGGAGACGGAAACCTGACAAACCTTTTTGTAGTTCCATCTTCAAAATTTACGTACGAAAGAACAACACTCCGTAAGGAGACGGAAACGAGAGGTATTTGATGATGAGTTATAATCTTACGAATGTAAGTACGAAAGAACAACACTCCGTAAGGAGACGGAAACTTACTGTTTTAGGTTCTGGAAAGGTGGTGTTTTAGAGTGTACGAAAGAACAACACTCCGTAAGGAGACGGAAACTTTAAAAATTTAAAATTTGTTGTTTTTATTTTTCAGCGAGTACGAAAGAACAACACTCCGTAAGGAGACGGAAACTGATAGTCCTAATTCTTTGATATAGTTTTCTATCAAAAAGTACGAAAGAACAACACTCCGTAAGGAGACGGAAACCTGTAAAAATATTTTTGTAGTCTGGTTCAACTTCTACAGGTACGAAAGAACAACACTCCGTAAGGAGACGGAAACCGTTGCTACAAGCATTACCATCAACAGTGTGAAGTTTACCTGTACGAAAGAACAACACTCCGTAAGGAGACGGAAACGGGCTTATTTTTTTGTTTTGCTCGGCGGTCGCCGTTGGTACGAAAGAACAACACTCCGTAAGGAGACGGAAACTCGAAGTATTGAGTTTGTTACACTTTGAACTATCTTGTACGAAAGAACAACACTCCGTAAGGAGACAAAAACTACTATCTTCATACAGATGGTAGTTTTTCTTTTTGTATTGCTCACGGCTCACAGCGTCATCAATTTAAATTCCTGCTGAATTTTATCAAGTTTTGTATTATAAAAATGGAAGTAACGCCGAATATAAGGTTGAGCATTTTGAAAGTTCTAAACAAACATTTTCCGAAAGTGAGAGGGATTTTAGATAAATAAATTTTTGAAGAAGATTGTTGTACTGACGATGCTGATGCTGATCATCGTTTCTACGGCAGCGAGTGCACAGAATAATGATCTCGTCGTCATAAAGGAAAAGGGCGAGACTTTTTCTATGACACGTATAATAGCGTGTGAAGTTTTATTACGATGATAAGGAAAAGCCTACGGTCTACAAGGTAAATTCCAAAAGAGAGCTTGCTCTTGCTTACAAGCAGGAGATCATCGATCGAAAGCATAATGTATTGTTCTATGCTGACAGCAAGGATATCACCTATGACTATTTTGCAAGTATCTTATGGATCGAGTTGCCTTCGGGAGCGGATTTCAGCATTCGGTATTTCAATAAGAATCCTAAAAAGAATATCTATCGTGTGGAATTCGGCTATGTGCAATCCAAAAAGGAGCGCGAAGAAAACAGGAAAATGATCAAGGATTGGGTCGCAAAAATATCGATCCGAAGCTCACCGACCGGCAAAAGCTTGAGAAGATCTACAACTTTATTTTGGATGAGTTTGAATATCGTAAACTTCCGGAGGATCAATTTGAGCTCAATTTAAAAACAAATTGTACTTCCAAAAGCTTATTTGAGACAAAAAAGGGAAGCTGTGACGGGATGTCGGCAGCGATGAGAGAGCTTGCGGCAGAAGCCGGTATCCAGCCGGAGGATAAACTTGCCTTTTCAAAGGACGGGAAAGACTTCCATGTATGGAATACCGTCTATCCGGATGGGAAGAAATATAATATCGATGTGTCACAGGATGCATTGTGGGAGAACAATAGTAAAAACAAAGAGTTCTTCCTGGTAGGCGATGAGCATTTTGTTGAATATTTCAACCGGGATACCGATATTTATGGCAAATAAAAAAGAAGATCCGACCCCAAGGTTCGGTCCGAATGAACCCCCTTACCGGTCTCCGGCAAAGGGGGTTTTGTTTTGCTCTTCTTACTGGATCTTATTAAAAAAAGTTGTCAATAAGTTGTATTTTGAATAACCGTTCTTTGCTTCCAGACTGTAGAGAACCCTGATCACACCATTCCTCCGTTCCATCAGAGCGGAACGATCCCGATTTCATCCATGGTCTATCATGTTTTGGTATATATCAAATCCGCTTAAATGTATCTCGAGTCGATGGATCGATGCTCCGGAAGGTTGACAAAAAAAGAGAGCATACAGCTTGTGCATGCTCCCTTCCAACAAATCTCGGAGGATCTCTTATTTTTTATTTTTTTCCAACAAGGTTATTTGGTATGTAGCGTAGGATCTGTGATACCAAGATGCAGCTTCCGATCTTGTCGATAAGGTTTCCTGCGACGCGCGGAATAAATGCTGCGGTAAAGATCTTTTGTCCGGTCGAATCGATCGCTTCTTTCAAAAGCTCCATAAAGATTCCCATTTCTTTTTCGATCCGAACATCTTTTAAGATCGCCTGAAGATCTCCGAAGCCAAGCTCCCCTTTCCATCGATCACTCTTGCAGGTGAAGTTTACGCCACAGCTCGGACTTCCGTCGATGCCGATCACACAGGAGACGGTATAGCCCACATCCCAATAGGATCTTATCTGCTCGATGATCGGACGGATCATCCGCCGCATCGTATCTTTGGCATGATCATGACTCAGTTGTTCTTTCACAACGCCCCATCGCCTCATCCCGAGCAACAGGATCTCCGGACATGGTAGCTGAATGATTCCGTAGCCCTGACGCTCAATTTCATCGACCAGCTCTCTGATCATCGGCGAAAAAGGCTCAAAGCCTTCAACCTTCGAATTCACATTTAAGATACAATGTGACAATACGACCATTTTTTTACTTCGCATATCTGTGCTCCTCCGTAAACTATCTTTATTATATCGATCATTTGATTTTATTTCCAATTAAAATAATTTATAATATCCATAGAAAATATCGTTATTTCAAAAAACACAGCCTCTATGATTCTCTTTCTTCTCTTCGCAGAAGAACTCTATCGTCCGGCTGTGTTCTGTATTTACTTGATATGATTAAAACGCTTGGCAGGATGCGCTTCGCCCAAAGTATAAACGACACTTCTTTCGGCTGAGCCCTCTCCGATTTCTAAAAATCAAAATTTCGCATGATGTGCCTCTTTCACTCTTATAAGACGGCATATGATTTCCACTCGCACAGGTCACTGTATCTGATCCTGCATCTGTTCCGAACTTTGGAAAGATCGATCGCTACATTGCGATCCGCTTCTCATTGTGGATTATTATTCCTGTTTCGCATCTTTTTGGATCATGCCCTTAAAATCGATCTCCATGATCAAGATCGAAAGGATCATCATTGCCGCGCCGAGATAGCCTCGCGGACGAAGCACTTCGCCGGCTAAAAAGTATGCGACGATGGCGGCAAAGACGGGCTCGAGCGTATAGATCAATCCGACATGACTTGCGGTCGTATATTGCTGAGCGATCGCCTGCACGATGGTCGCAACGCCGGTGCAAAGGATCGATAAAAACAATGCCGATGCCCAAACGCCCGGTGTCTGCGGCAGGGTCGGCGTCTCAAACAAGAAGGCGCAGACCAGCATGATCAGCCCGACCATTCCGAGCAGATACACGCCCATATTGAACGCATCGACCTCTTCTTTCGTCACTGCGGACTCGACGATCAGCAGATTGATGGAGAAAGTGGATGCGCACACGATGCAGTATAGATCCCCGATGGCAACGGTGAGTTCATCGCTCAGCGTGAGCAGTGCCATCCCGAGCGTACAAAGGATCAGCACGAAGGCGAATTTTTTGTTAGGCCGCTGTTTTTTGAATATAAAGGTAAAGATCGGCGCAAAGAGCACGGTCATCGCGCAGAGAAATGCCGCATTGGTCAAGCTCGTATAAAGCACCCCATAGACCGATGCAACATAGGCGGCGGACAAAAAGACGGATGCAAACATCGCATATTTGAGCGTCGTTTTGTTGACGGTCTTGACTTTTTTGAAAAAGAAAAGATAGACGATCAAAAAAGCTAGCGCAAAACGAAATGCGAGCAATGTAAAAGGTCCCATTTCTTTGAGACTCAGATCGATCAGATAAAACGAGATCCCCCAGCATGCCACGACAAGCAGCAATAGCAGATCCGCTTTCAGTTGTTTGTTCATGATCCCCTCCATAACCTCTTGCGACTGTCACTCCCCTTCGCAGTCTGCAATTTTATTGGTCGCACAGGGTCTTGAGCCGATCAGATCCCCTCGATGATCCCTGTGTCGCCGTCGGACTCCATCGACGGCTTATGCTCCATTCTATCACAGTCGCTCCAAATTGTGAACCCAAGCGAGCTCTTGAGGAAGATTTTCTTGTGATCAAAAACTCTTGTTACGCGCGTGCTTGAGTGTCATTACAAAATCTCCGGCTTCGATCCGAAGCACCTATCCTCCAAGAACTTGTGATAGTAATTTTGTTACTATTTTCAATGAATGTACCTCCGGCTTTGATCCGGAGCACCTGTCCTCCAACAACCTTAAGTCTGATCTTCCGTCGGTTTTTAGCAAGGCTTTGTCTTATAACGACCTTTGCTTTGTGCAGGATCGCTGCTAACAGCTCTTTTTCGCTCCGCATCTTTTGAGCAACATTTTCAAAACCTATTTTAATGCATCGCTGTTAACGGATCTCCTTCTCCCGCTTCCATTCACCTCCTTTATAACTTTTGTAAAAAAGACTTGAATTTTTTCAATGGTTAGGATAAAATAACATTTAGGCTGCTGGACGATAATTTACCCAAAAATTATAGTTCGCAAGGAGAAAAAAAGAAATGGCTAGACCATCAGGCCCACGTTTTAAAGTGGCAAGAAGATTTGGTGTGAACATTTATGATCACCCGAAGGCACTGAAGAGAGGACCAAAACCTCCAAAGAAGGTGTCAGATTATGGTAAACAGTTGAACGAAAAGCAAAAGCTGAAAGCATATTACGATGTGCTTGAGAAGCAGTTCAGCAACTTGGTACATGCGGCGATGCATGCCAAAGGCAACTCGGGAGAGATCCTGGTTCAGCGTTTGGAGTGCCGCTTGGACAACTTGACTTATCGTCTCGGTTTCGGTGCGAGTCTTCGTCAAGCGAGACAGATGGTAGTGCATGGACATATACTTGTCAACGGCAAGCGTATCGACAGACCGTCTTATGAGGTGAAAGTCGGCGATGTGCTTTCTCTAAAGGAGAAATCACAAAGCGTACAGATGTTCAAGGACAATTTCGAGTCGAAGAACAACTACCTTCCATATCTTGAGAAGGATGTAACGGCGATGAAAGGAAAACTTGTTGCATTGCCAAAGCGTGATGAAGTACCTATCGAGGTAACGGACTCACTGATCATCGAGTACTACTCTAAGTAGCAGCAAAATAGCACGGCTCCGGCTGTGCTGTTTTTTTGCGCAAAAACTTCCCATCGTTGACAGAATAAAGTATAATGGTAGGATGAGAAAGGTGGCACTCCTTTGCCACAGACTTTCTAAAGCTCGGATCGTCCATCGGCATGCCTTTGGCTTTCCGCAAATCAAAGGAGAATCATTATGTTTGAAATTTTGAAGGTTATTTTTTTAGGGATCGTCGAAGGGATCACCGAATGGCTGCCGATCAGCAGCACGGGGCATATGATCCTGGTGAATGAATTTTTGCAACTTAAGGTAAGCGAAGGATTTCGGGAGATGTTTTTTGTCGTGATCCAGCTCGGATCGATCTTGGCGGTCGTCGTGCTGTATTGGAACAAGCTCTTTCCGCTGGAGAAGAAGAATTTTCGCAAAAAAGCGAGCTCCACAAATCCCGATCTGCCGGATACCAAGACCGCTTGGGTCTTAAATCGGGACAAACTCTCGCTCTGGGGCAAGGTACTTGTCGCATCGCTTCCTGCCGCGATCATCGGCTTGCCGCTCGATGACTGGCTGGATGAAAAGTTCTATAATTATCAGACGGTGGCATTGATGCTGATCGTGTACGGGGTCTTGTTTCTCGTCGTCGAAAATCGCTACGATGCACAGCGTGCAAAGGTCAACAGTCTGGAAGATCTGACCTATCGTGAGGCGATCTTTGTCGGTATCTTTCAGGTGCTCGCGCTGATCCCCGGCACATCGAGATCGGGTGCGACCATCATCGGCGGAATGCTCGCCGGGATCTCTCGAAAGGTCGCTGCGGAGTTTACATTCTTTTTAGCGATCCCCGTGATGTTTGGCGCAAGCTTGCTCAAGATGGTCAAGTACGGTTTTGCCTTTACGGCGATGGAAGGAACCTATCTCGTGCTCGGGATGTTGGTCGCTTTCTTTGTATCGATCCTCGTGATCCGCTTCTTGATGAACTATATCAAAAAGCATGATTTCAAGTTTTTCGGTCACTACCGTATCGCGCTTGGCGCCGTCGTCTTTGTCTACTTTTTGATGACGAAATAATTTGAGTTTCCGGAGCCTTTCGGATGAGGGGCTCTTTTTTTATTGTTTGCCTAAGGATTTTTTCTTGAAATTTTATTTGTTTGTGCTATACTATTTTTGATGATGTATAGGTAAGCTTGGGGAGCGCCTTGTTTACCGTAACTAAGTAGCGAGGGAACCTGTGTTACAGGGTGAGAGGAAACTATAAGTTTCGACCGACTTTTATTTTGTGCGCTATTTAGTTGTCTCTGAATGGCGCAGACTATTTGGAGGTAAAACATGAAAAAGACAAATCTATTGAGAATGGTGACCCTTTCGATGTTTATTGCCATCGGTGTCGTGATCTCGCCCATCCTGAGAGTCGAGGGACTTTGTCCTACCGCACATCTCGTCAATATCGTGGCGGCGGTCTTTCTGGGCCCTTGGTACGCTCTTCTGAATGCCTTTAGCATAGCGATCATTCGTATGACTATGATGGGCATCCCGCCTTTAGCTATCACCGGAGCGGTATTCGGTGCATTTTTATCCGGCTTATTTTACAAATTGTCCAATGGAAAGATCTGGGCGGCAGTGCTCGGAGAGATCGTCGGAACCGGCTTGATCGGTTCGGTCGTATCTTATCCGGTGATGTCCTTGCTGTATGGTAAGACCGGTCTCACCTGGATGTTCTATGTTCCGTCTTTCTTGCTTGCCACATTGATGGGCGGCTCGGTCGCATATCTGTTTTTGAATGCGCTTCGAGCAAACGGTACGCTATACAAGATCCAGAAGGAATTAGGAGTTCATTCATATGAAAGTTCAAAGAGTCTTGGCAGATACAAGGCGCAACACTAAGGTAAACAATCCGCTGATCCACTGCATCACTAATCCGATCTCGATCAAAAATTGTGCGAATGTCGTGCTCGCCGTCGGTGCCTCGCCCATTATGGCGGAGCATCCGAAAGAGGTGGAAGGCATCACTCGGCGAAGTCAGGCACTTTTGCTCAATTTGGGCAATATCACGGATACAAGGATGGAATCGATGCAGCTTTCGGCAAAGGTCGCGACCCAAAACAGCATCCCGATGATCCTGGATCTCGTGGGCATCGGCGTAAGTCCGCTTCGTCTTGAGCTTGCGGAAAAGCTGATCGCCGAGAACTCTTTTTCGATACTGAAGGGCAATATGTCCGAGATCAAGGCGATGCTCGGGATGAACTCTCATGCCGTCGGCATCGATGCCGGTCAAGCGGACAAAGTACATGAGAACAATCTTGACTCTTCGATCGCCATCGTAAAGGCGCTTGCTTCAAAAACCGGCTCGGTCGTTGTGGCAAGCGGCAAATATGACATCATCACGGATGGCACAGAGTGCTACATCGTCAAAAACGGCACGGCGATGCTTTCAAATATAACGGGTACGGGCTGTATGCTGACAGCTCTCATCGCATCGTATCTTCCCGCTTCCTCTCCGATCGAAGCGGCGCTGGGCGGCTGTATGATCATGGGGATCGCAGGCGAACTGGCGGAGGAGCGGATCCAAAGCACATCAGAGATCTTGCTCGGCTCAGCATCCTTTGAAGTCCATCTGATCGACAGCATTTATCGGATCGAAGATCCTGTTTTTGAGCGTTATGCGAATTGGGAAAGGAAATAAGAATGAGCGCAAAGAAATTATATTTTATCACCGACAGCACAGGAATGGATGAGGCCGGCTTTTTGGAAAAGGTGGAACAGGCTTGCAAAGCAAAGGTCGATCTGATCCAGCTTCGTGAAAAGACGGGTTCGGATCGGGATCTGCTCGCACTTGCACAAAAAGTCAAAGCCATCGCAGACCGCTACGATATTCCGCTATTCATCGATGATCGCATCGATATTGCAATGATCGTCGGCTGCCATGTTCATCTCGGACAGACCGATATTCCGATAAAATATGCTCGCCAGCTCCTTCCTGCCGGTACGATGATCGGTGCGACCGCAAAGACCGTAGAGCAGGCACTGCAAGCTGAAAAAGAAGGCGCAGACTGTCTCGGCGTCGGTGCGATCTATCCGACGACCACCAAGGTGGTGACCATTTTGACCGAAGTTTCCACGCTCAAAGAGATCTGTCAGGCGGTGAAGATCCCGGTCTATGCGATCGGCGGTCTGAACAAGGATAATCTTCATGTCCTCAAAGGTGCTCCGATCGAGGGGATCTGTGTCGTTACGGCGATCATGAAAGCCGACGATCCCGAGCAGGCGGTCCATGAGCTCCGAGAGGCTATGCAGGCTCATCTATAAAGTGAACTCGACCTTCGTTTTGGATCCTCGATCCGACGAAGGTCTTTTGATATCTCTTTTTCAAATGTTCCACAAAAAATCAAAAAAATATAAATAATCATAGATTTTTACTCTTTGTTTTGATATAATTTGGAGTATCACAAGGTTGTCGGTTTTGCAAAGGGGGTTCGTATGAGATTTGGTTTTAATGATATTCCCGATTTCCCGAATTGGCGTGTCATTCGCGAGATCGGTGAAGGCTGGTCTTCCGACCGCAAATACTATATCGAAACAAAAAACGGAGAAAAGCTCCTGCTTCGCGTTGCAGATGCTTCTCTCAAAAAGCAAAAAAAATTGGAATTTGAACGAATTTCCGCGCTAAAGTCCACAAGCTTTCCGATGTCACGCCCGATCGCTTTCGGCAACTGCAATCATGGTCGCTCTGTCTATATGTTGCTGACCTGGGTCGATGGCGTTCCGCTGAGATCCCGCTTGCTCAAAATGTCGGTCGCCGACCAATACAGCATGGGACTGCAGGCCGGAAAAATGCTCAAAGAGATCCATTCGGTCGAAGTGATCGACAAGCATATCACGACACCGGAGGCAAGACGAGCGCACAAACTGAACAAGATCAAAAACTATGAACGAAGCTATGTCCGCGTGGACGGCGACGAGGTCGCGATCGATTATGTACGAAAAAACATCGAGAAGATCTACAACACTCCGCCGGCATATAAACATGGCGATTTCCACGCCGGCAATCTGATCTATACACCGGACGGAACACTCGGTCTGATCGACTTCAACCGCATCGACTGTGGCGACCGCTATGAAGATTTTAACAAAACATCGATCCTCGATGCACCGCTCAGCATTCCTTTTGCGACAGGCATCATCGACGGATACTTCGATACCGAGCCGCCGCAGGAGTTTTGGGATGTGATGTCGATCTATGTCGCGCAGTCCTCGATGACCTCGATCAACTGGGCGGAGAAATTCGGCATCGAGGAGATCCAGGCGATGCAGGATCTGTGCCGACAGGCGATGGTCGATTACGAAAATTATACAAAAAATATCCCGAGCTGGTACGAAAAACCTTGATCGTGCGGTCGGGAATAAAGAAGCATAAAACTTTCCCATCTTCTTTTCATAATATCCAACAAAAAAGCAGCTCGTCCTGCTTTTTTGTTATATTGGCTCAAAGCGTGGATTCTGTAAAGATCCTCATCCAAAAGTTAAGTCATTCATAAAAATGGGTATATTGAAAATACGATCTGCTCATACCGATCGCAAACTTATTTTATATAAAGGCTGCAAAAGCTCATTGAGGAGAACCTTATGAATTATCTTATTAAATATGCTAAGTATTCCGCCAATGTTTTGTTGTGGATACTGACGCTTTTGTTCATCATTTTTGCGATGCCCAAGCTTATCATCATCGCATTACCTTTTATATTGGGCTGGCTCATGGCATTGATTGCCAATCCTTTTGTTCGATGGATGGACAAAAAATTTAATGTCCCTCGTAAACTCAGCTCCGCCATTATCGTGCTGCTGATTTTCGCGCTGATCGTTTTTGTTATCTATCTGCTGGTATCCAAACTGATTTTGGAAACAACCAACTTTATTGCACAGGTACCGGACATCTATCAGAGCTTCAGCGAGGATTTCAACATCATTGAGCAAAATGTTGCACGCACGCTGAACTCGGTTCCTGAGGATTTTCGTATCGAACTGCTCGGCATGATGGATCGTTTCTCCGATTTTGTGCTCAATTCCATCCAAAAACTCGGTCAGACCACGATCACTTCGGCAGGGACTTTTGCAAAAAATATCCCGTCGATCCTCGTTGCAATGATCATCACTGTTCTTTCCGCTTACTTTATGATCGCAGACAAGGAATCGATCTCAAAATTTATCGCCTCGCATTTTTCAAAAGAAACAAGATCCCGCACCAACAAACTGACCGACGGCATGCGAAGTATATTCAGCGGTTATTTGAAGGCACAATTTATTATTCTCGCTTTCGTCGGTGTAATCCTTTTTATCGGATTCTTGATTTTGAAAGTAAAATTCGCATTCCTGCTTGCAATTCTTGTCGCACTGCTGGACTTCCTGCCATTCTTCGGTACGGGAACTGCGCTTGGGCCATGGGGACTCTTTCATCTCCTGTCCGGTGACTATCGCATGGCGATCGGTTTAGCGATCATCTATGTTGTCAGCCAACTTGCAAGACGTGTGATTGAGCCGAAGGTACTCGGGCAGACGATCGGGATGAATCCGTTACTCACGATGATCCTGATGTATGTCGGCTACAAGGTGGTCGGCGTGCTCGGTCTGATCTTCGCCGCACCGGTCGGAATGCTCATCATCAATCTGGATAAGCAGGGCATGTTCGATAACTTCAAATTCATCGTCAAGGATATCTATCAGGACTTTGCCGATCTGCGAAGCATCGAGCGTTACAAGAAAAATCGTAAAAAAGCATAGGATGATCCCTATTCAATTTGATATGCAACCCCTTTGCTGAACTCGGCAGAGGGGTTTTTACATGAAGGATTTTTAGACAAAATGCTCGTTGGCTTGCTAAAGGCTCATCAAAGAGCTATAACAAGGGTTTTTACATGAAGGATTTTTTAGACAAAATGCGAGGCGATCCATGCTCATTTCAAGACAGTTCTTTCCATGAAGGATGATTTTTTAGGCGAAAGCTGTTCAAAAAGATCTCATTTTGACCCGGAGCGATCCGGATCGCAAGATCCGTTTTCACGCGATGGCGTTTGGATAAGTTCCTTGACAGACAATCTAAAAAGAAGACAGGCTATCGATAGATCGAGCTGTCTTCTTCTTGTATCAAAATTCTTTTTTGGCAAAAGCCCGGATCGAGATCATGATCGACACTCCAACCATAATCAATGCGACCGCTGCAAATTGGAGGGCGAGCATCTCGAAGCTGAATTTCTGAACATAATCCGCTAAAAGAGCTCGATTCTCTTCCTCCTCGAAGATCATAATAAATCCGGCGATGAATCCTCCGATCGACAGTGGCATGACATAATATGCTTTTTTAACGCCAAATACAAAATAGATCATCAGCGCAAAACTAAAAAATACGAGCATAAAGCTGATATATCCAAAAAATACCGCCATTGCGATCTGTAGGCTCGCCTTTTTGATGATCAGCGCCGGCAAAACAAAACAGATCGCGATGAACAAGGTCCCGAGAAAAGCAAAGGCATATTTTGCCAAAACAAAGCTGCTTCTTTTCAAGGGCATCGATGTTGCTAAAACATCCCATTTGCTCGTATGATCATAACCGAATCCCTGTGTGATCATCAGTATCAAAATGATCGTTCCATTGGTTATGAGGAGCTGAGATATACTCTGACCGATAAATCCCAACAATGTCGTCATAAGCAACATCACTAGGAACAGGTAAAAACCGGTTCCCCTTTGGACAAGCAGATCCTTCCATATCAATCCTTTCATAGATCCTCCTTTCTAGCAAACTTCTCTCTCACTCCTACTGATAAATCTCAAGATGTCCTCGATCGAAGCATTATCCATCACACCACCTTGAACTTTTTTACGATAGACCAGTGCCTCAATGCCGAATCGTCCTTTTTGGAAGCTGACCACCGCTTCCTTGTCCAATGCTTGCAGCTCTTCTTCACTACACTTGAGGATGGCAAATTCCTCCTCAAGCTCTGTGATCGTCTGATGAAGGACGACCCGACCTTTCTCGATAAAGATCAGATGATCGCAGACCTTCTCCAGATCCGATGTGATATGTGAGGAGATCAGGACCGATCGGCTTTCATCTTGCACAAAATCTCTGAGCATATCCAATATCTCGCCTCGAACCACCGGATCCAGCCCCGTTGTCGATTCGTCCAGCACGAGAAGCTGTGTCGCATGAGAAAGTGCGATCGCGATCGACAGTTTCATCTTCATTCCCCGTGAATATTCCTTGATCTTTTGCTTTTTATTTAGATCAAAACGCTCGATATATTCCTCAAATCGTTTATCATCCCAAGTCTTGTAGATATTTTTCATGATCTTTTGGACATCGCCTGCATGGTATTCGCCGAAGAGATATAGATCGTCATAGCATACCGCCAGCTTCTCTTTTTCAGCGATCGGCAACTCCTCGATCCTGTTGTCAAAGAGTTTGAGCTCCCCGCCATCCTGATAGATCGCACCGGCGATCAATTTGATCGTCGTCGTCTTTCCGCTCCCGTTTCGACCGACGAGCCCGACGATGCTTCCGCGCGGCACGGCAAAACTCATATCCAGATCAAATCGGTCGTATTTTTTCTTTACTGATCTAAGTTCTAATATATTTTCCATCCTTTTCTCCTTCTTTGTCAGCCTTCCGGCTTTCGATCTCATAGTGGATGAGCTTTATATGGAAGGCTCCCGGCTTTGATCTCCGGTTATCCTTTTTTCTTCTGCTTTTTTCTATCAGCTCGGCAATCTATTCATCCTCAAATAGCAAAGCGACCATCTCTTTCAGTTCCGCCAGCGACAGATCGATCATCTTGGATTTTTTGATCGCTGATCGCAGATGTTCCTCCACCTCGCGCAGATGCTGCTCCCGCACGAGCTCCAGATTTTTGGGAGCGACAAAGCTCCCCTTGCCCGTGACCGAAAAGATAAAGCCCGCCTTTTCGAGTTCTTCATAGGCTCGTTTACTCGTAATGACCGAGATGCGAAGCTCCTTCGCAAGCAGTCGCATCGACGGTAGCGCCTCGCCCTCTTTGAGCTCGCCCGAAATGATAAGCGTTTTGATCTGCTCAAAGATCTGCTCGTAGATCGGCACGCCCGATGAATTACTGATCAATATATTCACCTGATCCTCCTTACTTTTACATCACTTCATCTACCGAAAGTCTTATTTCTCGCTACACAAGATCCCTTCGATATGAACCAAGATCCTCCGAAATCCGTTCTCTTGATCGGATCTGCACCCTGATATTATGATCGCTCTCGTTTCGATCGGGCTCTCCTATCAGATCCTTTCAACTCTTTTGTTGTCCTTATTTACACCATCAAATTCGATCTCTATTCCGGCAATTCCCTTTATACCGCTTTCATACACCGCTTTCAGCAAGCTATAGGTCCTTTTTCTCAAATCCTCTTACCGAGATCTCGATCGATGCCAACAGCAACAATATCACCCCTACAAGTACCGCTCCCTGTTGCACCGGAGAACTCAAAAACGATCGGAGGAGCTCCTGCGCTCGCAGTCGGTCGATCGATGTTGCATAGTAGAATTGCAAGAGTACAGGCCCCAGCAGCAACAGAGGATAGACCATCGCAAGGATACTGTCCTTGTTCGAGCTGTCGAAAAAAAGGATCCGAAAAGGATAAAAGGTGGCGATGTACCAGATCATAAATCCGCTGTATGAGAGTATCGCGCCGAGCGCTTTGAAAAGCTCTCCGCTCACCCAGCCGATCAAAAAGAGGAATATATCCATCATCAGCAGGATCAAGATCCCAAAGAGATATTTTTCCACAACGACGGTCCTTCTCGAGATCGGGATCGATGCTGAAAAGGTCGTCCATTTGCAATGATCATCGATCGTAAGCACCGACAATATCATTACTCCGGACATCACCGAAAGCACCCCGATAATGCTTGACAGCAACAGCTCGATCTGCCCGCCCAATGCGATCAGGGTCGAAAATAAAAACACTACAGCGAAAAAGATAAACATTTTTCGTTGTGCCAAAAAATCTTTGATCAATAATCCTTTCATCTTGTCCCTCCCAACTGTTCTATCGACTGATCCTTTCCATTCGGAATTTCTCTATGCTTTTGGACCGATCCTTCACTTCTTCGATTCTTATGGTCGATACTCCGACTCTCCTATTTATACCGGTGCTTTTTTATTCTCTTGATCTTGTCTTTTGTGATCGGATCCTTATACTTGATGTTTCGTCGATCTTGTTTTCCGCTGCTTTCGTATTTTGCTCGGATCTTGGTTCCTATTTTGTCTTGCACAAGTCATATTGTATATATTCAATATATACAATATTTGTTTTCTTGTCAACTGTTTTGCAAAAATTTTCTTCGGCTCATTGTAAAATGAAATTGAACTAAATAATCCATAGTGACTTTTTCTGTTGT
>JAUNKR010000017.1 GCA_030532705.1 Peptostreptococcaceae bacterium
TAAAAAGAGTGAACTTTATTTTGCTAAAGTGTTCAACTTGTTATTGCAATTTAGGAATTTATTTCAATTTTTAGAAAAGAGGAAATCGATGGGGCCATTGGATGAAATGAAAAAAACAGAGGGTAGGGGACGAATGGATATCCTATCCATCCCTTGCGATTATGATGGCTATGATATGGTTTTTGAAGAAGGGACGACAGATCCGCAGGTCTATATCCGGATCAATGAACTGGTTACCAATGGGAATTTTGATATTCGATCGATCGATGAATATGAAAGATTATGTGACAGTCTGGGAGAAGAGGATTTCGACGAGTTTTACGATATGTGGATTGAATCTTTGCTCGAAAAAGGATTTGCTGCTATATTGAATAATGAAGTTGGGATCGTGGAGTTTTTGGATGAGGTCGATCGCATATTGTATAGTATCGGCTCCGGTAAAAAAATCGATCCTGAGGCGATCAGTAAAAAATACTATGAAGAACTGCAGAATTACAGCTTCAAAGGAGCACCGATCATCGGTAATTTCAACTACGAAGTATTGGAGACGAATGTTGCAGCGGAGGCGCTACGAGAGATCGGATATGAGCTCATCTGCTTCTTCAATGGATTCGACAATGATATTAAGGCGCTGATCCCGATCGAAAAGATCGACGAACTAAAACAGCTCGAAGCAAGCATCAAATAAAGAAGTTATCGAGGTCAAAGAATGAACAACAAAGGGGGCTGCCGAGAGCATCCTCTTTTTGCAGTGCCGAGAAAGCGGATCTTCCGATCCTTGTCGATCTTGGCTGCTGTCATCCTATACTGACCCTGCCGATCCGATCACAGATCAAGCTTGATGCGGATAAAAAGACAGGATGATCAAAGGATCGAGGATGTATTTCGGATCGAGATCAGCGTTTTGAAATAGGAGCAGGATGACTTAGAAGGATAGTAAAAATTTTTTGGTGAGGATCACCACAATAACAAAGACCCCGATGAAGGGGTCTTTTTCAATATCTTTATTTTCGATCTCTTTTGGATTCTACAAACTCGGAAAGTAGGACGATTAAAAGGATACATGCTCCGAATACATTACCGAGATAAGTAACAGATATTTCGCCCGAGCCGGTTTTCGGTGATGCACTGATCATACCGGGACTCACTTTTCCTTGAAGTTCTTTTTGCTTTTTTACCTCTTTTTCAAGATGACTGAACGGCGTTTCATCATCAAAGATCAATTCGCCGTTTGGCCCCACACCGATCACTCGCCTTCCTTCGTAGTATTCCGGGTAGGAGTCAGGTGTATAACGCTTTTGTTGCTCACTACCCTTTACGATACCGGGATTTTGTGTCGGAGTTTCCGTTTTTTTATCTTCTTGCTTTTTACCCTCTGTTGTTCTGTCCTCCTGTTTCTTGTCAGTTTGTTCAACTTTTTGCGGATCCGATTTGGAGACGGGGTCCGGTCTTGTGTCGACAGAAGAACTGTTGATGACGGCAAGATCCTGTGGGAAGGTTTCTGTTTTTTTCTCCACGATATGGTTATCTTTTGAAGACTTCGGTTCAGTTGAAGAATGCTCGCCCACAGAAATGGTACTTCCATCAGAAATCGTCGACGCAGACTTTTTATTTTTAAATTTAATGATCGGACCGGCAAGTGTTTGGCCGCTAAAATCTTCCGTTACGGTAGTTGTTAATGCACCATGCTTTCCTGAAGCTACTGTGATGGTATAAGTTTTATTGGAAAGCTCATAACCTTTTGGCGGAGCAATTTCTTTTAAAGTATAGTCTCCTTGCTCAAGTGAAGTGAAGATCAGTTCGCCTCGCTCGTTTGTAGCACCATCTTTTATTTTTATATCAGTTCCTTTCGTATAGAGGGCAAATTGTGCATTGGATAGTACTTGATTTGTGTCCGCATCGACTTTGACAATCTGTACGCTATGAAGATCAGACAGCCATGCTGAGATGCTGAAGTTTGCATCGATCACATAGGAAGCTGAATCAAATCGATAACGCTCACCATCCACAAAAAGCGTTGCTTGATTGGTGATCGGTCGATTCGCCCTAGCTTTTGAGGAGTAAGGGGTAAAGTATTCGATGATGTAAGCTTTACTCGGATCTTTCGGCGTAAAGATCAATTTGCCGTGCCCTCTTTCCGCTTCGTACTTTACATCCAATGTGTTTGGAGAAAAGGTATTATTGTCAAAGCTGTATTTATCTCCATCCGGGCGGATGTTCTGCGCTATGATTTTGACCTTTGATCGATCTTTTTCATTAGGATCTGTCGAAATCATCGGTTGTCCATCTATACCGAGTGGCAGCTGAACGGCTTCCGGCAGGATATCGGTGATCGTGATATTATCCGAAGCGGAGATGAGATAAGGTTTATATTCGATCCTCCAGCGGAGAATATTGTTCACTTCTTCTACTTTTTTATCAAAAAATGTAGGATAGATGGTCGTGTTTCGGCTGTAGGTTGGCTCGCTATTTGGTGTTCGAGCACTATCCAGATCATTTGCAGTATAGAAATAGGAGTTGTTGACAATGCTTGCAAAGCTTGTCGGATCAGGATCTTTCCACTGCTTGAGATATTTTTCGTATTGTGCATCGGTAAGCTTTGTTCTTAGAATGATGACATAGGGCTTATCGAGTTTTTTGAACATGAATTTGATATTGTTTTGGTCGATCTTTGTCTCGATCTCATGGTCCAAAATTTCTGTTTTTGTCAACGGAGTTGTATTATTATGGACCAGACTGTCAATCCCTGCATTGTTTTTATGTCCGACATAGATCTTGTATGGAACATTCTCATTCGGGAAATTGATAAACTCAAGTTCGGAAGGCAGAATGTCTTCGACGATGATCGGAGAAAGCGGACCATCGATCGTTTCATATTTTGTAAAGTCCGCATTGCCGGCATTGACGCTTAGCCGATAGAAGATCTCTCCGGTTCGATGGTTATAAGTTGCGGCGATCTCCGGCTGATTGTCCGGTTGCAAGTTTTCGGCATTTGAATGATTTGGATCCAAAGCGGATTTGTAAAGAATGCTGTTTTGGAATTCTCCGCCGGCTTCGGCAACGGAAATGATATCATTGTCTTTATATAAAAAGGCGCTATTGTTGATCCTCATTCCCCAGTTGCTAAAGATCGCCTGATGGCTCAATACTTTCGTTTTATAGGAAATTACTTTTTTTCCATGGATCTTTGGCAGATCTTTTGCCGGGATCTTTATCAAATCGGCTACGACTTTGTTGTCTTTCGTGATTTTGGTCACATAGCTTGGGTCGAGCCCGCTGTCATATTTTTGATGTTCGGAGGCGATGATATTCGGCGGGATAATATTTTTATTATCTGCATTCTTGATCAGCCGGTCTTCTCCATAGACTAAGAGGTCATAGATATAATATTCCCCATTGCTTGGGACTTGATCCAGCTCGATCTGCCACTCTAAAGTGCCTGCTCTGAGATCGGCGTCAAACTTGATCGATTTATTGCTATAATCCTGCGGTTTGCTTTTTTCATCCGCAGGGATCATCTTCTTGATAAAATCAATATCTCCTTTGGTATTGATCTGACTGAATGCTTGCTGTACCGGAAAGTTTGTGATGCTCATAGATTCAAGTTCAGCAGTATTGGTGTAAAGTCCATCGTATGGATAAGAGGAAATGATCGTAAGGATGATCTTATCTTTTACATCATTGATTTGGATCTCGAATCCATTTTTGTTTTTGATCCGGTCGCCGATGTCATGGATTGTCGGGTCATCACCGATCCGATAGCTGCCGGACACAAATTTTTGTTCCAGATTCAAATAATCTTTCACTTTGATATTACCAAGATCTGCTTTGGGCTCGTTGATCTCGATCGTCCATAAGATCTGTTTGTTTGTCGGATCCGCTGTTCCGCTTTTTGTGATCCATTGGCGTGGAGGGATCGGCAAAGATGCCTGTGCTTCAGCGACCGTATCGCTCAAAGCTGTTTTTAAATAAGCTGTGTTTTGGACCTCTTTTAAATCAAAGTTTTGAAAATAATTCTTGATCTTTGTTTCAAAGGTCAATTTTTGTGATATCCTGTCGTCAAAAGTATATTCGATGACCGTGTCATTTTTCTTGAATCCGGTTTGCGGAGCGATCCCATCGATCCCATTATCATAGATCTTAAAAGAATTCTCCACATAGGCGCCTACCTTGTTGAGATCATCTACAAATCGGATGTCCTTAAGGCTTCCTTTGGTCGCTTCGGCCTGAACTGTCCATCGGATGGTACCTTTTGCGGTGACCTCACCACTTTTGGTTAATGTGTATTCCGATTGTGAATGTGGCAGTACGGTAAAATTTTGTTTTGCTAAAGATGCTTCGATGCTGTCTCCCTGTACTTTTTTGTTGTAAGACAATGAAATGGTAGCCACAACAGGCACATTATCTACAGAAAAATTTGAAAGATCGATGGTATCATCAAAATCGATCGTCAAGGAGAGCTGATCTTTGCCGTCGATTGTTTTGGTGGCAAAAGTTCCGATGGCGATTTTACTGTCTCTATAGTTAATATCGATACTTTCGGTACCTGAGATTACAAAGTCTTCACTCAATATTAGATGAACGATATCTTTGGGTTGAACACGCTGATCTTCAGGAATATCCGATTTTGTATTTAGAAAGAATTTCAGTGTAAAATCCACTCTTTCGCCTGCACGGATTTCGGGATTGGACAGAACGGTATTTACTGTATAGAGTCCTCCGACAACCGCTTCTTCACCCCAAATTTTTCCGGACAAGTCAGGATCGGCAACGTTGTTGATTGCGAAAGAAAAATTTGGTGGCAACAGAAAATTGCAAACGATCAATATGCTTGCGGCAAGACAGACTAAGGCTGTCTTAACTTTTGAATTCATTTTTTACCTCCATCTACTATAAATAAAGTATAATAAGTCTCTCAAATATATCGAAATTTAGATCGAATTTGATAATAGATCAGAAAAAGATATATTTTGGAAATGATTAAATAGACAAAAAAAGGTGATGAAGACACATCGAAATTATGGAGTAAGTATAGGTATTTCATGCAAATCGCTTTTACGGTTTATATAAGGATACTTATTGGACAATTTTACTTTGAAAACTGCTTCTGCACAGATCAAATGATAAGAGAGCAGAGTTTTATGGAATCAGCTGTAATTGGCGATATGATCGGCAAATCAGAAATTTGTATTTATAAAAAAATTGAATAGATCGATTAAAAACTTTAATAAGAGGGGGAAATAGAATATGTTACAATAGATAGAGACTTTGCAACTTGAAGGATAAGACATTTTTAGATGAAGGAAATTTCATTGAAAAAGAAGGGGCAGAGGAGTGTATGAGAAAAAGAGGGGAGCCTTGGAAATGAGTAAAAATAAAAATACGGGGAAGTTGAAATTTTTTGTAGCGCTGGGAGTGATCGCAGTAGCGGTGGGGTTATATCTTTTTGTCCCAAGTGTCAATCAGTTCATCAAGACGATCGTGGCGATGTTTGCAACAGGTGATTTTGAAAAGGTAAGAGAGTTTGTGGCATCCTATGGGAAGTATGCGATGGCAGTATCTTTTCTCTTGATGGTCTTGCAATCTGTTATGGCACCATTGCCTGCATTTTTGATCACTTTTGCCAATGCCAATCTTTTCGGTTGGTGGCAGGGAGCGATCCTATCCTGGTCAAGTGCGATGGTGGGAGCGATGTTGTGTTTTATTTTGGCGCGTTGGTTGGGGCGTGATTTTGTTGAACGTTTGACCAGCAAGAGCGGATTAAAGCAGGTCGATGATTTCTTTGAAAAGCATGGGAAGCAGTCGATTTTGATTGCCCGATTGCTTCCTTTTATTTCTTTTGATATCGTCAGTTATGCAGCAGGACTTACATCGATGGGTTTTTGGGGCTTTGTTGTGGCGACCGGATTGGGACAGCTTCCGGCAACGTTGATCTATTCTTACGTGGGCGGGATGCTCACCGGAGGAGCGAAGCTGTTTGTGATGGGACTGTTGATCCTGTTTGCGTTGACAGCGTTGATATTTTTGATGAAAGCAGTGTATAATGAAAGACGAGGGTCGTCGCGTTAGTTTTTGGTCGAGGCGGCTCAAGAATTGGTCGCTTATGCCACACGCTACAAGTCAAAAAATTAGACCTCGCCGGTCAATAGCCGGCTCGAAATTTTTTAAGAGCGACTTGTGCGCTTAGCGGGAAGCGAACGAAATTCTTTCACAAGCTCGCCCGTCAATAACGCTCCTTAAACGGAGAGTGAATCGGAAGAAATGCTAGGGCATTTCAAATTAGTAGGGTCGTCGCGTTAGTTTTTGGTCGAGACGGAAGAATGCTAGGGCATTTCAAATTAGTAGGGTCGTCGCGTTAGTTCCGGTGATGCGACCTCGAGAATAGGTAGGCTCGCATTGATTTTGGGGGAGATGTCCTTTGGGAACAGGGATAGAAAGCTTTTGCTTTTGGATCAATATTTTTAGAAAAGGAGAATCAAATGAAGAAGTATTTAAGTTTGTTATGTGCTGCTCTTATGGTAGCAGTTCTTGTTGGATGCGGAGAAACTTCACAGTCGCAGGGTGGAAATACTTCTCCGGAACAATCGCCACCGACGATGGGGATGGTTTCGGAGCTTAGCAAGGAGGAGATCCTCGGTGCGAAGGATGGTCAGGTCGTTAAGAAGGGTGCAGACGGTAAGGATGTGTTCTATACTTTCAATCCGATCTTGTCGGAGGATTTTGATAAGCTGGTAGAGAAGGCAAAAGGCACGGAGGTCAGTTTTTACGGATGGGGTGGAGATGAAGATCTCAACAACTGGCTGGATAATTATTATGCTCCTCGAATGAAGGAAAAATATGATATCACGATCAAGCGTGTACCGATGGGTATTGAAGACATCCTAAGTCAAATGACAGGCGAATTGCAAGCGGGCGGTATAAAACCGGTCAATGAGAACGATGTTTCGGGAACGATCGATATGATCTGGGTGAATGGTGAAAACTTTGCAACAGCATCAGAAAGCAATATGCTTTTGGATTATTATGCGTGGAAAGCACCGAACTTGGAAAAATATATGAAAGCGGACTCGGATAAGGTGAATTTTGACTTCGGTTTCCCGATCCGGGGAAGAGAGATCCCTTATGGCGAGGCGCAACTTGTAATGTACAGTGATTCAGCAATCGATGCACAGCTTCCGAAAAGCACGGCGGAGCTGATGGAATTTGCAAAAAAACATCCGGGCAAAGTGACTTATCCTGCGCTGCCGGATTTTACAGGATCCGCTTTTGTACGAAATGTGATCTATGACATCGTCGGGTATGAGCAATTCCAGACAATGGAGCCGGATAAAGCGAAAGTGAAAGAAGCGATCCAACCGGCATTGGATTATTTGAAAGAGCTGAATCCATATCTGTGGAATGAGGGCAAGACTTTCCCAAGCAGTTCGACACAGATGGAAAATATGTTTGCGGATGGCGAATTGAATTTTGGAATGAGCTATGCGGCATATGGTGTGGCAGTGAATATTGAGAATCAAAAATTTAAGCCGACAACACAGACATTCCTTTTTGATAAAGGAATGGTAGGAAATACAAACTATATTGCGATCCCGATCAACTCTCCGAATAAAGCGGGAGCGATCGTTGCGATCAATGAGATGATTTCTCCGGAAGTTCAGGCAGAGCGATTCAAGACTTTGAGAACGCTTCCGGTTGTAGATTATGATATGCTGTCTGAGGATCAGCAAAAAGCTTTTGATGCGGTCGACATTGGAAAAGGAGTTCTTCCTCAGGATGAGCTATTGTCAAAAAAACTTCCTGAAATGCCGGCAAAATTGGTTCCGATCATCGAAGAGATCTGGCTGGAAGAGGTCGTTGGCAAGTAGATGAAAAGCAAAAAAATTCCTTATCTGTTGCTCTTGCCGCAGATCACCCTCAGCGTGATCTTTGTGGCGGGGATACTGAGCGGTCTTGTCCAGAGCTTTGGGATCATGCCATCGCTTGGACTGAAGGAGCCGACTTTACAATATTATAGGGATTTGCTGACAAGGGAGGACCTGCTGTCCTCCCTGTTTTTTAGTATCCACATTTCGCTGACATCCTCGCTGATCGCGGTGGTGCTTGGCGTTTTTTTCTGTGCGTTGCTCGTCCAACTCAAGCAGACCAAGGGGATCGTGATGCGGATCGTTCAGCTTCCGATTGTCGTTCCTCATGTTGTAGTGGCATTTTTTGTGATCCACTTTCTTTCGCAAAACGGTCTGATAGCAAGATTGATGTATCATTTCGGATGGATCGACGCTCAGAGCGCATTTCCGCTTCTGGTGTTTGATCGTGGGGGGATCGGCGTGATCATCGGTTACCTTTGGAAAGAAACGCCCTTTATCGTCTATTTTGTGATCGCATTGATGGCAAGCATCGATGAAAGTTTGGGAGAGGCGGCGATCAATCTCGGGGCGAGCCGGATCCGAACATTTTTTCGGGTCACCTTACCGCTTTGTCTTCCGACGATCGTAGGCGGATTTTTGATTATCTTTACCTATTCGCTCGGAGCATATGAGCTCCCATACATCCTCGGGGCGACGGAGCCTAAAGCATTGCCGATCTGGGCATACATCCAATATACGCATCCGGATCTGCTCAATCGGCCTTATGCGATGGCAGTCAACGGGATCATCATCGTGATCTCGATCTTGGCGGTAGGATCGTATTGGCTCGTAAACAGGAGGTTCCATGAAAAAGTCTAAATGGATGATGCGGTTCTTTTTGGTAGCGATCCTTTTGCCCGTCTTAAGTCTCCTCCCATGGATCTTTACACAGCGGTGGCAGTGGCCGGATATTTTGCCCGCGGAGTGGACGATGCGTGGCGTGGAAAGTATTTTTGCGAAAGAAAAAAATTGGGGGACATTGATCGGATCAAGCGTCTGGCTTTCTACGGTGGTCGCCTTATTGTCGGTGGCGATCGGACTGATGTCTGCTCGAGCGCTGGTGCATTATGATCTGGTGGGCAAAAAACTTATCTACGGAGCGATCCTTTTGCCTTTCATCATCCCATCGACGGTATTTGGGATGGGGGGTCAGGTGATGTTTTTGAAGATGGGGCTTGGAAGAAGCTTCCCCGGTGTGGTGATCGTGCATCTGATCTATTCTTTGCCTTATGCGACCAAACTGCTTTATGACGGGACTAGGAGCTTCGGCCTGTCATTGGAGGAGCAGGCTCGGGTGCTCGGAGCAAACGGCTGGCAGAGTTTTTGGCGGATCAGCCTGCCATGCCTTGCGCCGGTGATCTTATCGGCACTCAGCATGAGTTTTATCATCTCCTTCAGTCAATATTTTTTGACCCTGATCATCGGGGGCGGAAAGATCCAAACCTTTACAGTCGTGATGGTGCCTTATCTGCATGGAGGAGAACGCAGTATTTCGGCGGCATACAGCGTCGTGTTTTTGGGGATCTGCATCCTGGTGTTTACTGTATTTGAGATCTTGGTCGCAAGACTGGTCAAAGAGCGTAGTCTGGATTAGTGTTTGGATCTGCCATGAAGCTCTTCGGAAACAAGACGAAGGATCTGAAAGCCGGAAAGGATCGCTTTCACAGGATCAAGGGAGCTTATTCAAGGGATTCAAGGGGGCCGTAAAACAGGGTCGATCGAAGAGTAAAAAAAGCACAGTTTGAGAGGATAGTATGGAATTAAAGATAGAGCAACTTTGTGTGGAGCTGAAAGGGCAGCCCATCCTCAAGAATATCGATCTATATGCAGGGCATGCGGAGATGATCGCATTGCTCGGGGCATCCGGTTGTGGAAAGAGTACTTTGCTCAAAAGTATCGCAGGACTTGCACCGGTCGGATCGGGAAATATTCATTTGGGCGATCGTCGCCTCAATGAGCTTGCCCCGGAAAAAAGGGGAACGGTGATCGTATTTCAGGATCTTCGGCTATTTCCGCATCTGTCGGTGGAACGAAATATCAGCTTTGCGATGGAGATCCGCAAAAAATCCGCGGAATATCAGCGGCAGCAGGTGAAAGAACTGCTCAAGCTGGTACAGCTTGAAGGCTATGAAAAAAGAAGGATCAAGGAGATCTCCGGCGGTCAGATGCAACGGGTCGCTTTGGCGAGAGCTTTGGCGAGCGAGCCGGATCTGTTGCTGCTCGATGAACCTTTCTCCGGATTGGACGAACGTCTGCGCTTTGATATGGCGGATCTTGTGCGGAAGATCCAGAAAGAAAAACAGATCACGACCATCCTCGTGACGCATGACAAGTCGGAAGCATTGCGTATAGCGGACAGGGTGGCGTTGATGAAGGCGGGGAAGATTCTGCAGATGGATCCGCCGATCGAGATCTTTGAAAATCCGAACAGTCTGGATGTGGCACAATATTTTGGGAAGGTCAATGTGATCGGGGACCGATTTTTACGTCCCGGCCGTCTATTGCTGACCGAAGGGTCGGAGTATCGGATCCTTGAGATCGCCTTTCTGGGAGAACAGGTCGAGCTGGTATTGGAGAAAAATCCGCTCGAAAAAGAGGGAGATCCGATCCGTGGAAAGCAAGGAAGATCGGACAATGCACAAAACGGAGCGATGGAGTCGCAGATCATTTTCAAAAGCGAAGATCTGCCGGATAAATTGTTCTGTACGATGAGCAGCAAAGACTTCTACACTCGAGGTCTTGCTGTCGGAAGTCCGGTATCGGTGCGAGGTGTATGATGAGAATATCGATCATCATACCGATCTATAATGAAGAAAAGCAGATCGATCGACTCTGGCGGGATCTGATGGATCTGGAGCCATCCGAGATCGTATTCGTCGATGGGGGAAGCAGCGACCGCACGATCGAGATCGTGGAAAGATCGATCCGATCTTATGAACAAATTTATGAGAAAAAAGCGGCACAAGGTCCTATATCCTTGGGATCCGAAGATGGTTTTCATAAGCTGAAGCTTTTGATCTCTCCTAAGAAAGGTCGAGCGGAGCAGATGAATTTTGGGGCAAAAAATTCAAGCGGAGAAGTGCTGTTTTTTCTTCACGCAGATTCTTGTCCACCCCAAACGGCAGTGCAAGATATCCGATCCGCGACCCAAAAGGCGGAATGGGGATGCTTTCGGCTATGTTTTTCGCCAAATTCACTGCTGATGACCTGTTGTGGATATTTGTCGCTCTTTCGGGTAAAAAGCAGAAGGATCCTGTTCGGAGATCAGGGGATCTTTATTCGAAGGGAGCTTTTTGAAAGACTGGGCGGTTTTGCCTCCCTGCCGATCATGGAGGATTATGAGCTGTCGATCCGGATCAAGAAGCTCGGGATCAAGCCGGTGGTGACAAAGACGAAGATCTGTACCTCAAGCCGAAGATTTACACAGGGAGGAACGCTTCGGACGATGTATCGGATGCAAAAGTTTCAATATATGTTCCGCAAGGGCGAAGATATCGAGAAGATCCATCGAGCATATCGGGATATTCGCTAATTGGGAATCAAAAAGCAGTAAATGCTATGTTCGGGATAACGATCAATCAGAAGCTCGATAGAGTTTATAGAGTCGATCGATGGGAGGAAAAGATGAAGATTATACTTGATTGTGATAATACGATGGGAGTGCCGAGATGTGATGTGGACGATGCGATGGCACTACTCTATCTACTAGGTAAAAAAGAGGCGGATCTTCTTGCGGTTACGACGACTTTTGGCAATAATGATATCGATACGGTCCACAGAATGACGAAACAGCTGCTTTCGGACATCGGGCGGGCGGATCTTCCGCTTTATAAGGGAAGTGCGCAGGCGGACGCACAGAGCGAAGCGGGACAAAATCTTGCACGTCTGGCAAGGGAGCATCGTGGCGAACTCAGCATTTTGGCGGTGGGCTCGACTACAAATCTGCGCAGCGCCTATCTGAATGATCCGGATTTTTTCGATCATTTGAAGCAGATCGTACTGATGGGCGGGATCACGGAGACTTTGATCGTAGGAAATCAGCAGATGGATGAGCTCAATCTGTCGGTGGATCATCGCTCGACTTTGTTGATGCTCGAAAAGGCAGGCAAGGTCTCGACAATGACGGGCAATCACTGTCTGGCGACATTGTTTACAAGAAAAGAGTTTCAGCAAAATTTGTCGGGCAGTCCGCTCGGAGAATATATCTTGGAGAAAACGGCATACTGGTTCGATTACAATGAACGAGACTATGATCTGGAAGGTTTTTATAATTGGGACATCACCTCCGCGATCTATCTGATGCGTCCCGACCTTTTTGAAGATCATTGGGTCGAGGTGGCATTGTGTGAACAGAATTTGTCGAAGGGATTGCTTCTGCCACCTGAAAATGCAGACCAAAAGACTGCAAGGATCAATCTGCCGACGATCCGGGATATTGCAGCATTTAAAAAAGAAGCGTATCAAATACTGGGACGCTCATAAGCTTTTCGAGTGACCCGGCTCAAAAATTTAACATTTCGGGCACTCGCTCCAAGCTAAAAAATGGACTCGCGTCCGCGCCGGTCGCTCAGACAGAATTTTTTGAGCGAGCTTGTTCGCTATGTGCGAAATGTTGGAAATTTTATCACAAGAGCCCTCTGTCAGCATATTCGCTTGAGGAGAAGAAATGAAGGAAGGAATGCTGAGAGGCATTCCGGATCAGAGGGACGCTCATAAGCTTTTCGAGTGACCCGGCTCAAAAATAGGAGGATGTTTTGGAGAAGGATAAGAATATTTTTAAAAGAAAGGGAGCGATGAAGGCACTGCTGTTCATAGGCGCTTTGGTGTTGCTGGCGATTTTGTCTCGGTATTTTGGCTGGGATCTGCTGGATCCGAAGACGGTCGGGAAAATGCAGTCGCTTGCGAAGGAGAATCTGCTGATGGCGGGATCGATCTACACGATCATTACGATCGTGGGTTGTGTAGTGTTGGCTCTGCCGGGTGTGAGCTTTGCTATTGTGGCGGGGGCGGTCTTCGGACCGTGGATCGGGACGATCCTTTGTACTTTTGCGGCAACTTTGGGTGCATTGGGTTCTTTTTTGGCAGGTAGATATTTTCTCAAGGATGCCATCGAGCCGATGATCCGAAAGAACAAACCGCTTGAAAAGCTGTTGCTCAGCAACTCGGAACAAAATGCGATCGTATTGCTGATGATCACTCGGCTGCTGCCGATCTTCCCATATAATTTGCAAAACTTTGCCTATGGGATCACGAATATAAGTGCCTTTTCCTTTACGCTCTATTCGCTGATTTTCTTATTGCCGGGAACGGCGATGTTCACTTTTGGGACAGCGGGATTTGCCGACCCTGAAAATCGAATTCTGTATTTCGGACTGGCTCTTGTGTTAGCGGCGATCGTGTTTGGGAGCAGTTATCTGCTCAAAAAATATATGGATAAAAAGGAGGCATAGATGGACTATAAAGAAATGACGCAAAATTGTATCAAGTGTAAGGCTTGTACGAATCATTGCACCTTTTTGACGAAGTATAATATCGACATCGGCGACATCGATGAGCTATATGAATTGTCCTATCATTGCTTTCTGTGCGGAAAATGTGACGAAGTCTGTCCGATGGATATCAAATGTCGAGATATCATCCTCGATATGAGGAGGGATCGGGTGAAAAAGAGCGGGGATCCAAAGGGTTATGCTCCATTGATCGCCGAGAAAAAGAATTATGTATTCAAAAATTATCGTTCGGCAAACAAGCGTTCCGTGCTTTTTCCGGGCTGCAACTTCCCGTCTTTTTATCCGAAAACGACAAAGTATCTTGTCGAGCTGTTTGCGCAATATGATATCGGAGTAGCCTATGATTGTTGCGGAAAGCCGATCTCAGAGTTGGGGATGGAAAAGAGTGAAAAGAAAATATTGAGCAATATCAAGGAGCAGATCGAAAAGAATGAGACCGACGAGATCGTCCTGCTCTGCCCGAATTGTTACTATTATTTTAATGGACAGCTGAACTGTAAGATCACTTTTATCTATGACAAGCTCAGGGAGCTGGGGATCGGACAAAAGGTGGATGCAAAGAGTGCGGAGCGTATCGATATTTTTCCGCCCTGTCCGGATCGACGTACGAACAAGCTTCTCAAGAATATGGCAGATTTTATCGATGTACCATATCGGGTGCTCGATGATATACAGTGCTGTGGAATGGGCGGTGTGGCGATCGTTCGGGAGAGAGAGCTCGCCAAGGAGATGACAACGACGCTGGCAGAACATACAGCGCAGACGCCGATCTATACCTATTGTGCGACCTGCTGTGGAAATATCGCTCGTGCAGGAAGTCAAAATGTGCATCATTTTTTGGTCGAGATATTGGGAACGAATGAAAAACCGGACACCAAGAAATCGGTCATCAATCGAGCGTTGACCAAGCTATTATAAGGAGGAGCAATGATCGCAATTTATCAGGAGATGGATAAAAAGACCTTCACCAAGCTGATGACGGCGGAGGATAAAATGCTGGGAGCGCATCAGCTTATGGAGAGAGAAGGGATCGACAAATATGAGATGGGCGAGATGTGGGATGTGCTGCATTTTTTGCTGACCGGTGTTTCGGCAGAGGAGCCTGTGGAAGAAGACGAGCTCAGTGAAGCCATCGTCGGAGAGATGTTGCTGTTGGAGGGCGATTTTTTGGGATGCACGATGGCGGACCATGTACAAGAGATCGCTCAAAGACTTCAAGAGATCGACCTAAAGGAGCATCTTCGGATGTTCAGCAGGGAAGAATGTGCTCGCAATGAGATTTACCCGCCGATCTGGAATAAAGAAGATCAGGAGCTCAAAAGGATGATCCAAGAAGCTTTTGAAGGATTGCGAGATTTCTATGATCGGATGAGCAAAGATAATAAAGGCGTGATCGTGAGTATTTATTGATATGGAAAAACAAACGAACAAAACCGCTTTGATCGTATTTACTCGTGTGCCGATCGCAGGGCACACCAAGACGAGGCTCTTCTCAAGATTCACTCCGGAGCAGTCGAGGGATCTGCACAGATCCTTTCTCAAAAAAGCGATCGAGGCGACGATCCAAGCAAAAGAAAAGGCAGAGGCCGATGTATTTTTCTTCTATACCCCATCCGAGGGGAAGGAGATTCTTCGATCGATCGTCGAAGAGACCTATGCGATAAATCAAACGGAGATCTCTGCGGAAGAAATTCAAAACCGATCAGCGAAAGACCAAAAGGACATCGACTCAAGCGATTTTTATGATAAAAATAAAGACGATCCAAGCAAAAGCGAAGAGTCTTCCTTTGGAGATTATCTCTTGCAGGAGGGTGAGGATCTTTGGGAGAAGATGGAGCGAGCTTTTGCGTGGTGTTTTCGGCGGGGCTATAAGCGAGTGCTCCTCTATGGTACGGATATTCCGGAGATCTCGGAGGAAGATCTTTTGCATGCGCTTTATCATCTCAACTATGTCGATCTTGTGATCGCCCCGACCTTTGATAATGGCTACTATCTGATCGGGATGCGACGGTCGATCCCGGAGGTGTTTTTGAATATCGACAGAAATGATCCGAATGTGCTCCGGGCGAGCGTTCAGGCGATCGAAAGCATTGCAAGTTACGCAGTGATGGGCAAGCGCCACGACGTGGATATACCGGAGGATCTACAGGCATTGATCGAGCGACTGAAAAAAGGAGGAGAGGCATGCAAGAAAAGCTTAGGCGATATCTTATCGATCATAAAGAAAGACTAGAGCTTCAAGGGGAGCCACAGGGTTGGAAGATCCAAAAACTCGCACAGGGGGAGTATAATATCAACTATCTATTTGAGGATGGAAAACAAAAGCTCGTGCTTCGTCTCAATACGGGGAGTCAGATGCATCTGCCAAACCAGATCGAATACGAATATCTTGCTCTAAAAGCGCTTGAAAACAGCGGACGGACACCGAGACCGATCTATTTTGACGATCGCAGAGATGTTTTGCCTTATGGCTTTTTGATCATGGAATTTCTAAACGGCGTGGCACTTGATTATCAAAAGGATCTGTTGGCCGGAGCGGATTGTCTGGCGGATCTTCACTCGATCAAGGTCGATCCGAAAAATCTGATCATGCCGAAGGATCCCAAGCAGGCGATGATGGATGAATGTCAGGCGATGTTTGCAAAGTATGAAAGCTCGAAGCATTGCGACAGTCAAAAAGCTGAAAAGATCCGCCAAATGCTCCAGATCGGATCAAGGATCGCATCCAAAAAGGAAGAGACCGTCAAATGCTGTATCAATACCGAATTAAACTCGGGGAACTTTCTTGTAGAAGATGGTTTTTGTCGATTGGTCGATTGGGAAAAACCATTGTATGGAGACCCGGCGCAAGACCTCGGACATTTTCTCGCACCGACGACTACCTTGTGGAAGACCGATCATATCCTCAGCCCGGAGCAGATCGAAGTCTTTTTGGAGGCTTATAAAAAGGCTGTGGACGGGCGTTTCGACATGACGGGGATCTGTGAAAGGACAAAGGACTATATTCAGTTAAATTGCCTACGCGGTTTGACATGGTGTGCGATGGCGTGGGTCGAATATCAGGATCCTGATCGCCCGATCCAAAATGAGGATACCCGCAAAAAGCTCGATTTTTATACCGACCATGATTTTTTGGATCGGATCGCAAGCGACTATATGAAGGGCTAAGAATTTGTGCAGGATGTTGATGATCGTAAGGAGAGGATGGTATGGAAAGGTCTCAAGAGGAGTTTTTAGCAGATATATTAAAAGAGAATAAAGTGATTTGGGAAGTTTTAGAAAAACTTTCGAAGCATACTCTCCCGGATTACTATATTGCCGGTGGATGTGTAGTCCAGACGGTCTGGAATCATCTGTCCGGCAAGAATATAAACTATGGGATCGAGGACATCGATCTCGTATATTTTGATGCAAGCGACCTTTCATTAGCGGCAGAGGATGAAATGATCCGAAGGTTCTCGAGATCAGTTGCTCCATGCGAGCTTCGGCTGGATATCAAAAATCAAGCAAGGGTGCATCTTTGGTATAAAGATAAATTCGGATATGATATTGAGCCCTACCATTCTCTTGAAGATGCGCTCCATACTTGGGAGACCACAGTGACGGCGATCGGTGTTCGATTGGAAAAAGGAGATCTAAAGATCTACGCTCCCTTTGGTTTGGATGATCTGTTCCATATGATTTTTCGGGCAAATAAGATAAAGATCACCAAGGAGATCTATGATAAGAAAGCTAAGAAATGGAAAGCAAGATGGCCCGAGCTTCAGGTGATCGATTGGTAGTTTTTTGATGAAAAATCGGTCATGTTTTGACCTTTAGAGCGTGAGAGCTTCTAAAATCAAAGAAGTTTGAGATCGGATCTTGAAAAGGAAAGTTGAATAGACTATGGATACCATTACTTAAAGGACAGATGGCGATGGAGGATGAGGTCTTTCGAAAAGATCGTATGAAGAAGATCGTAGGAAGATTCAAATGAAGTATAAGATGTGGAAAATAAAATTTTTAAGAAGTGGATGCTATTGAATCGATCTATTAGAACTATAAAAAAAATTAATAAGCAGATCGCTTGATTAAATAATTTCTAGGGATTATAATAACTATGGTTTCAAAGCAAATAGACTATAAAAAGGAGTAAAGCAATGAAAAAATTATTTGCAATCCTGCTTGCAGGAGTCATTATGGTGGGATCAGCAGCTTGTTCAAAATCTGATTCAGGATCAAGCCAACCTGCTGATAACAATCAACAGCAGCCAGCTGTGGAAGTGATGGAGATGAAAGGTCAAGAGCTTGTAGACCTTATGGCGGATGAAGCGAAATCAGCAGAAACTGTTGTTGTGGATGTTCGTAAAACAGAGGAGTTTGACGCAGGACATATTGAAGGTGCAATGAATGTGACATTGGAAGAGATTCAAGAAAATCCTGCTTTGTTGGAAGAATACAAAGAAAAAACTGTAGTTCTTTATTGTAATACAGGAAATCGAAGCGGAAAAGCTGCTAAGGTTTTGGTGGACAATGGATATACAACAGTTTATAATGCAGATGGCGTAAAAGACTTCGAGTACAAACTAGTAACAGAATAATTTTGCTCTAAGGCTCATAGAGAGTTAAAAAGTTTCTTTGACGGCATTGCTGTCGAAAGAAACTTTTTTGTTTATGTTAGTAGAAGCTATTGATCTCGGAGGTACATCATGCCTAATAGAAACAAACGATTTCTACAGAATGGAGCGGTTGTTATATTTTCGTTCCTGCTGACGATCTTGCCGATGGTATCATTGATATTTTTTAAAGTGCCTAAATTTGTCTATATGAATATGGCGGGGTTATTTATTTTCTCGTCATATTTTGGAGCTTTGCCGTCAATTTTGTATGTGATACTTATTCAAGGTTTATTGATCCTGTCGAGACAGGCGGACGGATTTGTGAGCTACAATCTGATGCTCAATCTGATCCATGTGCTGATCCCGGCTTTTTTGGTCAGAAGAGATCGTCCATATTATTTCAAAATACTTGTTTCTGCACTGATGCTGACGATCTTTGCTAGACAAGGAGCATTGCTTTTACAACGAATGACGAGTTTGAATTTTGGGGATCTTTCGGGATTGATAAACCTTCAAACGATGCTGTCGGATCTTAGCATCTACTTGAGCTCAGCACTGATCACTTTTGTGTTTTTCTTCTGTTTTGATCATTTGACAAAGAAAGCGGGAAGACAGAAGGAAAGGTAAGGGGTAACAAGAAAAATCTTTGGTTAGGAGGACCTATGAAAAGAAATTTAGTAAAATTATTATGCATGATATTTGCGGTAGGACTGATGCTGGTCGGTTGTGGCGAAAAACAGACAGCGCAGAATGAAACAACACCGCCGGCTGAAAATACCGGAGAAATCAAGTACATAGCATCTGAGGAATTGGACGACTCCATTCAGATCATCGACACAAGACATACAGGACACTATTTGGGGTGGGATGCAAAAGGCGTTAGCGGACATATCAAAAACGCAGTCGATTTTCCGGCAGTGTGGTTTGAATATGAAAAAAATGCAGAGCATCTTGATATCGAGCTAGAGCGACGTCATATCGACAAGAGCAAAAAAACGGTATTATATGATAATGACGATTTAGATCAAAAGGTATATGATCGTTTTGTTGCACAGGGATTTACAGATCTTTATGCACTTAAAGGCGGTATTGTGGAATATGCGAAAAACAATGGAGAACTTGAACGTTTGGAAGGTTACCAACGCTATGTAACACCGCAATGGGTCGAGGATCTGGTCAATGGGAAAAATCCTGAAGGATATACCGGACAAAAATATAAAATTGTGGAGATCTCTTTGGCAAGCGAGGCAGAGGAGTTTTCGGGTGTCGGACATATAAAAGGGGCTGTGAATATCAATGCGGATGTGTTAAACCATGTTCCGGGACCTCGAGTGATCCAAGAATATGAAGGGATTTCGATGGAAGAACAGTTGAAACTTTGGGGATTCCCTGACGACAAAGTAATCCAGGAAGCTCTTGAAAATGCAGGTATCGACAAAGATACCATGGTCATATTATATGCGACTGAAAAAGCAACTACTGCTGCAAATCGTGCAGGGCTTGTGATGGATTATGCCGGAGTATCCGATATCCGATTTATCAATGGAGGAAAACCACTTTGGATATTGGAAGGAAGAATGCTTGAAAAAGAAGCGACACCGGTTGAAAAAGTAAGCTTTGGGGCTACTGTTCCTCAAAATCCGGGAATCATCTTCTCTACAGAACAGGAATTGGCATTGATCGAAGATCCGAATGCGGTTATTGCATCGGTAAGAAGCTTTGATGAATATTTGGGAAAAATGAGCGGATATACCTACATCGATAAAGCCGGGGATATCAAAAATTCAAAATTTGCCTATGCGGGATCCGACCCATATGCGATGGAGGATTACCGCAACTTGGACAACACGATGTTTAACTACAAGATCGTTGAAGATCGCTGGAAACTATGGGGCATCGTGCCTGAGAAGACCATTTCTTTCCACTGCGGAACCGGTTGGAGAGCATCTGAAACATACTATATTGCAAAGGCTCTAGGCTGGGATAAGGTCGGTGTTTATGCAGATGGTTGGTATGAATGGACAAAACTGGATAATGCGCCGGTAAAAGAAGAAGGTCTGCCTGCGGATGCACCGGAGCAAACACCGCAAGAGTTCTTCTACAAAAAGAAATAAGATCGATAAAAAAATTTGATCTGTTATAGAAAAAATCTATAAGAGCGCTTGAAATTTCAGTGCTATAATATAGGCGTTGCAAAAATATAAGGAATGATTTGGAGTGATTGTTCCTAAGGAGGAAATATGAAAAAAAGATTTATTAAAGGATTCGCTTGCATGCTCGCAGCAGCTGCATTGATCACGGGATGTTCAAAATCAGCTGAACAGTCTCAAAACGAAGGGGGCGCAACACCGCCGGTATCGACAGATACAATGAAGGTGGAGGCAGTCGATGTACGCAAAGTATTTGTAACACCGGAGTGGGTGAAGAGCGTGATCGACGGACAGCAGGAAGAGTCGAAAAAATATTTGATCGCAGAAGCAGGATGGGGTTCTGCTGCAGATAGCCCGGACTACAATAATGGTCATTTACCGGGAGCGATCCATGTAGATACAAGCAGTATCGAAGGAGAACCGATCTGGAACCTCAAAACACCGGAAGAAGTAGAAAAAGCATTGCTTGAGACAGGAATTACTTCGGATACTACCGTGATCCTTTATGGTCCGGATCCATCCGGCGTAGCGCGTGTGGCACATGCTTATCTTTGGGCGGGCGTTGAAAATGTAAAAGTTTTGAACGGCGGACTTAACGCTTGGAAAAACGCGGGATTTGATCTTGAAAAAGAAGCGAATGAGCCAAAACCGGTAGAGGCTTTTGGAGCTACAGTGCCGGCGCATCCGGAATATGTCTTGAGCATTGACGATGCGAAGAAAAACTTGGAGAGCAATGACAACTTCAAATTGGTGAGCATTCGTTCGTATGAAGAATTTATCGGAAACACCAGCGGATACAGCTACATTCCGAAAGCAGGCGAACCGAAAGGTGCTGTCTGGGGTAAAGGCGGAAGCGATCCGTTCCACATGGAAGATTATACCAATGAAGACGGGACCTATATCACCTTAGAGGAGATGAAAGCTTTGTGGAGCGATTTGGATTTCTCGCTTGAAAACGAACTTTCTTTCTACTGCGGAACCGGCTGGAGAGCATCGATCCCATTCCTGATCATGTACGAAAACGGATATGATAATATGAGTGTTTACGATGGTGGCTGGAATGAGTGGCAAATGAACAAGGATCTTCCGGTTCAAATCGGTGACCCAAAAGGTGAAGTGACCTATTCCACAGTAGGAGAACTTTCCGATGATAAACAAGCGAAATAAGATCCTGTTATTTTTGGGGCTGATCTTAGCACAGGTGCCGCTTTTAGGAGCGGCGGCTTTCCATCATTTCACAAGAAAAAAGCTTGGAATGATGCGTCATGTGGTTTATCTTAACGGGAAATGGGAAGCGGACTATCCGATCCGGATCCTTCGGATTGTAGCGATCGCTCTATTGCTGATCATGGTCGTCCAACAGATCGCAGGACTTCGAAAAAGAAAAGAACAAAAGCGGGTGACATGGATCATCAGTTTGCTCACTCTTTGTTGTGCAGGTTTTATCTTCTTGGCGAATACCGAGTGGAGCAGAGCATACTATCTGATGTCGATGTGCCTTGTACTTTACACAATATTTCTGAACCTGTGGCTGATGGGCTATAGAAAAAAAGGATAATTTACACCGGATCTTCATCCAATGATGAGGGTCCGGTTTTTGTTTAACATTAGCTTTTGAATATGCGCATTGACTTTACACAGTTCAACGGATAAAATGATGGAGAGAGAAGAAAGTGGATAAGGTGGTAGAAGTTTTGTTATTTTCGCCTGTTTTAAAAAGGCTTGGAGGTTTTATGAAAAGAAGAAGTCTATTTACTCTATTGATGATACTGACATTGCTCTTGACGGGCTGTGGTGAAAAGGAGCGATCCGCAGAGAATGAGCAGAAGGAAAAGATCACTACACAGCAGGAGAAAAAGGATGAAACAAAGAAGGAGAAAGAAGATACAAAGGAGGATATGAGCGGTTCCGAAGAGGATCTTCAATCGAAGGCAGGACTTTTTTCAAACCATCCGATGCCGGTCTATGATTACAAAAGTGTAGTGGATCATCCGAAGGGGCTGATCACCTCATCCGGAGAATATGAATATCTCTCAAGTGAGTTGGAGGAAGTCAAGTCTTATCTGGATCAATTTGAGAAGATCGAAAAAGCGACCGATGAGCAGGCGGATCAGATCTTTACGCAGCTTTTATATCTGAATGCGGCTGATTACAAGGGTGCTGCGGACCTTCGGGAGTATGGATATATCCTTTTTAAGAAGGATAAGACCCATCCGATCACAGGCCGATCTCTTTTGGAAGATGTCCAGATCAATGTTGAGCTCGTGCTCGATGCCAGCGGAAGCATGGCAAAAGAGATCGATGGGAAGAGCATGATGGATATCGCCAAGGAGTCCATCGTTCAGATCCTGGATACTTTGCCTGAAAATGCAAATGTAGGTCTCAGAGTGTACGGACACAAGGGGAATAATACCAAATCCGGCAAGACAGAATCCTGCAACAGTTCGGAGCTTATCCATCCGATCGAGAGATTGGATGTGGCAGCGATCAAAGAAAAACTTGCGCCGATCACATCGACCGGTTGGACACCGATCGCCCGATCGATCGAGCTTGGGGCAAAAGATTTTGAAAAATTTCAAGACAAGAAGGATCTCAATATCCTATATGTGATCAGTGACGGGATCGAAAGCTGTGACGGCGATCCGGTCCAAGCGGCAAAAAATATACAAAATTTGGGAGTCAAGCCTATCATGGGGATCGTCGGTTTCAATGTAAATCCTGCGCAAGAGTTGCAATTGAGACAGATCGCCGATGCGGCGGGTGGATATTATGCGACGACCGATTCAGCTCAGTCGCTGGTGGGTGAACTTCAACGGATCCACGAGCTTGCAAATTCCAAATATGACTGGAAAAAACTGGAAGAGACCGATGTTCTGAGAGTTTATAATGCACATACTTTTGATGGAAACTACACGCCTTCCAATGATCTGACAGCGACGGTCTATATCGAGGCAGACAATCTCAGAAAGATGCAAAGGTATTTAAGAGAACAAAACATCATTGACTTTGATACCTATGACAAATTGGATCAGCGGATCAATGAGAGAATGGACAACTTATTGAAGCTGAAAGATGAATTTTTCAAATCAAGGGAAGCAGAAACGGAGAAAATTCGTGCAGAGTATATGAAAAGACTCGGCGAGGACAGCTTTGTTGTGATCAATAACTAGTGAGCATCGTTTGAGAGGGATGATCTTGAGTGCTTTTGAATGATGAGAAAAATCCTGCCAAAGAGACAATTTTTGAAGAAAGAGGTGGCTATGCGTTTTATCAACAAGATACCGACAGAGAACAATGATAGAAAAGAACAACTGATGATAGAAGGCTGGCAGAGCTTAAAGGAGCCTAAACAGATGGGAGCTGTGATCGGAGCGGCACTTCCGCTTTCGATCCTATTATTCTTTATATGTGGAGCGTGGCTATATTTCCTGTTCCCGGACTTTCGGGCAGCATTGAATTTTAGCAAGATCGTTTTTCGGATCGACTTGAAACTGCTTTTATATATGGCGGGGATCTATGGATATATTCTCTTGCACGAGATCATCCACCTGCTGATGATCCCAAAAGCATTGCAGTCCGATAAGACATTCTTTGGGATCAATGGATTTTTCGGATTTGTGTATTCCGAGGAAGTTTTGACAAAAGCTCGCTTCCTGATCGTTTCGATCATGCCCTTGCTACTGTTGTCATTTGTGATGCCGATCATCTTTCGGGTGCTGAATATTTATTCCGGCTACTGGATGATGCTTTTTATGATCAATGCGGCAGGAGCCTGCGTTGATATCTTCAACATCCTGCTCGTCGGATGGCAGGTGCCAAGCGGCGGAGCGGTCGTAGGCAATGGGATGGCGACCTATTATAAGGCACCGTGATAGCAGAGCAGAGCTCTGATCGATCGAACAAGCAATTTCGTGATCCGAAAAAGATACTTCCCGGCTCGTAAGAAGATCGCTGAAGAAGTGAAAAGAGTTTATCGGGAGTCTGTTTCGATAAAATTTTCATGATACTGCAGGATCATATCTAAGATACGAGAAAATATCCGATCGAAAAACTCTATCCGAACGAAAAATCGATTATTTCGATAGAACTTGCAAGCTTTGATCGCAGAATATAGGTTCAAAGACTCTAGTCGTTTACTGAGGTGATCGATCGGAGTCTTTTTTGTTTTGAAGAGGACTACCAAGAGATATTGAGGGGAAAATCGGATATTTGAGCGGATCGTTCTTTGTGTGGGCTGTGGAGTAGAGATCAGATAAGAATGGGAAGAGGATCGTTATGGCTTGACGAGAAATTTTTGCCAAGAGAGGAGGATCCGGGTGTTTCTTAAGCTCTTGCCCTGGCATCAAAAATCAAATCGTTACCAGTGGTCTTAAGCAATCGGATCGACCGCTATGCTGAACCATCGCATTTCAAAAAGTTACAAAAAGTTTACAGTATTCAATGGCATATTGACTTTGGGATAAGGTAAGCATACAATCGAAGTAAGCTTGAAAAATTGTAGATATACATATGGAAACAAAAGAAAGGAACAAAAAATGAAAAGATGGATCGCCCTATGCCTATCCGCCTTGTTGCTGATGGGATGCAGTACAACAAACAATGCGGAAAACAAATCGAAAAACGAACCCCCAAAAGAGCCGCAAAGCGAGCAAAAGGATGGGTTGGAAAAAGAGCCGGATCTTGGTTTTTACTTCAAAGACGGAGAGATCTTTTACGTCGATCTGAATAAAAATGAGCCGAAGCAACTGACCGAGGATTTTGCGGACGAGGATACGGAGTGGAACTTCCGCAAGTGGCCGGAACTTCAGTATATGGCGCCTCGCGTATTTTTTCCGGACAAAGGTTTTGGCACAAATGAAAAGGGCTCAGACGAGGTGAGCTTCAACATTTATTGCCGAGATCTTATGAAGAAGGATAGCCTAAATATGCTGGTGGACGAGGATGTTCTATACTATGAGGTCGGCGATCGTGGGGAATTCGTGACCTACCAAAAGGTCAATGATGATTCTTTGTACCAATGGCATGACGGAAAAATCGAAGTCATCGGCGAAGATCTCCCGGAGTATCGATCGTACAATGTGTCCAAGGATGGAAAGCGGATCGTCTTTTACGATAAAGAAGGCAAGCTATACTTTAAGGAGCCGGGGAAAGAAAAAGAGTTGATCGATCAGATCGAGATCAAGAGCGCCTCCTCAAGAGATCCGGAAGGTATTTTGGCGATCGAGGCAACAAATTCCGATTTGTCGGTCATCTTATATCAAAAGAAGGAGAATGGAAAAAGAATGCTCTACCAAAAATCACCTGATACACCGAGTGTACCATTGGGCGAATTGCATTGGGGATGGCATAATTATGCGGGTAAAGAGGCGTGGTATGTGCTTCAGGTCAAGGAGCGTGTGTTGCCGCTGAGTGAATTTGTCGAAGATGATCTCAAAGAGGATCCTCATCGACTTCGGGAAAAGGTCAAAAATGCGGATGAAAAACACCTTGTCAAAACCTATCGTTTTTGGTATCTGGACAACAAAGAATACAAGCAGATCGATGGCGAATTTTTTGAGTGGGACGACCCGGCGGATAAGGAAAACAAAAGACAGGGCAATTATTTTTTCTACAGACTTCCCAAAGAGCTAAGCAAAAAAGTGAAACTTTCGGAGTACAGGGATATCAATGATATCAGCTATGCGGTACATGAAAAAATATCGAAAAGTGCAAAAAAACATATTCTCATCAAAGGGGGATTCCTGGAGATCGGACCGAGCGATCGATATTTGAAATTTAATAAAAAATATACCGTGATGCGCTACTATGAGCCGACAGGTGACTATAAGGGGGATCTGTATCAGAGAGAGATCCATGGCGACCAAGTAGGAGAGGCCCAAAAGATCTTCTCCAATATCTCGATGAATACGACTCTTATTCCGGATGACAAGGATTTTTGGGCTTATATCACCGGTGAAAAAGGAGTGAAGGAGGAACTGTTTGTCGATGGCAAGATGGTCGATAGTGCTCTCTTTATATCCTCCCCATTTTATGATGAATACAACCCGACGCTCTACTACGAAACGAGCGATCCGACGGAACCGGGAGTTCATGTGCTAAAGGCTTATAAAAACGGGGAGATCAAAGTGCTTACCGAATCACTGCATAACGCTAGTCTGCAAAAAACCGGTAAAGTATTGTACCTCAGTGAGATGGATAAGAAAAAAGGCGGAAAACTGTCTTTTTATGATGGTGAAAAAAGCATCCTGATCGATCAGGAGGTGGATGGGATCCTAAGGCTTTCTCGAATGTATTGATAGAGGGAAAACTAAGCACATTTTTAACGAATAGGAATTTGTATTGAGAGGTCAAGAAGCTGTAAAACTTAATTACTGATGAGAAGATCCTTAGAATTAAGGGGAAAGGAGAGGTTTTATAATGAATCTTAGAATGAGCATACTAAAAGTACTAGCTATTTCCAGTGTAACTTGTCTTTTGATAACAGCCTGCTCAAATCAGAGCTTTAAGGATCAGAAAGCGGATCTTGAAAAATTAGGAGATTTGGAACCGATCCTTATTAAAAATGAAGAATACTTTAAGTGGGAAGTGGAAAAACTAAATGAGTTTCCTCAAAAAAGCGAGATCGAAGAATATGATCTAAGATGGAAAGATCTTCATGAACTGGATTTAAAGAATGAGTCTGAAAAGCTATTTCTTTCAGCATTTTCTATAGACACAATCTGGCCTTCAATATTACCGGATTCGTTTGATCCGCAGGAGATTCTCGAGTTAAACAAAAATCCGGGATTAAATGTCCGAAAATTGCATGAGCAAGGGATTACCGGCAAAAATATCGGAATCGCTATTATTGATCAAGCCCTTCTTCTTGAACATGAAGAATACCAACCAAATATCATGCTTTATGAACTGCTTCATTCCTCGGATACTTCTGCCCAAATGCATGGAGCTGCTGTTACGAGTATTGCCTGTGGGAAGAATATCGGAGTTGCTCCGGATGCAAAAATTTACTATATTTCCTCTACTTTTGGGAAAATTGAAGAGAACGGAGAGTTTGAGATAGATTTAAAGCCGGTGGCAGATGGAATTTACAGAGTTCTGGAAATGAATAAACATCTTCCGGAGGGGAATAAAATCAGAGTAATTTCTATTTCTATTGGGTTAAATAGGGAGAGAATGGGTTATCAAGAAGTCATCGAGGCAATTGAAGAAGCTAAAAAAGAGGGAGTTTTTGTAATAACAGTATCTACAGAAGAAAACTATAATTTTTCTCTGATGGGGTTAGGACGGCATCCGATGAGTGATCCGGATAAGAATTCCTCTTATGAGCCTGGATTCTTTTTTGCTGAAAGTTTTTATCTAGAGAATGATTTTTATCAAGGGGGAGATTTACTTTTTGTCCCCATGGACTCGCGAACGATCGCCGGATTTACAGATCCGAAGGATTATGCATTTTCGCGCATAGGAGGAATGAGTTGGACTTGTCCTTGGTTGGCAGGAATGTATGCTCTTTGTGTACAAGTAGATCCGGAGATCACTGCAGATGAATTTATTCAAATTGCCTTAGAAACCGGACATGTTCAAAATATTCAACATGATGGGAAAGATTACAAGTTAGGGAGAATCATTGACCCGGAAAAAATTATTGAACAGCTAAAAAATAAAAAACAAGGGTGAGAATAGAATTTGCTTAGGATATTTTTTTAAAGCATCGAAAGAAAGCTTATCTAAGATAAATTATCGTTCATTCTTGAGTTGTGAATATCAGGGTTGAGCTGAGTTGTATAGGTACGACATTGGATACCAAGAGTGTTTGATTTTAGGTGAATTTAAAATTTGTGATTGGGAGTCTGTAGCGATGAAATTGTCTGCTATGGACTCTATTTTTGTTTTTATAAGATTCTGTGAAACTGGAGTATTCACAAAAACGGAAAAGCACACTCCGTGGGTTGTTACCTCATAGTCATATTTGCATTTATTAGTGAATAGTTTTGTGAGATATCAAAAAGTCCTTTGTTTTTTTGTGCTGAATAGCCAAAAACTCCTTCGATTTTTTGTATCAAACGGGCAAAAAGTCCTTCGGTTTTTTGTGACGTTATGCTATAATGTGAGCAAAGGGAGGTGAACGTATGCTAAGGATAGCAACCGATAGATTGTTGGAATGGAAAAACAAAACAAACAGAAAACCGCTGATCATTCGTGGGGCTCGTCAGGTGGGCAAGACATGGCTTATGAAAAACTTCGGGAAAGCTCATTATAAAAAATCAGTGTATATCAATTTTGACAACAATGAGCTGATGAAAAATCTTTTTGATAGGAGCTATGAGATCGATCGTTTGATCACCGGTCTGGAATTGTATCATGGTGAAAAGATAGATCCTCAAGATACTTTGATCATTTTTGATGAAGTACAAGAAGTTCCGAATGCATTATCGTCTCTAAAATATTTTAATGAGAATGCGCCTGAGTACCATATCATTTGTGCAGGATCTTTGCTTGGCGTAGCCTTGCACAGGGGAACATCATTTCCTGTAGGGAAGGTTGAGTTTTTGGATCTATATCCGATGAGCTTTTTTGAATTTGTTCTGGCAATGGGCAAAGGTCAATTCGTAGATCTTTTGGATAAAGGTGATTTCACAATGGCTTCATCCTTTCGCCAAGAGTATATAGATCTGCTGAAGCAATATTACTTTGTCGGCGGGATGCCGGAGGCGGTATTGGCTTTTTCGCAGAATAATGATTTTAATGAGGTAAGGCTGATCCAAAAAAGAATTTTGGAGGCATATGAGCAGGACTTTTCAAAACATGCGCCGACAGAGATCGTCCCACGTATTCGGATGTTGTGGAAGAGCATTCCTTCTCAGCTTGCGAAAGAAAATAAAAAATTTATATATGGGATCATCAAAGAGGGAGCGCGAGCGAAAGACTATGAGCTTGCGTTGCTTTGGTTAGCGGATTGCGGCTTGATACACCAGGTCTATCGTATCGATGTGCCGAATATTCCGCTTAAAGCATATGAGGATCTTAAATCTTTTAAATTATTCTTGCTGGACATTGGACTACTTTCTGCGCTGGTAGGGATGCATCAGAGTATTTTGTTGGATGGCGATGCGATGTTCAAGGAATTCAAAGGAAGCTTGACCGAGCAATATGTTTTACAACAATTGAAGACTGTCGATGATCTGAATATCTATTATTGGAGTGCAAAACAAGGGACTGCGGAAGTAGATTTTGTGATCGATGACGGCAGAAATATCGTGCCGATCGAAGTGAAAGCAGAGCAAAATTTACAAGCGAAAAGCTTGAAGGTGTATCGTCAAAAATTTTTGCCACAAGTATCTGTTCGAACATCGATGGTGGATCACAAGCAGGAAGAGGGGCTCCTCAATCTGCCTCTATATGCTATCCAAACGATAAAGAACCAGATCGAAATGATCAGGGAAAGATCATGATTTTGCCAAAGACAAACAATTTTTAATGTCAAAGTCCTTCGATTTTTTGTGCTGAGTAGTCAAAAAGTCCTTCGATTTTTTGTGGAAAGGAAAATTAGATCATCTTTTTTGATGTCGATAGATAGGATGGAGAGCATAATGACTTCTATCTAACCTCTTATATGCAGCAAAGCGGAATTATATTTTGGAATAAAGGTTTATAGATTTCCTTCAATAATCTAAATTTACTATATTAAGGAGAGTTAATATGTCGATTCCAAACAATATCACGAAAGAACATATTCTTCATGCAATAGAATATATTGATAAAAATGGGGTTCCACCGCATAATCAAAGCATGACCTACAATTTAATAGGAGAGTCAGGGGAAAAATATCCTCCTAAGTATGTAGTATCTGTAGCAAATCATTTTGTGAATGGGACAGAGATTTCGAAAGATCTATTTAACTCCATAGGAGCTATAAGCTTGCTAGAAAAATTGGGTTTTGTAATTGAAAACAATCAGAAAAAATATAGTTTGGTGATCACAGCGGATAAGGTCACCTCTACCGATGAGAATTTTAGCATGGAAAATCTTGCGCTAGGGAATAACTATACAGCACTGGATACCTATTATAAGAGCAGCGGGGAAGAGATCATTCGCCGGAAGCGAAATAAAGGAGAAAAAAAGATATCCAATCAGACAATGCCTCGGCTTGCTTGTCAGATCTTTGAAGAGTCGATCGCTGCGCTTCCCGTAGAAGAAAAAGAAAACTTTCCGATCTGTCAATACTCTCCTGAATCAGAGATGTTACGAGGGATTTTTTTCGATGAAAATGCTTTTAAGGAAAAGAGAAACTCTTGGGAATATGTGGTCTATCACTATGGTAATGAAAGAAAGTTTGTTTTCTATTGTTGGAATGTTTTTTCGACCATCCATTTTGTTCAAGAATGTCTGAAAAGATTTGGTGAAGCCGGAGATGAATTCGTTTTGATCTATCGCGAAAAAGCGAAGAACGAAGAAGATCAGCCTCAAGATGAGCTATCGATCGACAGCTCAAATGAGGGTGCGATCAATCCATATTCTAAATTATTATTAGACTCCAAAAACATTATTTTCCGAGGCGCTCCGGGTACGGGAAAGACTTATCTGGCGAAAGAAGTCGCAGCGGACATCATCAGCGATGGCTATTTTTCGGACTATCATCTACTGAGTGAGGAGCAAAAGAAACAGATCGAATTTGTGCAATTCCATCCGGGTTATGATTACTCCGATTTTGTGGAAGGATTACGTCCCAAGATCAATAATGACGGCTCAATGGGATTTGTGCTGCAGGATGGAATATTCAAGCGATTTGTTGCAAGAGCCAGGAAGAACTTTGACGATTCACAACGATCGCAACAGGAGATAGAGCAGGAAGCATCGGTCAATGAAATGCTCTCGGAGTATTTTTCTAATCTTTCTTTTGAGGAAGATGAATTGGAAATTTTGAATGGTAGGAAATTCTTTATCACGGATGTGGATGAAAAATATATTCATATTGTGATACCGAGTAATCCTAAATCGAATCAACTTAAGTTAAAATTAGACGAATTAAAGGCTATGCTCGAATCGGGGAAGGATTTTAGTCAAAGGAAAGAAGTGTCTTTGTTCTTCAATAGACCAAATGGATTGCAGCATGATTCTTATTACCTGACAATTTTTAATGACATAAAGGACAGTGTAGTTCCCACATCAAAACCGATCATAGAAAAAGAAGAACTCAAACCTTACATTTTTATCATCGATGAGATCAATCGAGGCGAGATCTCTAAGATCTTTGGCGAGCTGTTCTTTTCGATCGATCCGGGGTATCGAGGCGTTGCGGGGCAGGTATCCACACAATATGCCAATCTACACGAAGAGTCGGACGAGAAGTTTTATATTCCGGAAAATGTATATATCATCGGAACGATGAACGATATCGACCGTTCTGTTGACAGTTTTGACTTTGCGATGCGTCGCCGTTTTCGATTTGTGGAGATCAAAGCGGACGAACGACTGGAGATGCTGGATGATCTTGGGGAAAGTAAAAAAGAAGAGGCGATCCAGCGGATGATAGCGCTGAATAAAGCGATCTCGAAAGTTGAAGAGTTGAATGAAAACTACCATATCGGCGCGTCGTATTTCTTGAAATTAAAACATATCGGCTTTGAAGAGCTTTGGAGAGATTATCTTTGTCCATTGCTTCAAGACTATGTTCGCGGGATGTATGATGAGCAAGGTATTATGAAAAGTTTTGAAAATGCCTTTTTTGACCATGGTGAATCGGGTGAGATGAATGATGGAAGTCAAGATTAAGGATAATGCTTGGATCCGAAAGAAAGAATTTGAGAATGTGAACTCACTGGTTCGAAAAATCTCCGACAAAACATTGGGGCAACTTTCGGATGAGGGGATATTTCTCGTTCCGGAGCTGATCAAAGAAGCAAAAGATATCACAAAAGACCAGATGATCCTGCAAAGCGTCAATGAGTATTATCGAACGAGCAATGTGATGGGCTTTATGGGCTATGGAAATCAGCATTTGATCATTCAGTCGAGATTTTCTTCCGAGCTTGAGGATCATTTCTTTCAATATCTGCTTGAGGTCGTTTTGGATTATCCGAATGTGCTGGATCTTAGCTCCACGATGAAGCAGGAAAACAGGCTGTTTAATTTATATTTGTTCCTATTTCCGCATTATTTGAAGAAAGCGATGCGCAAAGGCTTATTCAAAACCTACATCCACAAGAGATACAATAATGTGGATATCAAAGGAACGATCGACATTAAAAGGCATATCCGTGAAAATACACCTTTTGTAGGCAGGATCGCCTATGATCGAAGGGAATTTTCTTACGACAATCCACTGATGCAACTGATTCGCCACACGATCGAGTTTATTAAAACCGGATCGTATGGCAGAGTTTTGCTGAACAAAGCGAAGGAAGAAGTATCCGATGTGGTGGAAGCTACTTCAAATTATGAATACTACAAACGAAGAAAGGTTATCAACGAGAATAAAAAGGATCCGATCCGGCATGCTTATTTTTCGGAGTATCGGGAGCTTCAACGCTTATGTCTGATGATCTTGCAATATGAGAAACATCAATTCGGGTCGGGGACGAGAGAGATCTATGGTATTTTGTTTGACGGCGCATGGCTTTGGGAAGAATATGTAAACCATTTGATCAAAGAATGGTTCTATCATCCGATGAACAAAGGAGGTCAAGGTGCCCAGCGCTTATTTGAGGGGAATATCGGTCTGATCTATCCGGATTTTATTGGTCGTGCTACAGACAATCGTATCATTGCGGATGCGAAATACAAGCCGATGAACAATATCGGAGGATCCGATTATCTTCAAGTGTTGGCATATATGATGCGTTTTGATGCCAAAAGAGGATTTTATTTATATCCTTGCCATAACGGGAACGAAAAGGTGGAGCTGAAATTGAATCGCGGCTCAACCTATGAGAAGAATGTGTCGGCTCGAGAGGATATATCTGTTGTTAAACTCGGATTGCGTATTCCTCAAAATGCGGAGAGCTATGATGATTTTAAGGGTCAAATGGAAAATAGTGAAAGATCATTCATGGATCAGATTACCGATCATTTCTAAAAGCCGTTGGAACAATTTTTCGGCGATCCCCTTTCAGATCCGTGATGATAAAAGCTTCGCAAGCGGATCTCATCAGAGTTTGCTCGAAAATTGTATCTAAAAAAGTTGATCACTGACGAGGGCTACTTGACCGAATATTTTATGCTAAAATCGAATAAACGATGAGATGATGATCGTTCCGATGGAATGGCAGAATGTTGGGGTCAGTGTTTCCTATAAGGCTGGAAGCAAAGAACGATCATTCAAAATACAAATCGTTGAGAATGATTTTTTCGAATAGGGCTTAGCATGAGGAATAATGCACAAAAAAATGGCAGACTCGTTAGAGTAAGCCATTTTTTATGGGCTTTTACAACATTTTTTCTCCGGGGCTCTGTGCCAACTCTCCTTTTTGTATGGCAGTGCCAACTTATTTTGCGACGGTGAGCAGCATCTCGCGGATCATTTTTACCGCAGTAACGGTGGAAACACCGCTATGGTCATAATGTGGAGATAGTTCATTGACATCCATCGCTACGACATTGAGTCGATCGAAGCGATGGATCGCTTGGATCAGATCGACGGAGGAGATCCCGCATGGCTCCGGTGTTCCTGTGCCCGGGAAGTAAGCCGGGTCGAGCACATCGAGGTCGATCGTGATGTAGACCGGACGCTCACCGATCGCTTGGATATATTCTTCAAGAGCTCCCAAATGATATTTACACTGGCTCGTATGTTTTTGTGCAAAAAGATCTTCATCTTTTGTCATTGAACGGATGCCGAGCTGGAAGATCCGTCCGTCACCGATGATGTCATGGCATCGACGAAGAACGGAGGCATGCGAAAGTTTTTCGCCCATATAGTCCTCACGCAAGTCGGCATGTGCATCAAAATGCAAAATGCACAGCTCGGGATATTTTTCGGCAAGTGCCTCTGCCATCCCGAGCGTGACCAGATGTTCGCCACCGATCATAAAAGGGATCTTGCCTGCGGACAAGATCTCCGCTGTTCTCTCTTTGATCATATCGAGTGCACGGCGCGGATTGCCGAAAGGCAGCTCCAGGTCGCCGCTGTCGCAGACGGCGATCTCTTCAAGCTCTTTTTTACAATAGGGGGAGTAGCTCTCGACTCCGTAGCTTTCTTTGCGGATCTCTGCCGACGCAAAGCGTGTGCCGGGGCGATAGCTGACCGTCCCGTCAAAAGGGGCACCGAACAAAACGATGCTCGCATCTTCAAATTCACTTTCACAAGCCATAAAAGGCGGGTTTACTTTTTGCATAAGATTCTTTTCATTTCCTCCGTTAAAAATTTTTTAATTCTTTGGCATAGGAGCAGCCATTTTGTAGCAAGATCCCTTTCGTTCGCCTGACAGCAGTCGATCGAAGACTTACGAGATCAAGGCTTTACATCCTTCGTTTTGTCACCATTTCTGCGGTTTTATCAATCGGTAAAGCGAAGCAGATAACCGCTGGAATCTTGGATCAAAAACTCTTTTTGCTCGATCATCTCGTCGTTGACCTCATAATGACTGACCATCAGATCCCGATAGAATCGGACATTTTGCTCTTTTAGCCTCGCATAGAGCGCATCAAAGCCTTTGATCTCCAAAGAAAAATTGATGCCCTGACCGAGAGGGTATTTCATTTCGCCGATATTCCATCCTTTTTCATGCAGCTCCTCAAACATAAATTGGCTTTCCTCAAAGGAAAGGAAGATAAATTTATCCTCGGGGCGTTCGTATTCGAGCTTGAAACCGAGCAGATCGATATAGAATTTTTTGGTCTCTTCGATACTAAAGACGGTAAACTCGGGGATCATTTTGTTAAATTGGATAATGCTCCTTTCCAATGATCGGTTCGGTTTACAGGTTTTTCGTGAAGCTTTTTCTTATCCTGCTATATGAGAAATTGCATCAATCAGCGGTCTTTTCCTGCATCGCCGTGATTTGAAGACCCAAAAGAGAATTTCGGCGGTGTTGAGGCTGATGTTTCTTTATGTTGCTCAGGCGAAAAGTCGATGAGCTATGACTTTTTATTCTTGGTGATCACGGCGACGGCGCAGGCGACCCGACCATCTGCAACAAAGAACTCGACATTTTCATATCCCGCCTCCGCGAAAAAATCCCGATAGCTTTCGATGGTGAAACGGCGTTTGAAATTAGCGCCTGCCTTGCCGACGGTCTTTTCCATAAGATCACTATTTTTGTCATTTTTTTGGATATAGGTCGGAATGATCATTTTGCCGCCGACTTTGCACACCCGATCGAGCTCTCGCAGTGCCTGATAAGGATCGTCCAGCAGATGGATCACATTGGCGGCGACCACTTTGTCAAATCGCTCGCTCGGATGCTTCAAATGCAGAATATTGGATTGCTCAAAGGTGAGATCGTCGTACATTCGGCATTTTTTCTGAGCCTTTTTCAGCATATTCGGCGAAAGATCCGTTGCGACCATCGATCGACATCGGGGGGCGATCCGAACCGTCAGCATCCCTGTCCCGCAAGCACATTCCAGCACATCATCTTCCGGCTCGATCAATGACTCGATCTTTCGGCATAAGATCGCATGTGTTTTTCCATTGTAAAGATCTGCAAACAGATCATAGATAAAGGCGACTTTGTCCCAAAACATAAAGACCTCCGGATCTCTTTACTCCCATAAACTTATCATAGAATCTTTTGAAGTTCTATGTTTATTCGATTTCATAGCATTGGTAAAGCATCTCAAGTATATTTTCTTTAGTCAAATTTCGTATATTAAGAGCTTTAAGATCAATTTCTTCTTTTTCCATGGCGACTAAAAATAATTTCAGATCCTGCTTTATAGACACACCTAATTTCTTTCTTTTGTTTGGGGCGAGTAACTGCGCTAGGCGAAAAACATCATTCTTATGTTTTTTTATATTTTTACTGTCTACGGGATCTCCTTGTGACTTTCGCTCTCTCAAATCAAGCCATGCTTTAGCCTTAAAAGGTATAAGGCAATACTCGTCTAAAATCGAAATGCCATCTAAGATATTTTGACCACTTTTTAGAAGTTCATAATATGCATCATCGATCAAAATGGCAGATAAGCTGGATATTTCGTCATCGAAAGGCAAGGGAGTCAAAATGGAATCTTCAGCCAAAATAACAGTTTCCGGTTTTCTTGAAAATATTTCGATCATAAACGGGTATTCTTTTGTTTCGGGAGAAGTAAAGCGATAAAATTGTGTCTTGCCTGTACTCCTATTCATATGTTGATATTTTGCTTCAATGACATATTCCCAAAATTGCTTTGCAAACTCATTTGTGACTGTCTCGATAATCAAGACGATATCAAGGTCTTTTGTTGCTCGAAATGGGAGACCGACATCTTCCATAAGAAGATCGCATGCGGTTCCACCAATGATGATATATTGGTCCTCAAATTTTCTAAAATGGTTTTTAAATCTCTCCAGCGTTGTGATCATCTATTTCCTCCCATGTTTTTTCCAACAACTCCTCGATCGCTTTCTCGATTCTTTCATCCGGATGATCCAAAAAGGACAAAGCGAGTGATAGTTTATCTATGGTGTTATTGTAATGTGAAAACTGTGTGGGTGGATATTTCCAAAGTTCGATTTTCACCTGTTTGTCCGGTTGAATCAGTTCCTCTAAGATCAATTTTTTATCAATATCTTTCTCATAAACTGCATAAGTCAAGACTTTGCTTGGACTTAACATCGTCCATTCCGACAGTGCAGACTCTCCTGCAAGAACCATTTTTTCAGTAAGATCTTTTGTAAACAAATACCCTGTTTTGGAGACTGGGGAGAGGATATATTTTTTGGCCTCCTCAAAGATCTCCTGCTTGCTGTACTTTGCTTCGATGACATTATGAAGCCCGATTTTTTTGATTCGAATTCCCGGCAAGGTATCCAATTGTTTTACTGCTCTGCTTAGAGTCATCGGGGAATAAGATAATTTTTTTGTCGCCTCTGATACATATAGCTTTTTGCCATCACTATATAGATACAATAAAAGTAATTGTTGTGTAGAAAGTGTAAATTTCTCTACATTTTTGATTTCCTCGCTCTCGTCTGTTAAAAATGTTCCGATAAACGGCAAATAGATCTGTTTTTTTGTTATAAAAGGGATCCGGTTTTCTATCAGATTTTTTCTGCGATAAAATGAAATGCTTTTTAAATCAAGCGCAACAGGAATATCTTCGACTGTTTGTATTTTTTGGATGTGCTTTTTAAGTGCAGGAAGGGTGGACAGTTCCCCTTTGGGATCTGCCATAAGAAATTCATATCCATTCAACATAGCGATCTGAAGATCGTAATTCTCTAATATATATAATGGTAATACATTCTTCTTGTCCCATTTTTTTGTATTGATCTCTATTCCTAAGACCTCTTTCATAATATCCATGCACGATCCACCTCCTTATTTAACTTTTATTTCTTTCATTATAACTTACCGAAAGTTAAAATTCAAGCTTTTGAAGTTAAACAGGGTCGGGCTATCCAAAAAGAAGTGTCCGACAAAGACACTTCCCCTGATTATTTCTCTTTTGCTTCATTCAGCATATCGATCACATAGTTCGGCAATGCAAAGCATCCGACATGAAGATCGGTATTGTAGTATTTTGTTTTGATGCCGAGCGCATTCCATGCCGCCGTATCAAGATCGGTGATCGGATCATATTTTTTGCTCGCAAAGCCGAACAGCCAATGTCCCGACGGATAGGTCGGGATATGCGCCTGGTAGACTTTTGCGATCGGGAAGAACTCGGTGATCCTTTTGTGCGCTCTTTGCATCGACTTGGCATAGCTCGCATAGTATGGGCTCTCATGCTGATTGACCAGGATGCCGTCCGCTGTAAGCGCTTTGTAGCAGTTGCCGTAAAACTCTTTGGTAAAAAGGCCTTCGCCCGGTCCAAACGGATCGGTGCTGTCCACGATGATCAGATCATATTCATTTTCTTTGTTGCGTACAAATTTCAGCCCATCCTCGTAGAAGATCTGTACACGCTCATCCTTAAAACCGACCGAAGTATGAGGGAAATATTCCAAACATACATCGACGACCAGCTTGTCGATCTCCACAACATCGATCTTTTCGATGCTCTGATATCTTGTCAGCTCGCGGATCGTACCGCCGTCGCCTGCCCCGATGACCAATACTTTTTGGATCTTCGGATTGGTCGCCATCGGCACATGAACGATCATATCATGATAGATAAACTCGTCCTTTTCCGTTACCATCACCAGACCGTCGAGCGTAAAGAAACGTCCGAATTCCTTCGACTCAAATACGTCGATCGCCTGAAATTCACTCTTGTCCGCCAAGAGTTGTTTTTGTATTCTGATGGAGAATTTTACATCCTCCGTATGCATTTCACTGTACCAAAGTTCCATCTATTCCTCCTTTTTGATGCTTTCTACTGATCGTAGAAATCATCATCCTTCCATAAAATACCGGAGATCATTCGTAAGCGATCCCGCGACGTTTCTTGCAAAGCCATTTTTCATTTTGTTCTTTTGTGATCTCTCGATCTCGTCGATGGGATCAAACTTCCGTCAAGCCCCTCGGTTTTAAGTAATTTGAATGTTATCGCTCCTTGTGGAGCCATTTTTCATACTGTTCTTTTGTGATCTCTCGATCTCGTCTATAATATCGTCCCTTGCAAATGATCAACTCCCGGATGATCTCATGTTCAGAGAATCGAAGATCTTCCTCCTTCGCAGGAACGATCTGCTCATTCTCAAAATAGAGCCATTTGTTGCTCAAAAAGTAACCGCAGGATCGCGAGTCGAGGACCTTTCTAAAATCCTGTGCCTTTGCCCCACGCACGATCTTCCCAAAAGCATAGACCCTTTCGTTATCGAGTCCGAGCACACCGTCACCGAGCGATCGAAAATGCTCCGGATGCACCTTTTTGAGCTTGACCAATCCGTCTGACCAGTGCACCTCATACCAGATATTGTCATTGATCCTCAGATAGCCTTTCGGGTAAAAATCCCCGCTGTTTTCGTACCACGATCCCTCGTCGAGCACTTGTACCATGTCGCTCGGGTCGATCTTGATCGTCCCGCTCTGTGTGATGATATGGCTTTGGGTACGAGAAAAGGCATGGTTGAGCACGACAAAACCGACCGGAGAAACATTGCGCAGGAGCTGGTTTTCGATAAAAAACCGTTCATCATCAAAGGCAAAATTTTTCCAGCAAAGAGTCTTTTTCGGGTCGATATTTTTGAGCGGAACATTATTTCTTCCATAATAGACCTTGACCCCATCCGTCCAAAAGGAACAGCCGTTTTGTTCACATTCTTCTGCGGATCGGTTTGTGAGCGCGATTGGCGTTGACATAATGACCTCCCATGCGTTTTTCTTCTATTATACACTATCTGCCCAAACAACTTCCAGTTTTATTCGGTCGGGATCCTCAAAATACGGCATAATGTATATTATTCTTCCACGACATGGATATTTTCCATTGCCATATCTTTGGTGCCCGTCATCTTACAACCTTTTTTCTTTGCAAATTGGATATATTCCAAGATCTCATCCGTGATCAGTTCTCCCGGTGCAAGGATCGGGATCCCCGGCGGATAGGCCATCACAAATTCCGCAGAAATTTTGCCGGCGCTCTGATCAAGCGGGAGAGAATACGATCTTGCGTAGAAAGCATCCTGAGGGCTCATGCGAACGATCGGATCGATATATTCGTGGTCGAGGATGCCGATCGGGCTGCCGCTTTTGAGTCTTTTGATCTCCGACAAAGAGCCGATCAAACGCTCGAGCTCCAAGTCGCGATCCCCGACCGAAACGATCGCCAGGACATTTCCGATATCGCCGAACTCGATCTGGATATCATATTCGTCTCGAAGGATGTCATAGACCTCGATGCCTGCCAGTCCGAGCGCACGGGTGTGCACGCTGAGTTTGGTCGCATCAAAATCATAGACGGTGTCGCCATTGATCAGTTCGCTTCCAAACGCACGATAGCCTCCGATCGCATTGATCTCATCTCTTGCATATTTTGTCATTGCAAGTACCTTATCAAAGATCGCCTGTCCGTTTTGAGCAAGATTCGCCCTTGCAATATCCAGCGATGCCATCAGAAGATACGATCCGCTCGTCGTCTGACTGAGATTGATGATCTGACGCGGATAAGCATCATCCATGTCCCTGCCGATCAGCAGGAAGGAGCTTTGTGTCAGCGAGCCGCCGGTCTTATGCATACTGACCGCCGCCATATCCGCACCGGCTTCCATTGCCGACATCGGTAGTTTGTCATTGAAATAAAAATGTGCACCATGCGCTTCATCTGCGAGCACGAGCATTCCCGCCTCATGAGCCGATCGAACGATCTCCTTGAGGTCACTGCAGATGCCATAGTAGGTCGGATTGTTGACAAAGATCGCTTTGGCATCCGGATTTTGACGGATCGCTTCTTTAATATCCGCCACCGACATCCCCAAACTGATCCCCAGCTCCTTGTCCACGCCCGGATTGACATAGACAGGGATCGCGCCGTTTATAACGAGTGCATTGATCGCACTCTTGTGCACATTTCTCGGCATGATGATCTTATCGCCCCTCTTGGTAGCGCTGAGGATCATCGCCTGTACAGAGGAAGTGGTTCCTCCGATCATAAAGAAAGCTGCCTTTGCACCAAAGGCCTCGGCAGCCAGCGCCTCCGCTTCGGCGATAATGCCGGTGGGATGCGTCAGATTATCGAGCGGTTTGCTCGAGTTATAGTCCATTGCGACCGTCTTTTCGCCAAAGATCTCGGTCAGCGCCTTGTGCCCCTTACCCTGCTTGTGGCCGGGAACGTCGAAGGAGACGATGCGTGCCATGCGATATTTTTGCAATGCCTCGACGATCGGCATTCTTTCCTGATTAGTAAATATTCGTTCCACTGTAGATCTCGATCATTTCTTTGCGTAGATTGTTGGTGATGTCAAGGCGCTGTTTTGGCGAAAATTCCAGCGGATCCTTGTTGAACAGATAATTCGCAAGATCGACTTCCTTGATCAGCATCTTCGTATGGAAGATATTGGACTGATACACATTCACATCCTGCGCATCATAACGCTCCAATGTTTCACAATCGATGTAATCCTGGATCGAGGTGATCTTGTGATCGATAAAGACCTTGCGTCCGTCTTCCTCTCTTGTGAAACCGCGAACTTTGTAGTCCATCGTAATGATGTCCGAATCAAAACAGCTGATCAGATAGTTCAATGCATTCAGTGGAGAGATCTTTCCGCAGGTCGCAACGTCGATATCCACACGGAAGCTGGAGATCGATTGATCCGGATGATACTCCGGATAGGTGTGCACGGTCACATGGCTCTTGTCCAAATGTCCGACAACGGTCTCTCTTGTTTCAAGCGGAGACTTGCCTGCGTTGCAGGAAGGATCCAGTTCGTGATCCTCAAGCGGCTCCTCGGCGATGAGGATGGTCACGCTTGCGCCCTGAGGGTCGTAATCCTGTTTTGAAATATTCAGCACATGCGCGCCGATGATCTCTGTGACATCACACAAGATCTTCGTCAATCGCTCCGCATTGTACTGCTCGTCGATATATGCCACATAGTCGTTCTGTTCACGCTTGCTCTTTGCGTAGCATACATCGTAAATATTAAAGCTCAATGATTTTGTCAGATTGTTAAAGCCGTAAAGTTTGATTTTCTCCTGCACCTTCTTCTCCTTTTAATACCAAAGACATAAAAAAACAACCTGCATCAGCAAGTTGTATGTAAAGCACCTATGTATGTTTGCAATGTCACGACAAAGTCATGCAAACAGGACTGCCCGAGGGCAGGGTTAACGTAGGTTTGAGCCTATTCAGTAATAATACTCTTACTGCTCATGTTGATCTTCACAAGTACTGCTTAATGCAATTTTATGGGATGTCCCACTTATAAATTGAGGATTTCACTCATCAACACGATATCACAATCGCTATTCGGCATTTGACCGGGCTGTCCGTATGGCCGCTTGTCGCTGAAAATCAGCTAGGTCGAATGGGTCAGGCAATGCCTGATAAATAGTTTGTGATGACAGACGCAAAACCACGCTTTAATCATCGCTTCTTATAATACAATGTTTTTACAAATAATGCAAGGGAAAAAGAAAAAAAGAGTGGAGAGTGGAGAGTGGAGCTCTGGGGTCGGAGCGTTGGGGATGAGGAGTGGAGAGTGGGGAGCGCTGGGGTCGGAGTGTGCAGAGTGAGGAGTGGAGTTGGATGGGGTTGTGACGTTTGGGG
>JAUNKR010000072.1 GCA_030532705.1 Peptostreptococcaceae bacterium
GTAAATATTTCAAAAAGATAAATCAGATTTTGCATCAAACTAAAAACTCTCCGATCGATAATAGCCGGTATGTTTCGACACAGCATTCGAGATATCATGTTGTGATCGGATCTCACATAAACTTCCAGCTCTCTCTAAAGCTCTCAAAATCTCTTTTGGTACTCTCAAGTGATATGATATAATGTACAAAAAATGAAAAGAGAACTTTATGCATCTATATATTCATATTCCATTTTGTAAAAATAAATGCTCCTATTGCGATTTTGTATCCGGTTCATATCCAACCAAAACACAGGATGCCTATACCAATGCTTTGATCTTGGAGCTTAAGCAGATCTTTACACAGATCCCTGCGGATCGATTTAAAACGATCTATATCGGCGGAGGCACCCCTTCCAGTCTATCTCGAGAAAATATCGAAAAGCTGCTTCAAACATTATCCTGCATCGATCCGGAGCTTCTGGAAGAATTTACGATGGAATGCAACCCGGAATCTGTCGATGAGGAACTTGTCCTATTGATGAAAAAATATAAGGTCCGACGCGTAAGCATGGGTGTTCAATCCACCAATGAGGAAGAGCTACGATTTCTGGATCGGATCCATAGCTTTGAACAGGTGAAAAAGGTCGTTGGTCTTCTCCAAAAACATGATATTCAAAATATCAGCCTTGACCTGATCTTCGATCTCCCAAATCAGACGATGGAGCTTCTTCAACGCTCGATGGATGAATTCATTGCACTTAAGCCAAGCCATATTTCCTGCTACTCGCTGATCATCGAGCCGGGCACTCCTATGATGAAATGGCTCGAGGAAGGCCGGATCACTGTCGGAAGTGATGATCACTATGTAATGCAACAACGATTTATCACCGAATATTTGGCAAAACACGACTATCATCAATATGAGATCTCAAATTATGCAAAAGAAGGCTTTGAGGCGATCCATAACAGCGCTTATTGGAGCGGCAATGACTATATCGGCGCTGGCATATCTGCCCATTCCAAACAAGGAAATTATCGCTATGCCAATATCTGTGATATTGATGATTATATCTTACGGATTCATGATACAAAATCTTTATTGGACCCCAAAATATTCATTTCTTCTACAACCAAAAGCGAGCTGATCAAAGGTGATAACGATACTTCTCTCGAAGTCCCATTGCGGAATTCAATCGATCCCGACTCGATCGATTTTCTCTCTGCAAAAGATCAGCTGAATGAATTGTTTTTCTTAGGGTTACGAAGAAATATCGGTATTTCGAAGCAGCAGATCGAACAAAAAATCCTAAAACTTCCTGCTGAAAAACAGCGATCGGCAAAAGATCATGTGGATCAAAACATCGAAAAATTTCTTAATCAAAAACTACTCCAACAGATCGGAGATCTTATATCATTGACCCAGGAGGGAAGAGAGATCAGCAATACCATATTCGTTGACCTGATGTTGTAAAATGGATACCATTCTATCCTTAGCTGTAATATTAGGATCGATCATCTTTGCAGACGGTCTGTGATCGATAGGACCATCTCCCGATTCAAATCATAGCATCCGGACGTCCCATATTCCCAAAATACTTGCATTCCAGATCCTTACCTCCTCATATCTCCGAATGATCTTATCATACTCTTTATAATCCTGCATTACAAACAGAACATTTCTCTACAAAAAATGCGTAGCAAATCCCGCTACGCATTTTAATTTTATCTATTGAATTTTAGATCATTCCCTCGCTGCTTTCAAGCATCGATATGATCTTTGACTGCCTAGAAGAGTGATTTACATCTTCTAATACTTATCCAGATCGTTATCTATTCTTATCGGATCTGTTTCCAAAGTCGGTGTGACGAAATATCTCGACTCCGCTCCCTTTGCAAATTCAAAACGCCCGATCTCTTGTCTTAGCATCGTTGCCTGAGCTGACATCTCTTCACTTGTAGCCGAGTTCTCTTCGGCCGTCGCCGCATTACTTTGAACGACTGATGAGATCTGTCCGAGACCGGTCTTGATCTGCTCGATCGCATGAGTCTGCTGCTCCGATGCTTCCTCGATCTTCGTCATGCTCTTACTTGCAACTTCGTATTTCTCTTGAACCTCTTTTAAGATATCCGCTGCCTCTTCCGCAATCTTTCTTCCTTCCGCCACCGTTTCGCTGGAATGAGCGATCAGCTTAGCAGTATGTTGCGCTGCTTCTGCTGATTTTGCAGCAAGATTACGAACTTCATCCGCTACGACTGCAAATCCTTTTCCTGCAACGCCTGCCCGAGCTGCCTCGATTGCTGCGTTCAGCGCCAATATATTCGTTTGGAAAGCAATGTCTTCGATGGTCTTTGTAATATTTGCGATCTCATGAGAGGATGATGTGATCCGCTCCATCTCCCGTGTCAATCGCTGCATATGCTCATTTCCGGTGTCGATTCCTTTTGCTGCCTGCTCAGAGTACTCCCCTGCTGTCTTCACATGGTTAAGGTTATCCAATGCTTTTTCAGCGATCTGAGAAACGGAATGGCTGAGTTCTTCGATCGTTGCTGCCTGCTCGGTCGAGCTTGAAGCTAACGCATGGGCTCCCGCAGAAACCTGTGAAGCGCCGTCATCCACCTGTTGAGCGGATGCACCGATCAATGAAAGGGTATTGGTTAAAGAAGCTCCGATTTTTTCAAGCGCTTCTTTAAGCTTTCCAAATTCCCCTACATAGTCCATTTCAAGTTTGTAGTTCAAATTTCCGTTAGCAACCTGCGCAAGAACATGATGTGCCTCATTGATATATTTAGTATATTCATGTAAGCTGGATACACTCTTTTGAATCAGCAACCCGATCTCATTCGAAGATTCCCCTTTTTGCTCGATAGAAAAATCTCCTACCGAAATTTTATTCATAACTTCAGTCAGATCTCCAATCGGTCGAACCACTTTCTTTTGGATCGCAGAAATGATCACAAAACTTACAAGCGCAATAACAATCGCACTGATCAGGATCAGGAATGTCGCCAACATCGTCGTGCTTTTGTATAGCATCGCTTCAGAAGTTGCGATCGCTATTTTCCATCCTGTTTCAGGAACAGTTGTAAACCATGCTCTGTACCACTTTCCATCGATCTTTATTCTTTCAAAACCTTTTTCTTCCGCGAGCATCTTTGTTCCTATAGAGGCGATAGTTTTGTTCTCATCTTGTGTAATATTTACCTTCAAAAGTTTTTCTGAGTCCGCATGTGCGATGTAGGCACCGTTTTGATCAATCATAAATGCTTTTTGATCTTTTCCATCTTCCATCGCCACGATCATTTCCTGAAGCCTCCTCAAGTCGATATCCGCTGTTGCTACTCCAAAAAATTTACCTTGTTTGTCATTGAGAGGTGCCGATGCCGTTACCATTGTAACTCCCGAAAAATCATCATAATACGGAGCGCTCCACGCCACTTCTTTCTCTGTGTTCTTTACACTCGTGTACCATTCTTGCTGTGTATATTCATAGTCGGTTCCGTCGTTCAAAGAATATACATCCACATAACTGATGCTTCCCTGTTCTCTCATCGAATAAGGGGAAAAATATTTCTTTTCCGGGCTATACGCATAATGTTCAAACCAAATTCCACCGCCAAAGGTCTCTTTGTTGGTCGTAATCATCTTTGGCAAGTATTCTTTAAAATGCTCCGGTTTCATCACTTTATAATTTACCTCTATCGTCTCTGCAAATGACTTTGCAACCTCCGCATTGGTCCATAACGATTTTTCCACGACCTCAACTGCTGTGAGCAAGCTCTGTTCTCGTTCTTCCCCCACCGTTTTCTCTATAATCTTCTTCGCTGTAAAGTATCCTAATCCTGACAATAGAAGCATCGCTACTATTATGAACGGAAGTATTGTGAATAAAATTTCACTCTGTATCGTCCTCACCTTCTGATCTTCTATTCTCCTACTCTTGATCTTAATCATGTAAAAACCCTCCCTCAAGCTATTTTATTATGTGTTTATCGACTGATTCGTATTTAATCTTAAACAATAATCCCAAAACTAATTGTATGAATTTATAATCAATTATCTTAATCATACAGCGAGCAAAAGAATTTTTAATAAATTAGTTTTATCTGTAAAATAATCCCTATCATTTGCTATGATCCAAAATTTTCCAGAAAATAATTTCACTGAAAAACATATCAAAATCTTTGCGAAAAATCTATTCTATCTCTGGGTAGCATAAGTTAATAGCGCAAACAATAAAATTTTATGCTACACGTTTTTCTGTAGCTTTGATAGCTCTACTTTCTCTAGGAAAATGAAAAACCGAGCTTTCACTCGGTCTCATAAAAATAAATAAAATAAAAAGAATAAACCATTCAAATGTTTTTGATTTTCAGTTCAAGATAATCTATACCTATATCATTCTTAATCTAAAAACATTTCTCTTCCTAATATGTTTCAGAATCTCCACATTCAGCAAGTTTAAAGCGACCGATCTCTTTACGGAGCATTGTTGCCTGTGCTGACATCTCCTGACTCGTTGCTGAGTTTTCTTCAGCCGTTGCTGCATTTCCTTGAACAACTGTAGAAATTTGATTTAACCCTGATTTTATCTGGTCAATAGAGTTCGTTTGCAGCGCAGATGCCTCTTCAATTTTATTCATATTTTCATTAGCTAATTTATATTTCTTTTGAACTTCTATCAATATTTCAGCCGCCTGTTCTGCAATCTTTGTACCTTCTGACACTGTTTGCTCTGAATGAGAGATTAGCTTAGCAGTATTTTGCGCTGCTTCTGCCGATTTTGCGGCAAGGTTACGAACCTCATCCGCTACAACAGCAAAACCTTTTCCGGCGACGCCTGCGCGAGCAGCTTCGATCGCTGCATTTAATGCTAATATATTGGTTTGGAAAGCAATGTCTTCGATCGTCTTGGTGATATTTGCGATCTCATGAGATGAATCAGTAATGCGACCCATTTCTTCGGTCAATACACTCATATACTCATTCCCTATTTCTATGCCTTTTGCCGCTTCTTCCGAATATTCATTGGCAATCTTGACATTATTGAGATTATCCATCGCTTTTTCAGCAATTTGTACGATCGCTGCATTCAACTCTTCTACTGTAGCTGCCTGCTCGGTAGCACTTGTTGCAAGCGCATGTGCGCCCGCAGATACTTGAGAGGCCCCATTGTCTACGCGACTCGCGGATTCTCCAATAAGGGACAATGTATTTGTTAAAGAGTAACGGATATTTTCAAGCGCTGTCTTTAGTTTTCCAAACTCCCCTACATAATTCAATTTCAATTCATAATTCAGATCCCCATCAGCAATTTTTGACAAGATCTCTGATGCTTCTTGAATATATTTTGTGTATTCATGTAGACTCTCAGCACTCTTTCTGGTAACTTCTCCGATCTCATTTTGGATCGTACTCTCAACTTGGACCGAAAAATCTCCGACTGATATTTTATTCATCACATTTGTCAGCCCATTGATCGGCTCTACAATCCTCTTCTTAACTGTTGTTATAATGAGTGTGCTGACGACCACAACAATAAGAATACACAAGGTTGACAAGATCAATGCGAGTACATTTGTACTGTTGTAAAGTAAAGATTCCGAACTTGCAAGAGCAATAAGCCACTCCGACTCAGGCACTTTGGTATACCAAACTTGGTATTTCTCCCCATCAATCTTAAAAGTTCCTGTCATTACATTATCTCCGGATAATGCATCCTTATTTCGCAACATTTCCTTTCCAAATTCTGCAATAGAACCATTAGGATCTTGGATAATATTGACCTTTAATAACTTTTCACTATCATTGTCCGCAATATAAACTCCCTCCTGATCAACAAGAAAAGCCTTCTCCTTGCTGTTTTCTTCGAGTCCTACTATCATTTTTTGCATTGCAGTCAGATCAATATCTGCTGTTGTAACACCAATGAATTTTCCATTTTGGTCAAAGTATGGTGTAGAAGCTGTTACCATGGAGATTTTCACAAAATCGTCGAAATATGGTGCACTCCAAACACTTTTGTCCGTATTGGTTACATTTTTGTACCAATCCTGATCCGTATAATAGATCCCTTCCCCCAACGAATAATCGTCAACATAAACAAGCTCCCCATTTTCTCTCATCGTGTACGGAGAATAATACTTTTGATCCGAACGATATGCATAGGGTTCAAACCAGATCCCCGCGCCAAAGGTTTCCGGATTAGTTTTAACCAATGTTGGTAATAATTTAGCATAATTTTCAGGCTTAAATAGTGTCTGCTCACAAGGAATAAAAAGTAGAGATAAAGATTCATTTTACAA
>JAUNKR010000018.1:0-32961 GCA_030532705.1 Peptostreptococcaceae bacterium
TACGCACGGTGGTGTGAGAGGTCGGGGGACTACTCATCCCCTTCCTACTCGATTAATGGATCGCTGATGAGAAGGATGAGCGGATCTCATTGGAATATAAGAATACGATCATCCATTAACGATCTCATTATGTAAGACTAAGGAGCTGTTTTTTCGGAATCATTCAGCAGATCATCGACTTCGGGCATGATAACATATCGGGCGATATCCGACTTTTCGAAAATAAGATTGCTGTCTTTCCCGAATTCAAGAGAAAAGTTTTGCTCATCAAAGGTGACCTCATATTCCGCTTCTTCCGGATCCGTAAAAATATATTTTCGATCTGCTATTTTTCGGAGTGTTCCTTTATAAGCATTTGGACCGGATTCTCCGGAAGCGGTGTAGTGGTAATAGTGGTCCATATCATCCTCAAAGATCAGGATCATCGAGGATCTGTCCAAAATGCTGATATAGGTCCCATACAATTTGTCTTTTTCAAATGTCGATTGAGCATAGCCCCAAGGAAGATTTTCAAGATACCATGCATAGAATCCGCAGGCTATCAGAAAAGAGGCGATGATCGCGATCGCTTTTTTGTTATTGCTGTTTTTGAACATAGATCCCCCTTTCTTTTGTGGGAATTTAGGTTTTCTAAAGTTTTTGCAAAAGATTTTCTTTGAATCCTTTATAACATATTTTTTTATTTTTGCCAATGTGATCCCATTCTTTTTTGTAGTCATTTTTTGAGAAAGCTGATCGAAAGGATGCGGAAAAAGAAAAGCCTCTTTTTCAGTAGAGGAGCCGCTCTCTTTGGGAGCCTCCGGCGGCTATTTTGTGATTTCCTGTTTACCGATGGTGGACTTGTGTTTGGGATCCGGAGGGATGAAACCGGGATAAAGGCATTTTTGATCGACTCGAGATTCTCATGTTGGTGTAAAAGGTTGATTTTTTTCGATGTATTTTTTGTGTCAAAATAGTTGACAAATGAGCTTGGTTTGATATAATGAGCACGACGGCATCCTTTGGAGCCGTACACAGCAGATCAACAATTGAATATGGAATAGTAAAAACATTGCTTTGATTCGCAAAGAACAGGGACGGTGAGAACATGGATATTGGATTTATTGGAGCGGGCAAAGTTTGTCATGCTCTTTCTTTTTATTTTGGGCAAAATCATTCGATCCGAGGGATCTATTCGAGGCGTTTTGGATCGGCTGTGGAGCTTGCGAAAAAAATCGAATCGGTTGCGTACGAACGAATCGAGGATCTGGTGAGGGATTCGGAGCTGATCCTGATCTCGACGACGGACGATCAGATCGGCACGGTCGTTGAACAGATGGCGGGGCTTGAGCTTTCGGGCAAAAGCATCGCGCATCTGTCGGGTTCTTTGTCCTCGGAATTGCTTCGGCCGCTTTATGAACAGGGAGCGACGGTGCTGAGTCTGCATCCGGCGCAGTCTTTTTCGGATCCGAAGTCGGCATTGCTTCAGCTTGGGAATACGGTGTTTACCTTTGAAGGGATGGGCGATCAGGAGCAAGTGGTCGAGCGACTGTTTGAGGGTCTGCCGAACGAGCGGATCCGGATCTCGTCACAGAGCAAATGTCGCTATCATATCGCATCGGTGATGTTGTCGAATTATCTGGTGGCATTGTACGGTCTGTCGGAGGAGCTGTTAGAACAGAGCGGGATGAGCAAAGAACAGTCGCAGAGGTTGTTGCTGCCCCTTTTGGATTCGACGGTGAACAATCTTCGGGAGCGGGGGTTTTCGGCATTGACCGGACCGCTGGAGCGAGGGGATGTCGATACGATCCGAAGGCATTTGGAGGATCTGGAGAACGATCGCCTGATCGAGACCATCTATCGATCGATGGCGAAAAAAACATTGACCTTGCTGGAGAAAAATGGCAGAGAAGTTTCGGAACAGATGAATAAGGTGTTAACAGAAAAAGATCAAAGAGAAGAAATGGATGCAAAGTTCGGTCGCTGAGAGGAAGGGTTTGCATCATAATGCGAGCATTGGATCGCGAAACGGCGGATCGTAAGCGGATAAGCCGATCGGTATGACGCACCGGCAAACGAAGGAGAGATGAGGTTTTGGACGAAAGTGCATCGGCGATATGCGGTTTTTCGTCCGAAGCGGGATCTTATGGAGAATGGAGGATCAGATTGAAAAAGATAACGACGAGGAGCTTTCAAAAGTTCAAAGAGAATGGAAAAAAGATCACGATGATGACGGCATATGATTATTCGACAGCAAAGCTGATCGATGAGGCGGGGATCGATTCGATATTGGTCGGGGATTCCCTCGGCAATGTCGTACTCGGCTATGAGGATACGATCTATGTGACGATGGAGGATATGATCCATCACACGAGAGCGGTGGCAAGAGGTGCGAAGCGAGCGCTGGTGATCGGGGATATGCCGTATCTTTCGTATCATACGGATGTCAATGAGGCGGTAAAAAATGCCGGACGATTGATCCAAGAAGGTCATGCGCAGGCGGTCAAGCTGGAAGGCGGTCGAGAGATCCTTGATGTCGTGCGTGCCCTCGTGCGAGCGAAGATCCCTGTAGTAGGGCATATCGGGCTCACACCGCAGTCGGTCAATCAGATGGGAGGCTATCTCATCCAAGGGAAAAATGCGGAGGATGCACGAAGATTGCTTGAGGATGCAAAGCTTCTGGATGAGGCAGGCGTTTTTGCGATCGTGATCGAATGTGTACCGAAGCAGGTAGCGGAAAAAATCACTCAAGCGGTCAAATGCTCGACGATCGGGATCGGCGCCGGCAATGTGACGGACGGTCAGGTGCTTGTGTCCAACGATGCGTTCGGCACCTATTCGGAAAAAAGGCCATCTTTTGTGCGTGTGTTCGGCAATGTGGGCGAGGTGATCGCCTCTTCGACAAAGGCTTACATCGAAGCGGTCGAGCGCGGAGACTTCCCGAGTGACAGCGAGAGTTTTCACATCGACGGCGAGCAGTCGGAAGAATGGTGGAAGATCTATGGATCGGAGGATCCGTCGAACAAAGATCGCTAGAGGATCTTATAGGGACTTGTTTCGTCGGAGGTCTTATGGACCAAGGATGAACAGGTCTGCTTTATCGGAAGATCAAAAATGAATATCATAGGGATGATGACGGCTTGGGATCCCTTGTGAATAAAGAATGCGGATCGGTCAGGCCGGATGGCTGAGGCTCCGGGAAGGGTTTGGGAACGATCAAGGATCAGCAAGATTTTTAATGAAGGTTGCGATCTGCAACAGCGGAAAGGAAAAAATATGAGAGTAATAAAGACAGTTGAAGAGCTGGTGAGTTTTGTCAAAGAGCAGAAAAAATCGGGAAAAAGCATCGGTCTGGTCCCGACGATGGGATATTTGCACGAGGGGCATCAATCCTTGATGAAACAGGCGCGCAAGGAAAATGATGTGGTCATCGTGTCGGATTTTGTCAATCCGATCCAGTTTGGACCAAATGAGGACTATGACGCTTATCCGAGAGATCTGGATCATGATATGGCAAAGGCTTCGGCAGAGGCTGTGGATATTTTGTTTGTGCCTTCGGTGGAGGAGATGTATCCGTCGAGCTATTCGACCTATGTGAATGTGGAAGGATTGACCGAAAATCTGTGCGGAGCGCAAAGACCGGGTCATTTCCGCGGAGTATGCACCGTAGTGCTCAAGCTGTTCAATCTGACGAAGGCGGATCGTGCGTATTTTGGTAAAAAGGATATCCAGCAGTTGATGATCATTCGCCGAATGGCGCAAGATCTGAATATGGACATCGAGATCATCGGTCTGCCGATCATCCGCGAAGAAGACGGGCTTGCCAAAAGCTCGCGCAACAAATATCTTTCGCCACAGGAGCGAAAAGAGGCACTTTCTCTTTCGCAGGCGCTTCAAACTGCAAGATCGATGATCGATCAGGGAGAGACACGATCGGAGGTTCTGTATCAGGCGATGAAGACGATCTTTGACAAATTGCCGTGCACGATCGACTATATCAAGATCGTCGATCGAGAGACGCTGAAAGATACCGACTCGGTCCAAGAACCGTCGATCATCGCATTGGCGATCAAATTCGGCACAACAAGACTGATCGATAATATGACAGTCGGATTCTAGAATAAGGCTCAAGGGAGTATCGCAAAGGGTCGGATGATCAGCGATGCTCCTTTTTTATCGAAAGAGTTCGGATCGGTTGCAAAAACGATTTTTAACCGATGCGAAAGCCATTGACGCAGGAGAATATACAACCTATAATTAAATCAATAAAATTTGTTGGATATTAGGGTGCGAATAAGGGTGCGATGTTTAGAGGGGATGCAAATAGTAAGGGGAAAAGAGCTATTTGGTACATAAAAGAGATTTCGGATTAACAGTAAAAGAAGCACAATCTTTTATTATTAATAAGTATTGGAATTATGAAATGTTAGACAAAACTTGAGAATATTCAAAGCATTATTAATGGTAATAAGGTCAGCTTGTAAAAATCTCTGAAAGTGCCCGGAGAATTCTTGGCGGGGAAATAGCCAAGGTAAAATATGATTATGTTTTATTAAAATTAATAATAAACTAATAGAGAAAGGATAATGAGGTGGAGAATGGACAATAAGGAAAGGGTCAAAAAACTTTTTGAGCATACGAGAAACCTATGGGAGTTAAAGTTTCCTCTTGTGAAAAATATTCAAAGTCAAGAATGGCATGTTTTTCTGAAAGATATTCCGATGGACACGGATTTAGTACTTTTTGGAGATTACCTAAATATAGGAAACAGATCTTCTGTGGAAAATAGTTTTCTTATGAAGATCAAAAAACCTATATTTGAAGAATGTCCTACTCCGGATGACGATATTATAGAGTGGATCGAAGATGGTTGGGATGATCCTAAAAACGAAGCTCAACATAAAAATCACTTGAAAAAGGAAGGGATGGATTTTTTAGAAGAGAAGTTTGAAGATATTCCGCTGAGAGTAGAAAAGTACAGTGCTTGGGTTAAAAAAAGAAGAGAGTGGACAGAAAGACAGATGCAATCGATACAAACCGGTGCTCTGTTCGAAAATTTATATGAAATTTATATGAAGTTAGATGAAAATCCGGATGACTTTGAATTGATGTGTGGAAATGGAATGATTTTGGATAAAGACGATGGGACGATCAATCATCCGATTATTCTAAAGTCTGTCAGGTTAGCATTTGATTCTCAAAAAAATGAGATCTGTATTTTTGATTCTGATACAGAGACAGAACTATATGATTCTATACTTCGAGTCATGGAAGATATAAATTATAATAATCTTAAGGTTGTGGAAGAAGAGCTAATAGACCAATCTTATCATCCATTTGATATAGCAAGGATATCGGATTATTTAAGAAGTTTAGCAAATGAACTTAGCTTTAAAGCCACTTTTCTTGAGGAAAGTGAAATAGTAGATATTCAGCATCGAATTTTTATAAAAGATCAAAAGAGCTTTTTTCTACGTAAAAAAGTTCATGGATTAGTAAGGGCGGTAGAGGAAATCTCTCAATTCATTGATGAAGAAGATATAACTTCACCTTATATTAGAAGTCTGGTGGATCCGTATTTAAATACAAGAAGTTTTGTTCAATCGGATTGCGCAGTGGAGTTCTCTTCGTTAGAAGGAGAGAGCAAGGATATTTTACTCGCAAAAGCATCCAATCAAGAGCAAATTGAAATTGCTCAAAAGATCGAAGCATATGACGCAGTATTGGTCCAAGGTCCTCCCGGAACAGGGAAAACGCATACGATCGCAAATCTTTTAGGACATTTTTTGGCGCAAGGGAAAAGAGTTCTTGTTACAAGCCATACTCGCAAGGCACTTGGAGTTTTGAAGGAAAAGCTACCTGATAAAATCCAAGATCTTTGTGTTTCTTTGATCGACGAGTCTAACAAGGATATGATACGATCGGTGGATAAAATAAATGAATATGCCGTAAAAACAAACTCTGAAAAGCTTGCAAAACAAAGTAAAGAAACTGAGAATAAACGTAATAGGATTCTGGCAGATCTGACAGATGTACGTGAAAAGATCTTTGCAATAAAAAATATGGAGTATGAAAGTATTGTTTATGATGGGAAAGGATATTCTGTTAAAGAGGTAGCAGATTTTTTGTTGGAAAATAAAACATTGTTGGGTTATATAGAGGATATGATCGAATTTGGACAACCCTTTCCTATCTCGTCGGACGAGGTAGATGTTCTATATAAATTTTTTATAGAGGCTTCTTTGGAAGAGGAAGCTGAATTACAATGCATTCTTCCGGATCCAAAATCTCTTCCGACGCCAAAGCAATTAGGAGTACTTTTTAAGGAAAAAGAAATAGCTCAAAAGGTTTTACAAGACATAAAAAAGGATTCGATGATGTCTGTATCTCTTGATTATTTAAAAGGGCAGGATCTGAATCGGGGGAATGGCACGACAGAAGGAATATTCCAACCTTTGATAGAGGAAATTCGTCAATATAAAATGAAAATGGATTCTTTTGAACAATGGATGATTTATGCTGCTTCAACAGGAGGACAAAATGGCGTTAGCAAAGCTAAATGGTTATATCTAGAGAAAAGCATAAAGGAATATTTACAAATGCTGGAGCAGGTAGAGCCATTGATACTTTCGAAAGATATTTTTTGGGACGATCTTTTGGAGAGTGATAATAGAAAATCTATTGTTAAAGAAATGGCTAAAAAATTTAGTGATAAAGGGAAGCTTTCGATTTTGGATCACTTGTTCAATAAAGAACTCACAAGTGTTTTTAAGAAGCTAAAAGTAAATGGAAAGGAATTATCTTCTGAAGAGGATGCAAGGATGATCTTGAAGATGCTTGAGTTTCAAGATAAAGAATCATTGCTTGAGAGTCTATGGGATGAGTTGATAGCTCTAAATGGTGGTACGGCATTTAGAAAGATCAAAGGTAGCACCCAAGGTTTCTGGAGATCCATATTAACCAAGCTCCAGATGGGTTTAATGTGGTATACGGAGGACTATCCGAAGTTAGGACGGTTAATCATCAATTTAGGTCTGGATCCGATACTGTTCTATGAGACTAATTCAGAGGATTCTATGGCTGAGAAAACAATAAAAATTTTTGATAGTGTCAATAAGAAACTTCCTCATTATAGTGAAATGTTAGAATCCTTAGATAAGATCATTCAAGTAAAATCGATCAAAGATATGGCAATAGAACGGTTGGCAGAAGCAAAACAAAGAGGGTCGAAAATATGCGAACATCTAATATATAGCCTATCAGAAGAAAATATAGAGAACTATTCCTTCCAATTTGATGCATTAGATAATTTATATAAAAAGAACGATCAATTTGAACAACGAGAAAAGGTAGTTCAAAAGCTGAAAGAGGCAGCTCCGAAACTTGCACAGAATATACTGGGGCGATGCAGTGTATTTAATGATGCATCTGCTTTTAGAACAATAGAGGATGCATGGAAATGGAGAAGTTTGAAAGAAAGACTAGACGAGGTTTCTTCAACACCTTTTGACTCTTTGCAAAAACGTGCTTTTGATCTATCTGAAGAATTTCGTGAAGTAACAAAAGAATTGATTGAATATCGATCGTGGTATCATTGTCTGAAAAGGCTTGAGTCAGATGGAGGTTTGCAAAAAAATCTAAAAGCTTGGAGTCATACCATTTCGAAAATTGGGAAAGGGAAAGGTAAAAACGTAGCTTACTATACTAAGGTTGCAAGAGAATTGATGATTCAATGTCAGTCGGCGGTTCCAATTTGGGTCATGCCGATGCACAAAATATATGATAGTTTCAGCTTTGTAAAAAATAATTTTGATATTCTTATTGTTGACGAAGCAAGCCAATCTGATATTACAGCTCTTCCTGTTTTGTTTATGGCAGAAAAAGCTATAATCGTTGGCGATAATAAGCAAGTTAGCCCACTTGCGGTAGGGATGAAAGGAGATGCGGTTAAATCATTAATCTCTAAAATTGAAAAAGAAGTACCTAATGCTCATCTTTACGACCTAAAAACATCGCTGTATGATATATTTTCAGTAATGTATCCTCAATTAATGCTAAGAGAACATTTTCGATGTGTACCGGAGATCATACAGTATTGCAATGAGAAATTTTATGACAACAAAATTAAACCATTGAGAGAATCAGGAAGCACTAAGATCAAGCCGGCGCTTGTTTCATACCGTACAAATGGCAGAAGAGAAGAAAATCGTAAGATCAATAAAACAGAAGCTGATCATATCATTGCGCTTGTTAAAGCATGCATAGAACAGCCGGAGTATAAGGGCAAAACATTCGGTGTTATCTCCTTGTTGGGAACAGAACAGTCGGAGTATATCCAAAATTTGATTTTTAGCCAAATCGATGCGAGCAAGATCGTGGAACATCAAATTATTTGTGGGGTTGCTTCTGCACTTCAAGGGGATGAGCGGGATATTGTATTTTTATCTATGGTCGATAGTGGGAAAGAGAAACAACTATACACATCTTCCAGATTAGAGACAGAACAAAGGTATAATGTTGCAGTGAGTCGAGCGAAAGATCAGTTGTGGGTCGTTCATTCGCTGGATTATCAAAATGATCTTAAGCCAGGAGATATTCGTAGAAGTTTATTGGAGTATGTAGATGAATATCAAGGGAAGGAGGAATTCTTAAGATGTAATGAGATTAAATTTGATTCTGATTTTGAGAAGCAAGTGGCTTTGAAATTAGATCAAAGAGGTTATAACATAATTCCTCAATGGAAAGTTGGCTCATATCGAATCGATATGGTTGCTGAATACAGAGGGAAGAGGATAGCGATCGAATGTGATGGAGTAAAATACCATAGCGGAGACAAAATTATAGAAGATATGCGACGTCAAGCGATCTTAGAGAGATTAGGTTGGCGATTTATTCGGATACGAGGTAGTGAATTTTATAAGGATCCAAAATCAACAATCGAAAGGGTTTGTGGTGAGCTGGAGCGTTTTGAGATTTTTCCTGAAAATAAAATGGAACTCAATGAAAATGTTTCAGAAGAAAGATTACTCCATTCGATCAAAAATAGAGTGCTTGAAATTTTGAAAGGGTCAGAGACAGCATCAAGAACAGGCAAAAAGTATTCTGAAAAAGATCAAATAAAGAAGGAAATTATAAGAAATAATGTTTTGAGGCAAGGCGAGAAAAATTTCAAAAAGAAACCTCAAAATAGTAAAAAAGAGAAAGATGATCGGATCGACAAGAAAGATATAAAGAATATTGAGTCGAAACAGAAATTACTTTATGCTCTAGAACAAGAAAGAATAGAGTATGTTTTAGGAAAAGGAAACTCGAATACTACTTGGGTAATATTACCCGAAGACAAGAAGGAAATAATTGAAGCGTTAGTTTCAGAAGGTGATTTTTCTTATCGTTTCGATAAACGAGGAGCTGATGCCACCAATAATCGTCCCGCTTGGCATATTCGTGAGAATAAAAATAAGGAGAAATAAGATGGCAAAGAGAGAAGAGACAAAGATCAATGTTGAAATATTAAATGAATTAGGAGTGATATCAGAGAATTCTAAAGGATGGAGAAAAGAGCTGAACAGAGTCATTTGGAATGATGGTGATCCAAAATATGATATTCGTGATTGGAATGAAACTCATGAAAAAATGGGGAAAGGAATCACTCTTACGGAGCAAGAATTGAGAACGTTAAAAGAATTAATAGACAAAGAAATCACTCTGTTAGATCAAGAGAGTTAGGATAAATTTTGCAAAGCACATTTTGAAATGATAAAAAAGTTCTAGCAAGCATATTTTGCTAAAGCGGCCTTAATACAACCGTGTGTTTTAGCCTGATGCTTTGGTTACAACCTATAATTAAATCAATAAAATTTGTCGGGAGATCAAAGAGAGGTCTTATGTTCAGAGGAAAGATGAATAATAAATTTTATTGTTGTTTTGGACTATCATTGCTTTTGATGCTACTGATGATCTCGTCGATCGCTTTTGCGGAGCGTGAAGGAGTGATGTATTTCAAGGGCAATGATCTATATAAGTATTCTGTAAAGGATAAGAGGCCGAAGTTTTTGTATCAGGGTGTCCGCATAAAAGATGAACAGGATCTCCTAGGGGATGAGCCGAGCTATGATCTGTTAGAGGATTTTGTTTTTTGGAACAAGGATGGGGCTATGCCTTGTTCCCGATCGAATATCATGTCGAGAGCGAAACCTGTGTGAGGATGATCCGGTTCGGACAGGCATTCATACTACAATCGAATAAACCGTCGATGTGATCATGATCGTTCCGCTTTGATGGAATGGTAGAACGGTGGTCAGCATTCCCTACAAGGATGGAAGCGAAGGACCATTATTCAGAATACAAAATGTTGACAACTTTTTCTAAGAGGATTTAGTATCAAATGAGCTTGTAAGGATCTCAACCGGATGAAATGATCGGGTTGAGATTTTTTATGTCCGTTTGCCAAGGTTTTGCCACAAAGTTGACTCTTATTTGCGCCAGCTTCAAGGGGATTTTTCGTTAAATGCGGCGTTATAATAAAATCACGATAAAGATAAAAAACCAATTGAAGTTTTGAAAGGAACAGGTGAATAATATGAAAAGAACAACGGCATGGATCATGACAGGACTAGTGGTATCAGGGATGGTAATGGGATATTCGATGATCAAAAGCGATGCCTCTCAAAAAGTCGAGGCGATCCCTTACGAAGATCAGATCCAAACGACTGATATTAAAAGCGGGTACATCACGCCGATCGGTCGCATAGCAGATGGGAGCATCCGACTACCGCTGACCGAAGATGAAATTCGATCCTTTGACTTTTTGACAGCCAAAGAAAAAGAGCAACTGATCCAAGCGGAGAAAAAAGCGGCGCCTCATTACAAGAAGATCCGGGAGATCGACGAAAAGATCGAGCAGATCAGCCAGAAGATCGAAGATAAATATATCAAAACGATGGAAGAGTATGAGAAATTGATGAGCGAGAATGATGATCTTTGGATCAAGATATCAAACAAGGAAACGCAAGAAGCGATCAATGATGTGGATAATCGCACTTTGATCAAAAGAGCGACCGATCTTACGGAGCAAGAAAAGCAGAAACTTCTCAAAGTGGAAGATCGTTTGGATGAGCTGAATGCAGAGCTGGATAAAATGTATGATGAGATCGATCAGGCAACTAAAGACCTCAACAAACAGTTGGACGGATACTATGCAAAGGTCGATGAGATCATGAAGAAAAACAATGCGATCTGGGAAAAGTTGCACAAGAGTGCTGAACCTTCCAGCTTAGGAAAAGATGTGATCCTTTACTAGCAAATTACCAATCCCCAATATGTTCAGAAAAAGAACACCTCGCAAAAGGGGTGCTCTTTTTCTGAAAACCTCCTGTTTAGGATTTTTACAGGATCGATCATCGGTCCTGTTTTTGTAATAAAATTTTGGGAAAGTTTTCCTAAGAAAAATGATCAAAACACATTGACTTCTATCAATGAGTTATGATATTCTAACTAACGCCGTTTGTCAAAAAATGTTGCGGCAAAGGAGAAAAGATAAGGAGAAGAAAATGAACAGATTAAAAAAAGTAATGGCTTTAGGGGCGATGTCGGCGATGCTTGTCACATCGGTCAGCTTTGCGGAGATGCAAGCGCAGGATGGTGGAATAGTTTCCGGAACTGGTGTGCTACCAAGCAACTCATCGGATATGATCGTGGGACAAGAGCTGGGACCTTGGGCAGGTAAAATTGTTTCTTTTAGAGGAAACCAAGAGATAAAAAAATCTGACTTTCAAGGTGACCCACAAACACAAAGAGGGGATAAAGAGTACCCTGTATATTTGAAAATAGTCAATGTTGTAAGGAATAGAAAAGATGGTGTGGTTGTTCCAATCCGTCCAGATCAATTCGGTTTGTCTGAAAATTGTACATTAGAGCTTTATGAAGGATTGAGTTTTGATAAAAAAATCGATGCAGATGAAAATATCGATGTTCCTGATGCATTGCTTCCAATATATGCCAAAGTAATTGAAGAAAGAGATGGTATTCAAAATAGTGAATTCTTCTTTGTAATAAAATTATATTTTGAGAATGCACCAAGTATCGATCCGATTTTCAATACTCCACCGCAATTATTGGATGATTTAGATCAAGGTGGTAAAAGAAATCTAAAAATTCAAGTCACATTGAATGATGCGAATGATAAGAGTACCATTCAAAAACAAGATATTAAAGCAAAAGATTCATCGAAGATTGAGTTTTATGGTAAAGACCGAGAGTTTAGAACATCAACGGAGGAAGCTGTCACATTAGATGAAAAAGCTTCAACCTCTGTTTTCTTTACAGTAGAAAAAGGAAATCATAAGTATTATTATGAACTTCAAGTTAAACGAACGGCACAACCGAAGAAGCAGGATCAAGATCCGCCGCAAAAGCAAGATCCTCCGGCTCCAAAGAAGGATCAAGTACCAAAGCAGGATCCCAAGAAGGATCGATCAGCAGGTGGAGGAGGTTCTTCTCATTCATCGGTACGTCCGGACTCTGCGCCTGCGGATAAAAAGCCGGATGCAAAAACAGACATAAAGAAGACGGACGACAAAAAGTCGGAGATGAAGGACATGTCAAAAACTTCGGACAGCAAAGTATCGACGAAATTGATGATCGGTGAGAAAAAATACACTGTCGTCATCGATGGGGCAAGCATGGAGAAGACAGCGGACGTTGCGCCGATGGTACACATGGGCAGAACGGTCCTTCCGGCAAGAATGATCTCCGAGGTTTTGGGTGTAGAGGTCAAATTCGATGCGACAACAAAGACGGCAAGCTTTATGTATGGCGAAAATAACAAGGTCGAGCTGACGCTGGGGCAAAAATATATGATGGTCAATGGTGAAAAGATCGAGTTGACAGCGGATATTTTGAACAAAGACGGAAGGATCCTGCTTCCGCTGACAGATATCCAAAAGGCATTTGCGAAGCTTGGTCTGAAAGCGAATATCGAGTGGGATGCAGCAACAAAGTCTGTTAACATCGAAAAATAATACCTAAATTACAATAGCAAATTGAACACTTTGGTAAAATAAATCTATAAAATTGGAAAAAGATCAGCCGAAGGATCTCGGGGATCAACGTGGGCAGTATCAAAGTGGAGAAGCAGCGATCAGAATTTAGGGCATCAAAAAAAAGCGTGTGGATCAAATCTTTCAAAAGTGAAAATTCGATCTGCACGCTTTTTGGTTTCTAAGGATCTTTTACAGATCCGGTGTGGTTTCTTTGTTATCGGATCTTTTGTCCAGCAATGTCATACTGCCGAGCGATATACCCATCGTCGATGCATTATGCCAGAAAGCAAGCGTATTCGGTGTGATAAAACCGCCGAGCCCGAGTGCGAGCAGGGAGGTATTGATCCCGACGATCATCTGATAGTTACGCTGGATACGTCGAATGAGCATTTTGCTGAGACGTCGGATCTTGACGAGATCATCCAATCTGTTGCTGAGCAAAGTGATGTCTGCGACCTCGCGAGCGATGTCGGAAGCATCCTTCATCGAGATCGACACGTCTGCTTGGGCAAGTGCCGGGGAGTCATTGATCCCGTCACCGACCATGATGACTTTTCTACCTTCCGCTTGAAGCGCTTCGATGATGGATGATTTTTTGTCCGGTAACACGTCCGCATAAAATTTGTCGATGCCGAGTTTTTCTGCAACGGCACCTGCGGTTCTCGGATTGTCGCCGGTGATCATCATGATATGCTGGATACCGGAGCGTTTGAGTTCTTGGATGACCCTCTCCGATTCTTCACGCGGCGGATCGGAGATCCCGAGGATACCGATCAGTTTGCCGCCTATCGCAAGATAGATCGGGGAAAGATGTCCCATCTCATTTTGGATCTGCGCCTGGATCTCATCGCTGACAGGGATCTCTTCATCATCGACCACAAAATGTCGGCTACCGATGATAGCACGCTCTCCATTGAGTGTGGAGACGATACCATGTGCCACGATATATTCGACTTCGGCATGATATTCCGGATGGATCAGGTCTTCATGCTCCGCCTCTTTGACGATCGCACGAGCGACGCTATGAGGGAAATGCTCTTCCAGGCAAGCCGCGATCGTCAATACTTCCTCGCGTGAGTAATTTTCAAACGCAAGGATCTTTTCCAATTTCGGAACGGCTTTTGTCAGCGTTCCGGTCTTATCGAATACGACGGTGTCCGCCTCGGCGATCACTTCCAAAAACTTTCCGCCCTTGACGACGATATGGTTTGCCGAAGCTTCTCGCATTGCCGAAAGTACGGCGATCGGTGTCGAAAGTTTGATCGCGCAGGAGTAATCGACCATCAGCACGGACAGCGCCTTGGAAAATCTTCCGGTCAATAGCCAGATCGATCCGAAAAGCAAAAAGTTGAGCGGTACGATCGAGTCGGCAAGGTGTTCCGCTTTGCTCTGGATCCCTGCCTTAAACTGCTCGGAACGATCGATCATGTGGATGATGCCGGACATTCGGCTGTCGCTGGTAAGCGATCGCACTTCGATCGTGATATTTCCTTCTTCGACAACGGTGCCGGCAAAGACCGTGCTGCCGTTTCTTTTTTCCACCGGTAACGGTTCGCCGGTCATCGACGCTTCGTTGACCAGCGCAAGTCCATCGACGACGGTGCCGTCCACCGCGATCATACTGCCCGAACGCACGAGCAGGTGATCTCCGATCTTCAGTTCGCCGATCGGGATGCTGATCTCTGTTCCGTCTGCAACGATCCATACGCGGTCGATATCGATCTCCAAACTCTTGAGAAGGTCATGCTTCGCTCTCGCCTTGGTGTATTCCGCCAAAGTATCCGAGATACCGAGCATAAACATGATCGATGCCGCCGTAGCCGGTGATTTATATAGGAAAGATGCCGTCACGGATGCCGCATCGAGTACATCGACATTGATATTGCCGCTGAGCAATGCCTTTAATCCCCGTTTGAAATAGCCGAACGCACGGATCGCCGTGATCGCCACTCCGATCGGAGCGGGGAACAATCGGCGGATGACTGCGCGTCTTACGAATGCGCCGACGATCTTGTTTTGGTAATGATGATCGATCTCCTGTTTGCTCTGATCCGGATTCGGTGTGATCTCCGGAAGGGCATTCCTATCGATCGCGGTGAGCGCATCGAGGATATTTTGTCGAATGTCCCCTTGGTAATGGATCAAAAGACCGCCATTGAGATGGTTGGAAGTCACCGACTCCACTCCATCTATCGAAAGAAGCAGAGATGCGATGCCGTATCCCTGCTCTTTTGTGAATGCATATTTTCCAAATCGCAATCGAAGTCGGCAGCCCTTATCGTAGATGATCTGATATTTTTTTAGGGCATTCATTATTCAACTTCAGCTTCTCTTGTTGCTTCAACAACAAGGTCTTCTGCCTCCTCACGCATATTCTGGATCGCTTCCTGTGCTTCATGCTGAAGTTTCATTCCCTTTGCCAATCCGCTGACGATCACTTCTCTGGTCTTTGGGCTCTTTGCGATCTGTAATCCCGCAACGGTTGCAGCGATCCCCGCTACAAAGCTCCACATATTGTCTTTTCTGCAAAAAATTCTTTTCATGGTTATTCCTCCTTAATAAATGATCGGCTTCTGAAGATCTGCGCCTTGGCAAAGCTCACAGCACTTTTGTGATCTGGAGCATAGCTTTGTGAAAATAATTCAAAAAGCATTCCGTCGCATCCGTTCAAAGCCTATAAAAAACTGCGAAAAAGTTTTACTTTAATGCTAGGTTATACCAACTCAAATATTTTGTCAATAGTTCGAAAAATATACAGAATATATTTTGAAATGTTATTGGATAAAAACTTCGTTATGTGCGTGTAACTCAGTTATTGCAATGAAACTAAAGTAATGTAAAAATAACTTTCGTCCGATCTCAGACAGTGGAAAGCTCCCGCGGATATCGAGTGAAAAACGAAAATGAACAAAGATCAAAAAAATTCAATTTCAAAAAGGCTTTTTATCGTTCGGGATCAAAAAGACCCCAATGAAAATACATAAAAAATTTTTTTGGAAAAAGCACAAAGATCAAAAGAAAGGATTTTGGTTTGAAAGATTTTTGTGCTATAATGTGTAAAATAAAACAATTATTTTTAGATCGAAGAAATATAAAATTTGAACCAAGGAGCATAAAAATGCCAAAAGAGCGAATTACCTTACGCAACAGTATAAGGTATAAATATACGCTGGGGTTGATCCTGTTTGCGATCCTGCTTTCCCTTTCGGCATCGGCGATCGGATACTTTGAGTTTCAGGCGAATTTTGAAAAGCAATATATTGAGCGCGCATACACGATCGGAAAGCTCATCGAGTCTCAGATCGATGGGGACAATATCGAGATGTATTTTAAGGATGCGGTCTATCAGCCGGCACCGGTTACGGAAAAAACCCTGAAATCGCTTTGGAATGATATGGATGTACTGTATATCTATCTGGCGAATCCTGAGGCGAGCAGAGTGCACTTTATCTTTGTGCGGGGGGATGCGCCGACCGATGAGATGATGATGGATATTCGACTCGATCCTTCAGGAACGCAGGATTATTTTGTCATTCGCGAGCCAAGAAGAACGATCGGGGTCAATGTACCGGTCCGAAATAATAGCGGGAAGATCGTCGGAGTCCTCCGAATACATGTATCTCTGATCGATATGGGAGAGAGCCTCTATCGCTATGTGATCGAAGCGATCATTTTGAACCTTATGCTTGCCAGCGTGATCACATTGATCTACATTTCCTATGTGCGAAAAAATGTCGTTTCGCCGATCGAAGTCATTTCGCGTCGATTGATCGACTTTGCCGCTTCGGGATATAAAGAAGTGCCTTACATACCGCAATCCGCCGCATACGACGAGATCGGAAAGCTGGCACGTTCGGTCTCACAAATGACCTATGATATCAAGGATTATATCGATGATATTCAAAATAATGTGATCGAAAAGGAAAAGATGACGGCGGAGCTTCGGGTCGCGCGAGATATCCAAGCATCGCTCTTGCCGACGGAGTTCCCGAAAAACGACGAGATCGATCTCTATGCATTGATGGATTCTGCCAAGGAAGTCGGCGGAGATTTTTACGATTTCTTTTATACCGATTCGCATCAGCTGACCGTGATCATCGGGGACGTATCGGGGAAAGGGATCCCGGCGGCACTCTTTATGACCAATACGAAGGAGATCATCAAAAACCGAACGACCGACGGCAATGCGCCATATCGGATCATGGAGATCGCCAACAAAAAACTGATCAAAAACAGCAACGATCGGACCTTCGTCACCGTATGGCTCGGCAAGATCAATTTGGAATCCGGGGAGCTCACCTATGTTTCGGCAGGGCATCCGACCGCGATGATCCGACGAAAAGACAAGAACTTTGAACCGATGGAATTCAGCCAGAATATGATCCTTGCCGCATTTGATGATACGAGCTACAAACAGACGACCATCCTGCTCGAAGAAGGGGATGTGATCTTTTTATACACCGACGGCGTGATCGATGCGGAAAAAGATGAAGAAGCCTTTGGCGAAAAGAGACTGCTCGAATCTCTCGATCGCAACTTCGAGAAGAGCAATAATATGGAAGAATTTGTCAAATCAGTACGAGAAGAGATCGGCGTTTACGAAGAAGAAAGCGACCAAAAAGATGATGTGACGATGCTCGCCTTCCGCTACAACGGAAATGCCAATGTACCGATCGACCATCTGCTGTGATCCGTATGATCGCATGACCGTGATCAGTCCTTTTTGTTCATTGAAAAGATCCAGAGAAGATCGGGTTCTTAACAAAATAGCATTTTACTAAAATAAAAACCTTGCATTTGATGTAAAGATCCTAAATGCAGGGTTTTGTTTTAGGGGAAAAAAGATCCGGCCCAAAGGGAAATTAGATTTTTGGCATAAAAAATGGCGGACTGCTTAAAAAGTGATCCGCCATTTGCCATTTGAAAATATAACCTTAAACCTTAGCTAATACCTTTAATAAAACTTAGTTAATACCCTGAACCTTAGTTATAATAAAACACCCTAGTTAAAACCTTTTGAAAGGTACGATCTTACCAGTTTGTTGCATGGATCTTGAAGTATGCTTGAGGGTGATCGCATACCGGACATTTTGGCGGAGCTTGCTCAGCAACCACTATGTATCCGCAGTTCTCGCAGAACCATTCTACTTTGCCTTCACGCTTAAATACTTTTCCTGTTTTGATATTGTCATTCAAAGTATTGTAACGTGCCTCATGCTCCTTCTCGATACCTCCAACTTTTTCAAATAGGAAAGCCAATTTGTCAAAGCCTTCTTCTTTTGCTTCTTTTGCCATACGAGCATACATATCGGTCCACTCATAGTTTTCGCCTTCCGCAGCCGCAGCAAGGTTCTCCATAGTTTCCTCACTGATACCGCCAAGTGCTTTGAACCAAAGCTTCGCATGCTCTTTCTCATTGTTAGCAGTTTCTTCGAAGATGTCTGCGATCTGAACATAACCTGCTTTTCTTGCTACGCTCGCAAAAAAAGTATATTTGTTTCGAGCCATCGACTCGCCTGCAAAAGCATCCCAAAGATTTTTTTCGGTCTTAGTACCTTTTAATTCTTTTCCGTTTAGCATAACACATTCTCCTTAGTTTATATTTGGACCCCGAAAGGGGAATTCCCTAATTTTTTGCTGCCTTTTTACGGCACTCGGGACAGATCCCGCTAAAAACGATCTCATAACCCAGTATTTCAAAATCTGATGTTTCTGCCATTTTTTTGTTGAGCAGGATCAGCTCTTCCAGCGCTGAATTGCTTGCGGCAGGTGCATCAAAAAGTTGCTCGCATTCACTACACTTGATGTGATTGTGTCGATTTAGCCGATAATCGAAACGATCTGCGCCATCATAGAGTGATACTTTACTGATGTAACCATCCTCTACAAGAAGATTAAGATTACGATAAACAGTTCCGCGGCTGATGCTCTTGTGCGTCTGTATGATCTTCTGGTAAACATCCTCTGCGGTTGGATGATCGTGCATTGAAGAAACTGCATCTAGTACCAACTTACGCTGAATAGTGTTTCTCTTTTGGGGTGTGGACATGTAAATCTCCTCTTCCTAAATAGTATTGTTTACTATTTAGTTTAACAAAGCTTCGATGAGTTTGTCAACGATAATATCCGGTAACAAAATGTAATATATTTCACAAAAAAATAAAGAAAAGACTTTTGTTGAAAAATCAAATCAAAAACTCCGGATCATAGCGCAAAACCGTTATAAAATAGTCTATCGGAAATGCGATCGGACTTGTCGAGAGGATGTAGATCGATCGTTATTTAATGAAAGATAAAATCAAACATTAAAAGATGGAAATAGAAAATCGATTCAGCAAAAAAGAAGGGCGACCGGAATCACCTCTCCGAGAGACCATCTGCCCGAGCGATCGAATACTGTCCGAGAGTGATTTGCGTTTCGATCCGATCCGATGTCTCTGCTGTTGACCTTCTTCTTAATTTTTGATTTTCTTTTCTTTAGTATAATAAGGGGAATGGATATTATGGCAGGAGAACAGATCGGATCTTCTTGCTGAAAAGAGGAAGCATGCTTTAGCGCATCGAAAAGAGCGACGTAAAGAGTGCTAAAAAAGATCGAAGTTCAAAAAACTTTGTGAAAGTTGACTAAAAATAATATCCCTCGTGTTTTTATTGACAGACAAGTTGCTTAATGCTAGAATAAAGATGGAAGGAATTAAACAGCAATTTTAGGAGTGCTGAATTTTTTTAGGATAGATTGTTTATTTTAGAACAAAAAAATTCAACGATCGTTGTTTGTTTGATTTTTTCGTATGGATGCTCGCGCCAACTTAGGAGTACATAGGATGATGAGCATGGGTTCGGTTTTAATTATAGGTTTTGATTTTCAATTTTGAAAGGAGAATTGCTATGGCATTGAAAACAAGAGAAGAGTATATTGAGAGTTTGCGTAAGATGGACCTCAAAGTGTACATGTTTGGAGAGCGTGTAGAAAATCCGGTCGATCATCCGATCATCAGACCGTCGCTTAACTCGATCGCGATGACTTATGAGCTTGCACAACAAGAGGAGTATCGTGATCTGGTAACAGCGATCTCCCCTTTTACAGGAGAGCGTGTCAATCGTTTCTGTCATATCCATATGAGCACGGAGGATCTTGTGAATAAGATCAGAATGCAGCGACTTCTTGGACAAAAGACAGGCTCTTGTTTCCAAAGATGCGTAGGAATGGACGCATTGAACGCGATCTACTCCACTACTTATGAGATGGATAAAGAGTATGGTACAAATTATCATGAGCGATTCTTGGAGTATGTAAAATTTGCGCAAAAGAATGACCTCGTTATCGACGGAGCGATGACAGACCCTAAAGGAGATAGAGGATTGGCACCTTCCAAACAGGAAGATCCGGATCTGTACTTAAGAGTTGTTGAGGTAAGAGAAGACGGTATCGTGGTCCGTGGAGCAAAAGCTCACCAAACCGGTGCGGTAAACTCTCATGAGCATTTGATCATGCCGACGATGTCGATGAAAGAAGATGATGCGGATTATGCGGTATCTTTCGCAGTACCTTCGGATGCTGAAGGCGTGTTCATGATCTACGGAAGACAGTCCTGCGATACAAGAAAGCTTGAAAATGGCGCGGACATCGACCTGGGAAACAGAGAGTTCGGCGGACATGAGGCATTGGTAGTATTCGACGATGTATTCGTACCGAATGAGCGTGTGTTCATGTGTAGAGAAGCAAAATATGCAAATATGATGGTAGAGCGTTTCTCCGGATATCACAGACAATCTTATGCATGTAAGACCGGTGTTGGTGATGTGCTTATCGGAGCGGCTGCACTTGCTGCAGATTACAATGGTGCTGAAAAAGCAAGCCATATCAAGGACAAATTGATCGAAATGGTACATTTGAATGAGACTCTTTGGTCAAGTGCTCTTGCATGTTCATACGAAGGAAAGAAAACAGAATCCGGAAACTACTTGATCGACCTTCTTTTGGCGAATGTATGTAAGCAAAACGTAACTCGTTTCCCTTATGAGATCTCCCGATTGGCAGAGGATATCGCCGGCGGATTGATGGTAACGATGCCATCTGAGGCAGATATGAAGGACGAAAAACTTGGCAAATATATCAAGAAATACTTTGCTGGTAAAGTTGGTAAAGATACAGAAAACCGCTTGAGAGTACTTCGTTTGATCGAGAACTTGACACTGGGTACTGCTGCAGTAGGATATCGAACTGAATCAATGCATGGTGCAGGATCTCCTCAAGCTCAACGTATCATGATCTCCAGACAGGGTAATCTGGAAGCGAAAAAAGAGCTTGCAAGAAAATTGGCTCATGTGGATGTAACAAAAGATAGAGTTTAATTTAGAAAAGAAAAGGAAGTATATGGCGATGGATTTTGGGAAAAATGCACACAAAGTGACAACAGCGGTCGAAGCGATAAAACATATCAAAGATAATGATAATGTGGTGTTTTCTCATGCGGCGACAGTGCCGCAGGAATCGATCAAGGCACTGCTCGAAAACAGTAAGAATTACAAAAATGTTCATATAATCCATATGCTCGGTCTCGGTGAGGGCAGATATGCCCTCCCGGAGTATGTGGAAAACTTCAGACACAATGCGATCTTTGTCGGAGGGAATACGCGTAAGGCGGTAGAGGAGGATCGTGCGGACTATACTCCGTGTTTCTTCTATCAGGTGCCGAGCCTGTTCACCAACGGCAGCATCGATGTGGATGTAGCAGTCGTTCAGGTATCCGCACCGGATGAAAACGGATTCTGCAGCTTCGGTCTGTCCTGTGACTACACTAAGGCGGCAGCTGAAAATGCGAAGATCGTGATCGCGGAGATCAATGATCAGATGCCTTATGTCTATGGCGACAACTTTATCCATTTGGATAAGATCGACCATATCATTCCATGCTCTTATCCGCTCTATGAGATCAAGCAAGGCGAGATCGGGGATGTGGAAAAAGAGATCGGAAGACATTGTGCATCGCTGATCAATGACGGCGATACCTTGCAACTTGGTATAGGAAGTATTCCGGATGCGGTACTGTTGTTCCTGCAAGAGAAAAAAGATCTGGGGATCCACACGGAGATGTTCTCTGACGGTGTTTTGGAACTTGTGAAAAAAGGACTGATCAACGGTTCGAAGAAGACGCTCCATCCGGGCAAGATGATCTCGACCTTCCTGATGGGAACAAAGGCACTTTATGACTTTGTCGACCATAACAAAGATGTGGAGCTATATCCGGTCAACTATGTCAATGATCCGGTGACCATCATGAAGAATGACAATATGATCTCGATCAACTCCTGTATCGAGGTCGATCTGATGGGACAGGTGGCTTCCGAATCGATCGGACTGCGCCAATTCAGCGGGACCGGCGGACAGGTGGACTATGTTCGCGGGGTATCGATGGGGAAAAACGGAAAATCCATCATTGCGATCCCATCGACTGCTGCAGGCGGAAAGGTATCCAGGATCGTTCCATTCCTTAAAGAAGGAACTGCCGTTACCACTACGAGAAATGATGTGGACTATATCGTCACAGAATACGGGATCGCACACTTAAAGGGCAAGACCCTCAAAGCGAGAGCGAAAGCATTGATCGCGATCGCACATCCCGACCATAGACCGATGCTAGAGGAAGAATATAAAAAGAGATTTCCAAAGGAGGCGTAATATGCAGCTATTTAAGCTAATATCGAGACTTCATCAGTTCGACAACTTTGCAGAGTTTGCAAAGGAGTTCCATGTTGGCGAGAGAGATATCATTGTGACCAATGAGTTCATCTACGATCCATTTATGAAACCGCTTGGATTGAAAGCGAATGTATTGTTTCAGGAAAAATATGGAATGGGAGAGCCGTCCGATGAAATGATGAATGCGATGCTCAAAGATATCAAGCAATTTGATTTTGATCGCGTGATCGCAGTCGGCGGAGGAACCGTGATCGACATTTCAAAACTCTTCATCTTAAAAGGCGTGGAAGATGTGGCGGATGCATTTGCAAGAAAGATCGATCTGATCAAGGAAAAAGAGCTTGTAATCATCCCGACTACTTGCGGGACCGGATCCGAAGTGACCAATCTTTCGATCGCAGAGCTTAAATCGCTCAGCACCAAGATGGGATTGGCGGCAGATGAGATCTGTGCAGATGATGCGGTACTTATTCCGGAGCTGCTTCGAACGCTTCCGTACAAATTCTATGTTTATAGCTCGATCGACGCATTGATCCATGCGACGGAATCCTATGTATCGCCAAAATCCAATGCATATACCGAGCTTTATGCGGTCGAGGCGATCCGATTGATCATCGATATCTATAAGAATATCGTTAAAAAAGGCGAAGATTATCGTTTGGAGCGCTTGGAAGATGTGACCTATGCGAGCAACTATGCAGGGATCGCTTTCGGAAATGCAGGCGTTGGCGCAGTGCATGCGATGTCTTATCCGCTCGGCGGAACGTATCATGTGCCGCATGGGGAGGCAAATTACCAATTCTTTACAGAGATCTTCAAATACTATGCGAAAAAAGATCCGAATGGCAAGATCAAAAAACTCAATGAGATCTATGCGGAGCTTCTTGGAACATCGCCGGATAGAGTATATGACGAGCTTGAAGTATTGCTGGGCAATCTGCTTGCAAAAAATCAGCTTAGAACTTACGGTATGAAAGAAGAAGAGATCGAGACCTTTGCTGATACCGTGATCAAGGGACAGCAAAGACTATTGGCAAACAACTACGTAGAGCTATCCAGAGATGAAATAAGAGATATCTATCGAAATCTATATTAAGCGGGAGGCAACGATGAATATAAAAGAAATGGTTCAAAAGGCAAGAGAAGCACAGGCGGAATACGCACTGAATTTTGATCAGGACACCGTGGATATGATCGTGAAGACGGTTGGAAAGACGGTATACGACAATGCAGAAATGCTTGCGGACATGGCGGTAAAAGAGACCAGAATGGGTGTTTATGAGGATAAGATCGCAAAAAACAAAGGAAAATCCAAAGCGATCTGGCATGATATCAAAGGTAAAAAATCTATGGGCATCCTCAGTATCTGTGAGCGTACCGGAATGATCGAAGTTGCAAAGCCTATCGGCGTTGTAGCCGGGATCACTCCGACAACCAATCCGATCGTAACACCGATGTCAAAAATCATGTTTTCTTTGAAAACAAAAAATGCAATCATCATTGCACCGCATCCTCGTTCAAAAAAATGTTCCAATGAGACCGTTCGTTTGATTAAGGAGAACCTCAAGAAATTCAACGTACCTGAGAATTTGATCCAATGCATCGAAGAGCCGTCGATCGAAAAGACAGCGGAGCTGATGAAAGAAGCGGACGTTGTGGTAGCGACCGGTGGTATGGCGATGGTAAAATCCGCATACTCTTCCGGAAAACCATCCTTCGGCGTTGGCGCAGGAAATGTTCAAGTTATTTTGGACCGTCATATCGACTATCCGTTGGCGGCATCTCGCGTGATCGCAGGACGTGTATTTGACAATGGGATCATCTGCTCCGGAGAACAAAGCTTCATTTATCCGAAAGAAAAACGTGATGAAGTGATGAAGGCTTTTGAACAACATGGAGCGTACATCGTTCCGATGGCTGAAAAACAAAAAGTGGTAAATGCGATCTTTGAAGATGGGCATCTTGCAGGCGATATCGTCGGACAATCTCCAAAATTCATCGCAGATAAAGCGGGCATCAGCATCCCTGAAAAAACCAGAGTGTTGGTCCTTGAATCCGAAGGATATGGCGCAAATGACATCATCTCGAAAGAGAAAATGTGTCCGGTGCTTTCGGCATATCCATACGATCACTTTGAAGAAGCGATTCTGATCGCAAAAACAAATCTGAACTTGGAAGGAAGCGGTCATACGGCAGCGATCCATTCCAACGATCAAGGAAATATCATCAAAGCGGGAAGCGAGCTTAGCGTATCAAGATTCGTAGTCAATGCACCATCTGCAACGACTGCAGGCGGATCGATCCAAAACGGATTGGCAGTGACCAACACATTGGGCTGCGGATCATGGGGAAACAACTCCATTTCAGAAAACTTCACGTACAAGCACCTGCTGAATATCACAAGAATCGCACCGATCAGCGCGAAGATCCCTGTACCTACCGACGAAGAGATCTGGGCGTAGATCATAATTAGCTGTAAAAGGTCTTTGACCTTCATTAAATTTTGAACAACGAAAGATCCCCTCTGTCTCTGATGGAGGGGATCTTTTTGACAAGAAAAACGAAAATTGCTATGATAAGAGTGAGGTGTTTTGAAAAGGATCTTTTTCGGTGAGATCGAGAATGGTCGCAGGAGCACGATGCAAAGATCCGATCGATTTAGAGAAGAGGAAGTCGAATATAATATCATCGAAAAAAACGGACCAACTTGGCGATCCTTTTGTCAATGAAAACCACTATACAGGAGCATAATGGCAGGATGAAGTCGAGTCTATCCGCTGATCTGAAAGGAGAGTTGTTGTGGAACGAATTACAAGATCTTCAAAGCAAAGAAAAAAGAATAAGATGCGCAAAAGGGCGATGATCGTACCGGTCGCCATTCTTGTGCTTTCCGTTGTATTCATCCCGATTTGGCTGAATAAAGAGGAGGGAATTTTGGGAGAAAATGAGCAGAGCCGTCTTCAATCGAGCAATGAGGGAGAGTCTTCCAAAAAAGTGCCAAACAATGAAGCGGAAAACAAGAAGACGGATGGAGCTTCTGAAAAAGAACCAAGCAACGGTGAAGATCAAAAGGCAGAGAGTTCTTCCGGAAAAAATCTAGGCGCGGAGAGTGACAAGCAAAAGGGTGACCCATCTTCTTCCAAAGGTTCGACCGAGCAGGATCAAAATAGCGATGGATCTTCTGAAAAAGGACCGAGCGAAGATCAAAAGCCGCTACCTTGGAATTTGATCTTAGTCAATCCGTCGAACAAACTGCCGGAGGGATTTGAGGTCAAATTGACCGAACTGTCCAACGGGCATGCGATCGACGAGCGTGCCTATCCGGATCTTCAACAGATGATGGATGATGCGAGAGCGGAAGGGCTTTCGCCGCTGATCTGTTCTTCCTATCGCACGATGGAAAAGCAGATCAAACTCTATACAAAACTCGTTCAAAAATATCAAAATGAAGGAATGTCGAAGGAGCAGGCGCAGATCGAAGCGAGCAAATGGATCGCCGTACCGGGCACCAGTGAGCATCAAAGCGGTTTGGCGGTCGATATCGTGGCGACGAGCTATCAACTGCTGAACAAGGAACAGGAGAATACCGCGGAGCAAAAATGGCTGATGGCGAATTGCTACAAATATGGATTTATCCTGCGCTACCCGGAGGATAAGACCGAGGTCACCGGAATCGGCTATGAACCGTGGCATTATCGCTATGTCGGCAAAGAGGCGGCGCAGGAGATCTTTGAGCGGAAGATCTGTCTGGAAGAATATCTGGCGACTTTGGAATGATCTTACGGATGCTTGTTTGAAAAAATGGCATTTTTGTGTTAAAATGATCGAAGGAAGTTGTGGCTTTGACGCTTATACATAGGAGGGGTTTATGAGTAAGATTCTAGTGATCGAAGATGAAAAACCGATCTCGGATATTATAAAGTTTAATTTGGAAAAAGAAGGATTTGAGATCATCACGGCATTTGATGGATTGGAAGGATTGAGCCTTGCACGATCGATCGATGTGGATCTGATCCTTTTGGACATCATGCTGCCCGGAATGGACGGCTTCGAAGTCTGCAAAAAAGTGCGCGAAAAATCCAATGTGCCGATCATCATGGCGACCGCGAAGGCGGAAGAGGTCGATAAGGTGCTCGGATTAGAATTCGGAGCGGACGACTATATCACCAAGCCTTTCAGTGTACGAGAGCTTACCGCAAGGATCAAGGCAAACATCCGTCGTACGGCGATGCCGATTCAGCAGTCCCAAAATGAAAATAATAAGACAGCGATCCGATCGGGTTCTTTGCTGATCGATCTTCTCAAATATGAAGTATCGAAAAACGGAGAAGTCATTCCGCTGACAGTGCGTGAGTTTGATCTACTCAAATTTATGGCAGTGCAGAAGGAGCAGGTATTTTCCAGAGAACAGCTGTTGGCATCGGTATGGGGATACGAATATTATGGTGATATGAGGACGGTCGATGTGACGGTCCGACGCTTGCGTGAAAAGATCGAAGATGATTCGGCAAAGCCTGAATTTATCATGACGAGACGTGGAGTGGGCTACTATTTCAAAGGGGAGTAGTGAAATTGTTCAAAAGTATAAGATGGCGTCTGAGCGGACTGTACTTCATCTTGGTCTTCATTGCGATGACGATCGTGGGCGTTTCGGTGAGTGACCGTTTGGAAGATTATAATCTGGGGCTCGTCAAAGAAAATCTGGAGCTGATCTCCAACAGCACGGTGCTGAGCGTCATTCCGGAAGGCGATTCGCCAAGTCATGCAGAGATCCAGCAGAGCATCGAGAAGATCGCATTGCCGGTCGGGTATAATGTCTACCTGATCGATGCACTGACTTACGATATCATTGCGGCAAGCAATAACAGCTATGTCGGTAAAAATGCGATGAATGTTCTGGATAATCGGGCACTGATGACAACGATCAATGAAAAGACCGTTGATATCGACGTTCGAGATCAGGGCGATGGATTTAATATGTCCAAGATATATACCAATCTTGTGAAAGACCCGGACGGGAATGAGCGTTATATCATCTACTCGACCGCTTCGCTAAGCTCGGTATATAAGTCTTTGCGTGCGACGACGATGATCATTCTCTATGCTTCGAGCATTGCATTGATCGTATCGCTGATCGTGGGCTATATCATGTCCGGTTCGATCACCACGCCGATCAATGATCTGAACACCAAGGCGAGCATGATCGCCAAAGGAGATTTCAGTCAGCGTGTGCAAACGAAGTCCACGGACGAGATCGGGATGCTGGGAAATACTTTCAACTACCTTGCCAAAAGGCTCGACCACACATTGATCGAGATGTCTACGGAAAAAAGCAAGCTCGATGCCATCATGAACAATATGGCGGACGGGCTGATGGCGATCGACGAGCAGGGCTTCGTGGTCTTGTATAACAAGTCGCTGATCAAGCTTTTGGAAACAAAAGGGATCGTATTTTATGGAAACAATCTGACCAATTTGGCGAGGGAGCTGTCGATCGATCTCAAACTTTCCGACATCAAGCGCTCGCTTGCGGAGCATGAGGTGGGCACACTGATCGTGGAGACCAAGACCAATAAGGTGCTCAAGGTATCCTGCGCATATTTTAATGACGATGCGAGAAGACAGACCGGATTTATCCTTCTGTTTCAGGATATTACGGAAGCCAAGCAGCTCGATGATCTGCGGAAGGAATTTGTTGCCAATGTATCCCATGAGCTGAAAACGCCGATCACGACGATCAAGACCTATGCGGAGACCTTGGCATCGGGTGCGGTGGACGATCCATCCACGGCACAGAACTTTTTTGAAACGATCGAAAAAGAAGCGGATCGGATGACGGCACTGGTTCGGGATCTGCTCCAGCTTTCGCATATCGATTTCAAAAAGACCAAGTGGGAGATGGACGACTACGAGCTTTCGGGCATCATCGAAGAATGTATCGAGCATTTGAAGATCTTCTACATCGAAAAGAAGCAGAATATCGAATTTGTTGCGGAAGAAAAAGCGATCGTCTACGCCGATAAGACGAAGATCAAGCAGGTCTTTGTCAACATCATCTCCAATGCGATCAAATATACCCCCGATGACGGAGAGATCAAGATCTATCTGCGCGTTTCCAACGGGATCGCACATGTTCACATCATCGACAATGGGATCGGCATCCCGCGCAAAGATGTCGAGCGTGTGTTTGAACGCTTTTATCGAGTCGATAAGGGTCGGTCAAGACAACAGGGCGGAACGGGTCTGGGACTGTCGATCGCACAGGATATCATCCGAGCACATGACGGCGAGATCACCGCACGTTCAGAGGTCGGAAAAGGTAGCGAATTCGTTGTTACGATCCCATTGAAAAAGGGCTGATTTGTTAAAGAGTTTTAATTATTGTGTAACACAATTGTAATATTTCGTCGATATAATATGATGAGAGAAAGTTATAAGCATACGAGGAAAGGAGGAAGATGATGAAAAGGCTTAGTATTGCGCTGATATTTGTATTTGCAATTATAATGTCCGCTACAATGATCGGTTTTGCTCATCCGAAGAAGGAAGAGATCAAGCCGGTATCTGTAGAAGAAGTCACCAAGATCGCAAAAGAGATCAAAGTCGACGAAGGATTTATCAATAAACCGAAGGATTTTTCGATCAGCACGGTCAACGATGCGCTTGTTTTGTCAGGCACCGGTAAGGAAAATGACCGAGTGAAGATCACGCTGTATAAGCGCGACGGAGACGATTTCGTTGCAATGGGCGAGCCGATCGAAGTGAAGATCGGGCCGCTTGGTGTGTTCACCAAGGAATTGTCTTTGAAAGACAGTTCGCAGAAATCACCGAAAGAAGCCGTCGTTTCAAAAGAAACATTTATCGTTTTAGAGTTAAAAAGAGGGGACTCGTCTATTTGGGATTATCGCTTCGTGCGTTTTTCCAATGACAAGGAGGTAAAAAAATCTCTGGATGCGATTCCGATCTCACCGGCGATAAGCGGCAAATAAAGGAGCTTTATGAACAAAGGGTTGATGCAGAATATCACCATCGCTTTGCTGCTGATATCATCCCTGGTCTTGTTATCGATCCGATTTGAGTTGTTTATAGTGTCCGACACGACGAATGTCAGCGCGCTCGGCAACCGTTCGGCTTTACGATATTCGATCCGCCCGAACACGATCATCTATGATCTGGGAGCGGAGAACTCGACAAAGATCTCTGATAAAAACGGACTGTATTATCTGGATCTCATGCGAGTGATAGAAGACTCCATCAAAAATAAAATATCGGTTGATCCTGTTTTGAAAACAGATTATCGAGAGAAAAAGGCTTCAAAAAATATACAGCTTATTTTTGAACCCGCTATTGATCAAAGACTCCTGTATGGGAGTCTTTTTTTAGAAGATGGAAGTATCGGCGATTTTGACAAGATCAGAGAGATTTTGATACCGCAGACCTATGACACGGCGATCTACTTGGTAACAGCGGATGAACGATATTTTGCGATAAAAAATTCATCGCTCAACACGACATCCGATTTTGACAGTTTCAGCGATCTGGGATCCAAAAAATACTATTCGATCAGCGAGCGATTTCCGGAATTTACGGACAATGATGTGCTCATATCCGATGAGGCGAGACTGCCTTCCTATGTGACGGAGTCGATGTTCAATGAGGAGAATATCGAGCTTGTCGTCAAAGCGATCTTAGGCTCAAAATACGATTTTGCCAATCGGATCTCCGAGATCGACGGTTCGATGATCGTCACCTACGACTATGGTCGAGAGATCATCAAGATCTCACCGGAAGGCAAACTATTTTATTACAACAAAGATGCAGAGTCCAATCGAAAACGGATGAGCATGACCGATGCAGTGGCAACTGCGATGAAAATGATCGGGGAGATCGGGCATGATCAGGCGAACTATGTCGTCGATCATATCGAAGAATACCGCGATGAAAACAATGCAGGCTACGAGATCAGTCTGTCCAGACGGCTGGACGGATTGCGTATCTCGCTCAAAAATGATCAGTCACCGATCAAGATCGTTGTGATCAACGGCAAGGTCTATTCTTTGGAAGGGATCTTCCGCACGCCTGTGGTGAAGGTGGATAATGATCTGTCCTTTGGCGAAAACGCTGTGCTGTTGATGCTGGAGCAAAATTTTGATCATATCCAAAAGCTCGAGCCTTTCGCGAATACGAGCGAACTTTTTGATAAGATCCATTCGGTCGAATATGGCTATGTCTATTCGTCCGATTATAACTATATCGCCTGCTATCGAATGGTGATCGGCAAAAAGACTTTCTTTTTCAAAATATCGGATGCGGGGGTGATCGTGTAAATGGATTGGAAGACGGCAAAAAACTATATCATCATTTTGCTGGCGATCATGAATATCATCCTGGTCATCAGCATCATGGGGCATAACAACAATGCTTCGATCGATAACCCGTATTTTTCAAAAAAATCTTTGGAAAGCTTTGAAAAACTGATGCAGGAGAAGGGGATCGAACTGCTCGTGGAGCTACCGAGGGAAGTCCATACGGTCGCATCGCTCAATGTCGAATACGAGAGCTTTTCACAGCAAACGTACCCGGAGCTTTTTGACGACTATCAGGAGGTCAATGCGATCCAAAATTCCAAAATGCTGGAGCTTTTGTTGCCGGCGGACGAACTTTTTATCCAAAATACGAGGTATGAAACCAAGACCGAAGGGGAGCGAAAGATCTTTGCGGAAGATTTTTTGGAGCGTTATTTTGCAGATCATAAGTTTCATCTCAAATATACAAAGGACGATCGACTCGTCTATAATCCCGTGATCGACGGCATTCTTTTTGAAGAAAGTTTTGTGGAATTTTCTTTTATCGAAGGGGATGTGATCATCCGAGCGGCATTGATCCAACCCAAAGAGGGATCGTCCAATAAGAAGGGGACGATGACTTCGATGGAAGCGATCCTCAATGCATTGCCACAACTTTCGCGGGGAGATCGGATCGTCGGAATCGATTTTATCTATTATTTTGATCTGGAAGACGGAGAACTTTATCGTGTGAAGGATGCTCGAGCATTTCCGAGCTGGCGTATCATCACCGAAAAGGGTGAAGTGATCTATATTTTGGCATTTAAGAATTAAGGAGCGATATGACACAGAAAAAAGCATTGGTGATACAGGATATTTCGGCGATCGGACGCGTCTCTATGATGGTGGCGCTACCGATCCTGGTCAGCGCGGGGATCAATGTATCCTGCCTTCCGACAGCCCTTTTGTCCACCCACTCGGGCGAGTTTAGAGATTTCAGTTTTTTGGATCTGACCGAGGAGATGGAGAAGATCATCACGCATTGGAAGTCGGTCGATATCCGTTTTGATGCAGTACAGACAGGATATTTGGGCTCTCATGATCAGATCGAGGCGGTCAAGCGCGCGATGACGATGGCGAAGGAAGATGCGCTTCGCATCGTGGATCCCGTCATGGCGGACAATGGGAAACTTTATTCGGGAATTTCTCACGCGATGGTCGATGCGATGAGAGATCTGTGCGGATGTGCAAGCATTTTGTTGCCCAATCTGACGGAAGCCAATCTGCTCATCGAAGAACCGTATCGGGATGGTCACAATGACATCGGATATGTGCAGGAGATACTGCACAAATTATATGACAGACTGAAGGTCCCAAAGATCGTGTTGACTGGAGTCAGCAGTAAGGCGGGGCATTATGGCGCGGTATGCTTCGACGGCGATACCAAGTCGATCGACTATTTTGAGCGCAAAAAAATAGAAGATCATTTTTACGGCACGGGGGATATCTTCGCAAGCGTGCTGTCTGCAAGCCTTCTCAATCAAAAAACACTTCAAGAGAGTACAGACATTGCGGTTGATTTCACACAGCGCACCATCACAATGAGCAAAGATTTGGGCGGGGAGCGAAGGATGGGAGTCTGTTTTGAAAAAAATATCCCTTGGCTTATTCATCGATTAGGTTTAATATAATAAAGCAGAATCTGATGTGCTTGATAGAAAATACTTTGAGTTTCAGGTCGTGATAAACCGAAGCGGAAAATTGAAAATCCAAAAAGTTTGAAAAGAACCGGTTAGAATCCACTTTTCGGGGGAATCGCTTGGTTCTTTTTTATATAAATATTTTGTATATATGGGGAAGTTTTATACTAAACTACTATTTGTAAGTGCTCGATCCTATCATTTTGTGGATGAGAAGTACTAAAAACGTAAAATACATCGTATATTTACTTGCA
>JAUNKR010000018.1:32971-41785 GCA_030532705.1 Peptostreptococcaceae bacterium
AAGTCAGGTTCAAATTCTAATGTTATTTTTTGTGATTGTATTTGAAAGGGATAAATATAATCAGTTTCCCCCAAAAAATTTACTTCTTCATGCCTAAGTTTTAATGAACGAATGATCCGATTTGTTGTCATTTTGATCGATAAAAATTTCTCTTCATTGAATAAATTCGTTATTATTGTTTATTACAAGAGGTTATATAAAGATCAGCGTTAAAATTTTTGATAAAGTAAATAAAAAAGTATTGCATTTCCCATAACACTGTTATATTATATAACCATAACATTGTTATGGGAGGATTTATGAGCGAGAAAGAGTTGGCTACAAGGGATCTCATATTGAAGGCTGCCAGATATGAATTTTTCCAAAAAGGCTTTCGAGAGGCTTCGCTTCGAAGTATTGCGGATGCCGCAAAAGTGACGACAGGATCGCTCTACTGGCATTTCAAGAATAAAGAAGAGCTTTTGGATATTTTGGTGGGGCCTCACTATGAGCATGTGATGGGGATCTATAAGAAATTTGTTCAACGCGCATCAGAGCTTTCAATTCCGGAGCGTTTGGAAGGCATGAGGGATAACGGATTGGACTGTGTGTGTGAAATGCTCGAGTACATGTATATGCATATTGAAGAATTTAAATTTTTGATTGCAGATTCGGATGGAACAAAATATGCAAGATTTCTGGATGAATTGATAGAGTATGAGATTGATGACACACATAAGTTTTATGAAGATTTAGAGCAAAAACAGATGGTTGTGGAAGATGGTTTTCGCGAGATTGAACATATCATTGTTAGCGGAATGTTCACGAGTGTTTTTAAAATGCTTGTCTATGGTTTTCCGTTGGAGAAAGCAATGAGCTGTGCAGAGCAAATTGTAAATTTCTACACAGCGGGTTGGTTATATGTGATGGATCTTCCATTGCCGGAGGCAATGAAAAGAAACAAAAAAAGCTATTGATGCCGGCTTGAGCCGGCAATATTTTGAAAAGCCGGTTAGCCTAATCTAACCATTTCGATGTAAATCAATTAAAAGGAGATGATTTTTTGAAAGAGAAGAAACCTTCGGTCTTGAAGCGGCTGATTCCTTATAGTGGGGGAAAGGCATATATGTTAAATTTGGCAATGGTGATGTCAGCACTGTCGGGAGTGTTTGTTTTGATGCCCCTTGTATTTATTCATCGAATCGTGAGCGGTATTATTTTAAGCGGAGAAATTGCTAGCGAAATGGTCGTAAAAAATGCATCCTTTGCGACAGGTTTTGCGATTGCCGCATTTGTGTTATACACTTGTGCGTTGGTAGTTTCGCATCTGTTTGCTTTTGAAGTGGAGCATAATATCATCAAGCAGAATATGGAGAAGATGATGAATATGCCGCTTGGTTTTTTTGCGAACCGGGAAAGCGGAAAAATCAGAAAGACCATCATTGATGGTGCGGGGCAGACGCATACTTTCTTGGCGCATCAGTTACCGGATTTTGCATCGACGATGATTTCGCCGATCGTACTGTTGATTTTCTTTGTTATTTTTGACTGGCGCATCGGTTTGGTAAGCTTGATCCCGCTCGCTGCCGGAATTTATTTTATGTCGACTATGATGAGCAAAGAGAATCAGGAAAGAAGAGATGAGTATTTTGCAGCAATGGCTGAACTGTCTGCCGAGTCTGTGGAGTACATAAGAGGGATTCCTGTGGTCAAAACTTTTGCGCAGAGTGTAGAGTCGTTCGAGCGATTTCATTCTTCGATTAAGGCGGCAAGTAACCTGGTTATGAAGATGACATTGGGTTGGAAAAATAAGATGTCTCTTTTTGAGGCATTGTCATCGGCAACTGCTTTTTTTGTTGTTCCGGCAGCCATTATGATGATTTCGAAAGGTGCAGATATGCGTGAAATTCTGGGGAATTCGGTAATTTATATGTTGATCGGCCCTACTTTCAGCATCTTTCTGATGAGAACTGCATATATTCAGCAGTTTATGTATATGGCAGGACTATCGCTGGATAAAATTGAAGAAATTTTAGATTATGAGAGTTTCTCGTACGGACAGAAAAATAGTGACAGGGATACGATCGAATTTAGAAATGTATCATTCTCTTATGGAGAGGATAGTGTGCTTAACAATATTTCTTTTAAGGTGAATGAAGGAGAAACCGTTGCTTTGGTAGGGGCATCCGGAAGCGGAAAAACAACGATTGCGAGATTGGCGGCACGCTTTTACGATCCAAGTGATGGTGAGATCTTGATCGGTGGCATCAATATAAGAGACTATGAAAAAAATACGCTAATGAATAAAATAGCTTTTGTATTTCAAAATTCAAAATTGTTTAAGATGAGTCTCAAGGAGAATATGATGCTTGGGAATCCGAATGCTACAGAGGATCACATTGCAAAGGCGCTTGTAGATTCGGGTTCGGTAGAGATCGTGGATCGGCTTGAAAATGGGCTTGATACCATTTTTGGAACAAAGGGAACTTATTTCTCCGGCGGAGAGGTACAGAGACTATCAATTGCCCGAGCGTTTTTGAAGGATGCGGGGATTATTATATTGGATGAAGCGACAGCTTTAGCAGATCCTGAAAATGAAAAGATCATACAAGATTCTTTCAAAAAGATTTCGGAGAAGAAAACCACTTTGATGATTGCGCATCGACTCTCGACGATTATCGGTGCAGATAAGATTCTAGTTATTGATGCCGGTAAAATTGCTGAAAGCGGAACCCATGATGAATTGCTTGCGCAAAATGGTCTATATAAAAAGCTGTGGGATGAATATCAGCGTGCTGCTAAATGGAAAATCGGAGGTGGAGACCATGCATAAATATTTTATGGAAAAATACGCGATGTCTGAGCTGGGGGCAAAAAATCTTGGTAAATCGATACTATCTCATACTCTGCTGAATTTGAGCAAACTTTTTCCACCGATTGTCGGTTTTATGTTTTTGTTTCAATACCTCGGAAGCTCAATTTTGGGATCTTCCGTTTATGAGATCTCGTTGCAACAGTATCTGCTTATAATCTTTGTAATGTTCGTGGTGATGTTTTTGGTTGCACGTTGGGACTATGTTAATCTTTATGAAAATGTATACAGTGAGAGTGAACGTTCAAGGATTGATATTGCAAACCGTTTAAAAAAACTGCCTCTTTCGTATTTTGGTAAAAGAGATCTTTCGGATCTTTCCGCTACGATTATGTCGGATGTGGAGTTGTACGAGACAATCTTTTCTCACTCGGTACCGCATTTGTATTCGACCTTCATTTCAACAGCGATAATTTCAGTTTTAATTCTGTTCAGCAATTTCAAATTAGGAATTGCAGTGCTTTGGGTTATTCCGGTTGCATTATTGATTTACAATTTTTCGCGCAAGAGTCAGCAAAAAGCTTTTGGGGAGACGCTTAATGCGACCAGGGCAGTGTATGATGATGTTCAAGAAAAATTAGATCAGATCCAAGAGATTAAATCTTATAGCATGGAAGTACGATCAACTCAAGAACTTTCAGAAAAGCTGGATTTTCTTTCGAAGATGAAAATAAAAACAGAGCTTGCCGCGATGATCGGGATTGGGGTCTCGACTGTGATCTTAAAGCTTGGAATCGTTTCAGTTGCGGTTGTCGGTGCAAATATGTTGATTCATGGAGAAATCAACATTCTTCTGTATATTGGATATCTGATGATGTCGGCAAGTATTTATACCCCGATCGAGGGATTGATGAGCACATTATCGATGATCATGATGATGGATAAGGTTGTTGAACGGATTAAAGAAATCAAGACTATGCCAATTCAAGAGGGAAAAACACAGACAAACATCCATCAATATGATATTGAATTTAAGAATGTGGTCTTTGGGTATGAGGATCAGCTCGTGATTGACAAGGCGAGTTTTAGTGCAAAACAGGGTGAGATTACGGCTTTGATCGGATCCTCAGGTAGCGGAAAAACAACGCTTACCAAGTTGGCGGCACGCTTTTGGGATATTGATGACGGACAAATCCTGCTTGGTGGAGAAGATATCAGCCATATCGATCCGGAGACTTTGCTCAAAAACTTTGCCATCGTTTTTCAAGATGTCGTGCTCTTTAACGCAAGCATTAAGGAGAATATTCGAATTGGAAAAAAAGGAGCAACAGATGAAGAAGTAATGCGAGCGGCAAAGATTGCTCGATGTGATGAATTTTTTGAACGAATGCCTCAAGGAATTGACAGCCTGATCGGAGAAAACGGTGAAAGATTATCCGGTGGAGAGCGTCAGCGTATCTCGATTGCTCGTGCGATCTTAAAAGATGCACCGATCATTCTTTTGGATGAAGCAACCGCATCGTTGGATGTGGAAAATGAAAGCTTGATTCAAGAAGCGCTTTCAGAGTTGATGAAAGACAAGACGGTCATTGTGATTGCGCATCGGATGCGTACCATTAAAGGAGCAGATAAGATTGTAGTGCTTGAGAAGGGGAAAATTGAATCGATCGGATCTCATGAAGAGCTTGTACAAAACTCGCCAATTTATCGTAGAATGATCGACAAATCAGGGGCTTGATAACGCACAAAAAATATACTGCTTCATGATCGATCATCAGTCGAAATAGAGTAAAAAAATAAGATGCATAGCATCTTATTTTTTTTAGAGGAGTTCTATATGTCATGTTGTTTGTTTGTTATGTAATTAGATGATTTTGGAACAAAAAATATTAAGACTGGAAATGTTTCGTGTTTGTTTCCTGATGAAATATTTACATCCTGGTATTATACTATCATAAAAACTTGCTAAAAAAAACAACAAAAAGGTTACAATTTTATATCGTTTTGAAAAAATTTAGACTTTGATTGCTTTGGGATCGTAAAGATCATGATGGAAAGCAGAACAATAAATGATGTTATTTTAAGATGTTTGTAGATTGATCCGAATTTTAAAATCATCTGAAATCCCGGAAAAGAATCCGTATGAAGATTCTTTTCCATCAGTTACAGCTCTCCTTTGATAAGCGAATAAATACTAATTTCCGCGATGTTTTTGGAGCTGGCTGTCTATTTTTTGGATTACAAAATTATCAACATCGACCACGATGAATGGAAATTGTTTCAGGTCATGGTCAAATGGAAGATCCAGTACGATCTTATCAATCTCTTTGCCGATCAGATTCAGTGCGTCTTTCGGATTGTAATTAAGATTCATCCCGAATAGAGACATATTCGGGAGCGATAGACAAGATTCGACGATTTGCCCGTCGGAGAGCACGATCGCATCGATCGACATCGTATAATTATTCAATAGTCCGGTTTGTTCGGCGGTCGCGAAATCTACGGTCAGATTTAGATCGGGGATGTCGCTTTCTTTTGCACTATACACCTTATAATTTTCTTTCCAAAACTTGCCGAGCGCAGTCTTGGCGATCTGAAGATCTTTGTCGTCGGCATCCTTAAGCGCCAATTCTTTGTATCGAAGCGGAGTTTCCGTGATTCCGAGCTTTTTGAAAGGGTCTGTCGGTGTTTTGGGCACTTCTTTCTCCGGCGGAGTCGGCAAGGTGATATCATTGGTGATGATGTTCACCGTCTTGCTCTTGTGATCATAGTTTACATCTGCGTCAAATCCCTCGGCGATCAAACGGAGCGGCACATAGGTCCGAGCATCCCTGATCATCCCGTGACTTTTTGTTTCAAAAACTGTCCCATCGATCAGGATCTTTTTTTCTAAAATACGGATCTCGATCTTCTTTTGTTTCTTCGTGATCGTTGCGATCTGCGTTTTATCATCCCAGAATGTTCTTGCACCGAGATTGTCTGCGACAAATCGGATCGGAACGAGGGTCGAGCCGTTTGGATCGACAAATGCTGCCGCATCCTTCAGGTCGATCGGTTTTTCATTCACGATGATATGGATCGCTTTTTCTCCATAACTCAGAATGCTGAGGTTCATTATCAGCAAAATACTCAGGATAAATAATTTTTTCATAGCGCCCTCCAAACGATCAAAAGATTATTTTGTTTCATCATATCATAAATAATTGGATTTTGTGTGTGTTTCCGAAAAGTTTATAAGAATATTTCACTATCGTTGAAAATATATGGGCAAAGAGTGTAGCTTTCATGTTTTTCATTTATAAATAAAAAAGTTTATGGTATGATACAGTTGGGATAATCTTTAATTGAGAATGGGGGACTTATGAAAAAACTTAAAATCTTTGGCGCATGCATGATGATAGGGATGCTGATGCTGGCGGGCTGTACGAGAGAGCCTTCCACATCAGAAAGCGGCAAGGACAAGCCGAATAAGCAGGTACAAAATGCGCAAGCGCTGTCTTCGGGGGAAGTGAGAGATCTTTTGGAAGAGCTTTTGCCAAAGGCCGAGGAAACTCTTTCGGAGATCTATCAGGTCGAGGTCGATCTGAATTCGGTCTATGAAGATGAGGCGTACGGTTTATTTTACGAAGTGACCGATCCGAATTACCAAAATATCGAGCAGATAGAAGATAAGATCCGAGAGATCTTTTCGGAGAAAGCGTTCTATGAGTCATATCACCATCTTTTTGCCAAAGCCTATCCGATCTTTGTGGAGCGAGAGGGAAAACTGTATGTCTATGAGTTGCCATTTGATGCTTTACCGAATATTGATTGGGATCTCGGGGAGCTGCAGATCGGATATCAGACAAAAGATCGGATCGTGGTCTATGCTCCTGCGGGAGAAACGGGTGAGATCGACGGCAAGATCGTTCTTGTGAAGGAAGAGGATGTCTGGAAACTGGATCAAAATCCGAACTTTGATCCCGGCACGATATTCAACACCGAATATGCTGCGTCATATGATCTGTTGTTTTCGAGCCGCGAGGAGCTGATCGAGTACATTGCGGATGAAGAAAACTGGCGGATGGATCGGCCGATCGAGGAATATATCGTCGAAGTGGACGGTGTAGATACCTTGATCCGTGCAAGCTATGATCCGAAGGAGACGATACCGTATCTTGGGGTCAATATCTATGAGCAGACGGAAGATAAGCTAAAACTGGTGGACAAATTATTCGTCCGATTGAGCAACGAAAAAGATATCATCTATCCAAAGCAGGACAAAAACGGTGTGATCACACTAAATTATTCCAAAGCGGTCGAAAAGAAAAGCAAGGATTCGATCTTCGGTTATTTGACGGAAAGCATGATCGCGGACGAGTATGTCATCAACTGGATCGAGAGCGTAGAGAATATGCGGATGGAAGAAGGATATTTTTCCCGTGAGTTTGTGGATAAGGGCGAGCTGCTGTTCTTGGTCCCGAAATACTATGGAACGACCATCCGGCTGCAAGAGAAGATCGATGGGGAAAACAAAGTGATCGCCTGGGGAGAAGATGAACTATTTTGTTTAAGTAAGGATATTGTAGAAAATGTCACGATCGAATATGATGGCGAAGAAGTATCTTTTGAACCGATATTCGATACGCAGACCAAGCTGGAGCGTGGCGATCGATTTGTGATCGACGCGAAGGGCTAGGAGGAAATATGAAAAAATATTATCGACTGATCGCATGGATGACAGGGATCTTGCTGTTTCTGGCAGGATGTGCTAAGGATAACGCAGGTTCCGGCGGAGGAGGCACTACGACTCCGATCGAGCCGGTCGATCCGAAAATAACTAAACTTTTGGAAAGCTCTCTTAAAGATGCGGAGGAAGCTTGCCGGGTGATCTGGTTTGGTGATCTTCAGATCGATAAAACACAGGTCCATAAGGTAAAGAGTCAATACACCGAGGATGGCGTGATCGAGTATTATCGAGTGACGGATCCGAAATATCAAACGCTTGCCGATCTGGAGGATTTGGCGCGCAAAGTGTTTTCAGAGCGGATCTATTACACGCAGTACCAGCCGGATATCCATACGGAAGGCGGGATGTTCATCGAGGTGGACGGCAAATTGTATTATTCCGGCTCAAGTGAGGGGATGGATGTGGACAGCCAGATCCTGCATTGGGATATGAGTGATATCCAAATAGGATACGAGGCATCCGACAGAAAAGTCTATTATATACCTCTTAAGGTCGTGGGCGATCAGCCGAGACGATATGGCAAGGTCGCTTTGGTCAATGAAAAAGATGTTTGGAAGCTGGACACCAATACGCCGATCGATGCAGGGCCGATCAATGAGGACAATGATACTTTTGAGTCCGAACAACAGGTGCTCTACTACATCGACCAGCAGAAAGCGTGGCGATTGCCGAGAAAAATGAGCGACTATATGGCGGAGATCGACCACTTTTATTGGAGCTACCGCGATCACTCGCTACAGACTAATATCTACCTTGGCGTCAATTTCTACTCGATCGACGAGAAGGGCAAACTCAAACTTGAAGACAAGTTATTCGTCCCATATCATGGAGGAGAGATCTTAGTTCCCGAAAAGGATGACAAAGGCGTTATCAACCTCAGCTATTCTTATGCCGGAGTAGAAGGAAAAGATGCACTGTTCGGCTATCTGGCGATCAACTCCAAGGATTTTGCGGAAGAAGTTGAAAAAAGAGTGAACTTCAGAGAAAGCAAATTGCAGTCATTCCCATATCAATTTGGCGGAGACAGCAACGGCAGTTTCTGGATCATCCCGAAATACTATGGAACAACTCTTTTGGTCGGCGAGTCCGGCAAACCCGACGGATTGAAAGAATGGGTACAGGATGATGTGCTGATGCTCAGCAAAGGGGACAGCTACGATCAGCTGCAGCTCCGATCCCAAGGAGAGCAAATCAACATCAAAGCCGCTTTTAATGAAAATGCAACATTTCCAAAAGGAGCAAAGATCAGCTTTAACTATCCGGAAGCCGTAGGATAGAGTGGAGTGTGGAGTGT
>JAUNKR010000019.1:0-5126 GCA_030532705.1 Peptostreptococcaceae bacterium
CCACCGCCGCCGGTTTCTTTTTTATTCACATAATCGACCTTCTGCGGTTCTCCTGCCTTAATGGTCACTGTTTGGCTTGGAGAAGCAGGGGATACTAATGTGTAATCATCCGGATTTTCGACGATCGTTACGGTTACGCCTTCAGGAATTCCTGTGATCGTGAAGGATTGACCATGTTTTAATTCGATCGTTCCGCCACTTGTGATATTTCCGGCAGTGACACCATTTGTTCCGGTAAACGGATAGGTCTTTCCGTCAGAGAATGTTACGGTGAATGTAAAAGGTTTGTTGGTATCTGCCGCATTACCTTCCACTTTATTGGTGACCGTAACCTCACCTGTTTTAGGAACAACTGCATTTTTCTCATTTACATAGTCGATCTGCTGGATCGTTCCTGCAACGATCGTTTTCGCTTGTTGCTTGTTGTCAGGAGTGACCAAAGTGTAGTCATCCGGATCTTCAACGATCGTTACGACAACATCTTTCGGGATATCCACAATTGTGAAGGATTGACCATGCTTAAGTTTGATGATCTCACCGCTCTTGATATTGCCGGATGCGGCACCGCCTTCTCCGGTGTAGGCATAAGTTTTTCCATCGGAGAAAGTTACCGTGAAGTTAAAATCTTTTGTGTTGTCCGCTGCAGTTCCTTGAACAGCATTGGTCACTTTGATGCCACCTGTTGTCGGAGCAGGAAGATCTTTTGTATTGATATAATAGATCTCTGCCATTTTGCTCTTCTCGATGGTCGCATTTCTTATCGCGCCCGGAGCATTTACAGTGTAATCATCCGGTCGTTCGGTTACTTTTACGACCAATCCCGGAGGCATATTACTAAATACGATATTCTCGCCATGTTTTAGTTTGAATGTCTGTCCGCTTCGAAGAACGCCGCTTGTTCCATCGCTCTTGCTGAATGGATAAACAGCTCCGCCTGGGAATTCGATCGTATAGATAAAGTCTTTTGATTTATCAGATGCAGTACCTGTGACTTCGTTTGAGACCTTAAGCTGTCCTGCAGTTGTGCTGTAGTTTTTAACGGTCAATAGGTTGTCCTGTGTGCCGTTTACTTTAGCAACAAATACATTGCCGGATTTCTCAACTACGACCGGATAAGCTGTAGTGTCCAGTGCATAGCCGGCAGGAGGAGTGATCTCTTTTAGCGTATAATTTCCTGCAGGGATCCCACGTAGACTTAATTTTCCATCCGATTTTGTAGTTCCTGTTCGTAGTGGAGTGGTGCTTCCTGTTGCAAATATTGAGAATACTGCCCCCGGAAGTTTGGTATTATTAGTACCGTCCACCTTCGTGATCGTAACGATACCTCCGCGTCGCAACAATACATTTGCATCGATCGCAGGGATCGCGAATGTGGATCCGCCGGTGTTGCTCGTTTCATTTGTTCCCAGCAATTTAACATTATTGGTCACCGATCCCGGATCTCCTGTAACATAGGTCAAATACTTAAATCGATAAGCTTTATTGCCATCCGGGATCTTGAAAGTCAACGTACGCGTATCTTTGTTGTAGTTTACATTGTCTCCGATCTTTGCAGCAATTTCTTTTCCATTGCTGTATGTTCCGTCGGCATTCAGTTCAAGTTCTTGGATGAAGAATGTCTTGCCGCCATCCACTTTTTCTTCAACTTCGCCATTGGAATTGGTCGGAACATCGATCCCGATCGGAAGCTTATCCTCTATGGTAGCGCCGGTGTGCTGAAGCTCAGTCGGTTTGTATTCCACGATCCACTCAAGAATACCTTCCGTCGGAACATTGCCGTTGAAATAAGCTTTTGCAATGGTATCACTGGTTATATTGACACCATGTCTCATAGTAACCAGACCGGCCCAATTAGCTGCTTTAAACTGTAATGAATTGACAGGTGCTAGTGTCCCATCTTTTGTAAAGTATTCATTGATCTTTTCCTGAGACGGCTTTGCTTTTAGCAAGATGATATGGGACTTCTCCAGATTGTTAAAAGTAAATACTGCCTTGTTTCCGTTAAAGTCCGCACTAAATCCTGCCGGAGGGGCATCCGGTGTATTATCCGGGGAAATAGAACGTAGAGAAGTTTCGTCTTTACGTCCATCAAAGAACATATATTTTTCGTTGCCGCTAATAGGAACAAATTCCCATCCCTCCGGTAATGTATCGGTATAGGTTATCGTTCCATATTTTTTGAATTCATTTACATTGTTATCAAAGAAATCACGATTTGAAAAACCGACGCTGTCCGCGTTGATGCTTAGGCGATAGAGGACAGCCTTTTCCTTGTAATCAAATCCCAGATTTAGATCATGAGTTCTATTGTTTACATGTTTTGCAGGATCAGCCATTGCATCTCGAACAAGGAGTTCTTTGAATAGAACACGCATAGGCATTACAGCATTTGCCGTAGATTGATTCAATTTTGCATTGGAGCTGAATAGTATTGCAGTTGCTGTTAGGGTCGTTCCGTTTGAGTTTCCGAGATGGTAGTAAGGAGAAACGACTTTGGTTCTTAATTTATAGGATTCTTCTATATTTTTCTTAAAGCCCGTAACTTCGATCCAATCACCGACTCTCTTGCCGGCGCCGTTGAATATACCCTGTGTAGCTCCTGCTTTAAGATGCTCGGATCCTGCTGTTGCAGCAAAAGTTCCCTCTACATATTGTTGTCCTTTTGCTTGTTGGTCTTTTCCGAATACACTTACATCGATCCCTGCAGGAAGTCCTGTAACGTCTTTCGGATCAAATCCGGAGTCACTGTAAGCAAAAACTTCATAGACTTTTAGATTTGGAATAGATTGTTTTCGCTCTTTTACAGTTGTCTTCCAATCAACGATACTATTGCTTCGATCAACATGGACCGCTTCTTTTTTTATCGCATTAAAGCCGATCGTTGCATAAGTCGATCCACCTACACCCGGTCCATTGTCCCAATGTAATGTAGCAGCATTGTTAAATCGTGCTTCAGAGGCAGTATATCCTGCAGGTGCATCCGGTACGGTAGTTATGATCGTTAATAAAATCTTGGTGTTGATCGTTCCGAATTTATAATCTTTCTCATTTTCAGGCGTGATAGGTACCGCTGCGTCCCATCCGGAGCCATTCCATTTTTGCCAAGTAGCTTCTTTGAATTTTAGCTTACCAAGTTTGCCGTCTGCATCCGAGCCAAGTTCATCACGGATATAGGCATTATGAAGTGTAAATTCTTCATGATTTGCAGTGATCGTCCAAGTGATCGTACGATTTGTCGGATCATATGGACCGGAGCTTCCGAGGTCACTACCTTTTCCTTCTTTGAGGATCCACATCGGTGAAAAGGTAACGGGACCGGAAGTTACGGTTGTAGCATTGCCGCCTTTCTCATCTATAAATGATGCAGTATTCGATATACTTTGCTCTTGTTGTTTATAAAGCTTTTCGTCCGGAATCGTTGTTTTGAAAGTGATCGTTGCTTTATCGGTCGTTCCGTCCGGGAAAGTATATGTCAATGGAGCTGTTTCTGAAGGGGTGACAGCAGTGCCGTTGACCTGGAGTGAACCGTCAACATAAGGTCCGACTTCCGTCAAAACATCCACTAATTTGTAATCTTTTAGAGGATGAGGTTGTTTATTCTTCAAGGCTTCGATCGTTATCGTCCACTCGATCTGCTTTGCTTTTAGGTTTCCGCCAACCAAAGCGCCGGTTTTTGTCGCTTTGTATTCATATTGAGCCGCAGGCGGTTTCAGAACAAAGGTTTTTTCCAGTATTTGAACATTTTGACCGGTTTCAGGTACAGAATACGGATCACCGTCAAACTTTATTATCGCACTGAATTTTGCTTCCGCTTCGGTAAATCCATGATCCGGATCGTCAAAGAAGTCTCCGCTGAAAGCGATCTCTCCGATCAGCTTGGAACCTTCTTTCTTTATGGTGAATTGACCGAAACGTTTGGAAGTAAAAGCGTCGATCTGCACGAACAATGTCTTTGTCGCTTCGCCTTCCACTTGGAAGTTGTCGGCGATATCAAAACGAAGAACATCTCCTTTTTGGATCTGTCCGGCTTGATCTCCTATAGGTACATCAAAACGTACGGCTAATTCGAGTGGTTTATCGACAGAAATATCTGCACCCTCTGCTACTACAACTCCGCCTTGAGTCAGCTGGATCGATTTGTTTTTTACGACATCAAAGCCGTGATCTGCAGCATAGGACAGATCATAAGGCATGAAGATGTTTGCGATCAACAGCATTGCCATAAGATAGCTTATTAAACTCAAGCGTTTGTCTTTAGCATTTAACATAATAAATCTCCTCCTTTATACAATAAGTAACTTATATTTTTGGAAGATTTTTCATGCCTGAAGCGAATCGAATGAAACGAAAGGATCAAAAACAAGATCTCAATTTGTAGAATTGTATAAAAATTCAACTATATATGAGAAACAATCTCCAAAAATCAATTATTATTATTATAGCCATAAAGTAGGAAAATTAAAAGTAATTATGCAAGTTTTTTTTGACGTATGAAATGAAGCGGAAAGGGAGTTTGTTGTGTAGTTAATTAAAAAGTGGACACTTCAAAATTATTCGAGCGGAGCTGAGAAGTTTTGGTGGAAGGAATTGAGCGTATGGTCCGACCTTAAATGGTAGAAAAAATATTTCAGAAGATCATAAAAAAGCGCACAGCATTTTTTATGCTGTGCGCTTAAAAATTTTTGAATAATAAAGTCTATTTTCGGAATTTTATTTGCAAATTTTTATCCTAAGAAGAATTTTGCGTTTAATTCCCTAAAGATTTCGTCCGGCTTAAGAGTTTCTCTTTCTGGAGTACTCTTCCACCAGCGCCATCAACAGAAGCAACATTGTTCCGTAGATCAGGAAGTTTTTGATCATGATATTCAGATCATTCCATCCTGTTTTTGGTGCACCCGAAACCTTGCTGATACTATTTGACTGTACCTTTGTTTTATCTTTACCACCTTTAGGAACGGAATCGTTTTTAATGGATTCTGAGCCATCTACTACTGTTTTGTTCTCAGTAGTTGGAGGAGGGGTCGGGTTGACCGGTCCTAATGGTGTCGGATCGGATACGATCTGCTCCGGTGTAACATCAGGCCTTACCGGTGAATTTGGTTGATCAAACGAAGGGGTCGTTCCCG
>JAUNKR010000019.1:5136-41408 GCA_030532705.1 Peptostreptococcaceae bacterium
TTGTTGCCCGGATTATTGTTGCCCGGATCACTAGGATTTGGGTTGTTACCGCCTCCCGAATTTCCACCGGAATTTACTTGAGGTTCATTCATAAATGGAATAAATTGGATCTGGTTTGCTGTGATGATCTGATATTGCTGAATAGATGCTGTAGTTTTGTAATCATTATAAGCAACTTGTTCCACATCGACCCTCAACCCAGGTGGCATTCCTTCGATCGTGAAGCTTTCACCATGTTTCAGATCAAAGTTTTCTCCGGTCCTTATCTTTCCCGTAACAGTACTCTTTTCTCCGGTATTAGGATCCACCTTGATCTTTGTAAATGAGTATTCACCATCGCTACCGTTACCTGTAAATGTTACGGTATAATTGAAATCTTTTGTTTTATCCGGTGTCGTTGTGTTGATGATCTCATTGGTGATCTTTACATTTCCGAGAGGGATCTCTCTGGTATTTGTAAATGGAGCATAGACCGTGTTGTTTGCTTCGATCGTCTTTTCAATGGTCTTAGAAGCCGGATCCACTTCATAGTCACCGGCAACGTCTTTATCTTCAACGACCGTCACTTTAAGTCCCGGCGGCATATCGCTGATCAGGAATCTTTCTCCATCTGTAAGCTCGAAAGTTCCGCCGGTTTGGATCGTGTTTGTTTCCAAAACGGAACCATCTTTAGCAAATTTGGTGTAATTATATGTGCTGTCGCTTCCATTTCCTTCGAAAGTCACCACATACTTGAAGTTCTTGCTTGTGTCAGCATCTTTACCATAGATCTTATTGGAAACTTCCAGATGGCCTTTCGGATCGACATTTCCGCTGTTTCCGCCGCCTCCCGGAGGATTATTGTCCGGCTCGGTGATCTTGTTGATAAAGTGGATCTCCTGTCTTGGAGTGATGGTGATCGTTTTTGATTGTTCTTTTGCCGGTGTTACGGTATAGCCATCTACGACCGTTTCGGTAACGGTCACTTGTAGTCCTTCCGGTAAACCGTTGATGATGAAATTCTCACCATGTTTCAGTGAGACTATATCACCATTTTTGATAGGGAAAGATTTTGTGCCATTACTGTCTGTTTTTTCATAAGTGTAATTCTCGGAGCTACCATTACCTGTGAATACCACTTTGTAGTCAAATTTTACATCAGTGACAGGCGTTTCCGTAGATCCTTTTACTTTGTAGACCTGGTTATCTACTAGCAGTGAACCGGTCGGCTTTGGAGCGATTGTCTGAGGATGATTCACGACAGTGATCGTATTGCCGAGATCTTGATTACCATCTTTGATCGATGTAACGTATTTTTTACCTTCAAGTTTTACTTCGACTGTATAGGTCTTTGCATTCAGTATATAACCGGAAGGTGCAGCAGTTTCTTTTAGTGTATAAGTTCCTACCGGAAGAACACGGAATTCAAGATCTCCTTGGGCATTTGTAACCCCTTCGCGGAAAGGAGTTCCGTTTTGAGTCAGCAATTTGAATTCTGCATTCGCAAGAGCTTGGTTATTCGGAGCGACCTTTTTGATATTGAGCAATCCGCCGCGCTCAACAGAGGCTCCTGCAGCGATCGAAGCGATAAATGCACTTGCTGAACTGCTTGCTTGAGCATTGCCGGATCCGCTTAGTTTTGCTTTGTTTACGATCTTACCGACATTTTGTGTTGTGATGTCTGTTCGATATTCAAATCGATAAGCCTTTTTATCCTCAGGAGCTCTGAAGGTCAATTCTCTTGTAGTATTGTTATATTCGATCATTTTGCCCGGCCCGATCTGATCTTGAGTGATTTCGATCGGAGCAGCTTCTGTGTTGACTACATATTTGCCATCTGCTGTGGGCTTGAGTTCGGTGATCTTAAATGTTTTTTGTCCATTGGACTCGAGAATGATCTGACCCTGTGCATCCATTGGTATATCGATTCCCGCAGGTAGTGTATCGAGAAGGTGTATATCGGTTGCAGAAAAACCATCCAACTTATAGTCGACAGACCAAGTGATCGATCCGTCTTTTTGCTTTGTTAGATCCGCTTGTTTAGAAAGCGGACTACTTTTAAGGGCTGTCCTCGCATTGAGCCTAACCGGTTTTTCTTTACCGGAATAACCATTGAGTTTAAAAAAGAGACTGTTCAAATAAGGCTCATCATAAGTTACCCCATTGATATGCCCATAATCTTTTTGAACCGTGAATAGTTCTTTCATTTTTTCTTCTGAAGGCTTTGCTTTCAGGAGAATAACATAAGATCTCTTCAGTGTCGGGAAGTTGAATGTTGCTGTTGAACGAGTTGTTAGACTTCCATCTGTTATGGTCAATGTCATATCTGCAGGCGGCACTGCTTCCGTTATGCTACCCACATAGGTCCTCGCATCAGGTGAAATGCCGTTAGTTCCTTCGTACATTAGAAAATACTGATGATTTTCGATGCCGCCGGTATTTTTTTTGTCAAACGGAACAAACTCCCATCCAGGCATCAAGTGATCGGAGACCTCGATTCCTTCATAGGTCTGTAGGGTTTGAGTTTTTTCATCAAAATATTGTTTTTTTGTATAATCTTCGTTATTTGGATTGATGCTGATCCTAAAGATCATAGCCTTTTCTTCGTAATCAAAAGCTAAATGATATTCGTTTGCACTAAGAATATAGCCATTGCTACTGAAATGCGAGTTTGCTTTAGGATCATTTACACTTTTAGTCGCTGTTGGGTTTTTGACAGCATCATGGTGTAAAGCTTCTTTATAGATCGAATGATAAGGAAGAAGACCTTCCGATGTAGATTGTGTAAGTTCTTTTGAGCCGCTGTACAGCTTCGCCGTACTGAATACCGGTTGATGCCAGCCGGCTTCTTTATCAGAATTGAAGTTGTTGGATATTTTGTAATGCATCGCGGTAGAAACGACAGTACTTGTTGTGAAGTAGGTCGCCTTTTGGTCTTTTTTGAACCCTTTGATTGTCAAAAGATCTCCAACGCGGTTTCCGGACTTGTCAGTGATTGGTGTGACTTCATGAGTCAGTCCATGATCGCTCTTAAATCCGGAGAATTTTTGTTTGATTGCGGTTGGGCGATTTAGAGGGTCTTTATCTGTGCGAGTACCTTCCGGTCCAAAAGTGAGACCTGCAGGGATCCCTTGTAGATCGGAAGACATATATCCGTTGTCATTATACAGAAAGACTTCATACACTTTTGTATCCGGTGGAAGCTCGTCCTTGAGATCAACATCGGTTTGCCAAGCGATCGTGGTTGTTTGAGGGTTTGTTACAAACTCATCCGGGCTTGGACTGGTGTAACTCTTGGCTCTTGGGAGAGCGGTTTTTTTGATCTTATTGAAACCGATCGTTGCTTCAACAGGCTGGGTCTTGATGCCGGGACTATTATCCCAACCCAAGGTTGCCTGGTTCTGGAAATTGATATTTTCTCCGCTGTGATTTTGAGGGATATTGGTAGCGGTCGTGATCAATGTCAATAAGATCTTCTTGTTGTTTACATGACCTTCTTCGCCGATATAATATTTATCGCCAACGATTCGAGGATCCTTTTCCGGACCCCAATGTCCTTTTCCTTCTTTGTTACTTTCTGAAGGCTCTTGATCCCAAATCCATTCTTTATATTTGGCAGAATGAAGTTCTAAGCCTTGGCTAAGAACATCTTCGACATACATATTTCTTAATGATGCCTCATTACCATTTGCGGTGATCGTCCATTTGATATAACGAGCATTTGCATCACCGGTTATGACCCCTGTACTGCCTTTATCTGCTTCTTCACCATTTTTAGAGATCCAATTAGGAGTGAATCTTGCAGGTTTTGACTCTACAAAAGTAGGGGCTTTTCCTTCAAATTTGGAATAGAGATAAGCTCTGTTTGTATAATTTATGGTGTTTGTTCCATGGTATAACCTATCCACGATCTTGGTGGCAAAGGTGATCGTTGCACTACCTTTTCCAAACCCATCCGGGAAAGTATAGGATAGAACATTGTTATTATAAACGGGCTCTATTTTCGTTCCGTCGATTTGAAATGTATCGGCTTCATAACCGCCAAGAGAACCTACATTATCTTCAAAACGAAATCCATCCAGATGAGCCAGACTTCCATCTTTTGAAGGTGTGATCTGAACTGTCCACCAAACTTGCGGTGTTTTTCCGCTGGCATCTCCTGTCTTTTCCATTTTGAATGCAAAATCGCCCTTTGAAGGATCCAAGATATAATTTTTTTCGATGATCTGGATCTGTTTTCCGCTATGATCGATCGCGCCGGAAGAATGATCATAATTCATTACCGCAGTCAACCAGAACGGGATGGTCGCGATCCCCTCTTCTCTTTTGATGTCGGTAGCCTCAAATACATTTCCATCAAAAATGATATCGGCATAAAGTCCATCGGATTTTTTTGATAGAGTGTAAGTTCCTAATGTATAAGTGCCATTTTCTACCTCGATTGAAATAGGCGCAACATCTTGCGGATCAAAATTTTCGGAGATCTTAAAACTTAAGTGATCGTTTTTTTGGATCTTGCCCGGTCCGATCTGAGCGGAAAGATCCGCACTGACGATCACGGATGTATCTGAATCAAGATGTCCGTTTTCTGCAACTTCTCCGCTCTGCCTAATGATAACATTTTTCACGATCAGATCGTGTAATCCCAAATCTGCTGCATAGGAGCTGCCATAAGGGATGAAAATGTTGGTGATCAATAGCATTGCCATAAAATAGCTTATCAAGCTAAGCTTTTTGTTTCTGCCATTTAACATATAATTCCTCCTTCTATGAGTGTAAGATTTGTCTGGGTGTTTTATAGATCCGAGGATGCCTTTAGAGAAGAATACATTTTAGTGCAGTCATCTGATCAAGTGATACGTCCAAGTATTTATATAGAACACTCCAATAAATAACCTTTCCTATTATAACCCAAAATGAAGTGATCGTAACATCTTTATTGGAAAAAATTAAAGAATTGATAAATCTAATTTTTGAGTCATAGCAGGATGATGCGGAACAAAATGAGAGATTAGAATGCACACATGGGCCAAATCCTCATTATTATTAATATTCGACAATTTTGAGAAAAAAAGAATACTCCAAACTCAATATATACAAATGTAAAAATAATATCGGATAAAAGATAGTGCCTTAAGATCGTGAAACGATAGAGTTTTTATTTTCACTTTTTTATCGGTCATTTTGGAACGTAGCGATCGTATCGACCGGAAAGAAATCGATGAAAAATAAATCTCTTTTGCCTAAAATAGTTACAAATGTAAAAGAGAAATAAAATGTATTTTGACAAGAGGAAAACAATTGCATAAATCATTCGGATAGGTTATAATTATTAAAATATCTAATTTTTTGATATATTTCAAAACTCAAAGGAGGAATTTGACAATGAGGGTTTACGAAAGTGACAAGATCAGAAATGTAGCGATACTTGGACATGCGGGTAGCGGTAAGAGTAATCTTATTGAGGCTATCCAATTTACAGCAGGACTTGCAAACAGAATTTCAAAACCGACAGATGAGGTCAAATTGACAAATACCGTAGGTCTTTATGCGGTTGAGTACAACAGTAATAAATATAATTTCCTGGATACACCGGGATATTTTGATTTTTCAGGGGAGGTTACTTCAGCGATGACGGCGGCTCGTGGAGCGATCATCGTAGTAGATGGAACGACAGATCTCCAAGTTGGAACAGAGAAGGCTTTGGAAATAACTGACGATTTGAGTATGCCAAGATTCATTTTCGTCAATAAGATAGATAGCGAAAAGGCGGACTATGAAAAGATCCTTGAGCAATTGAGAGAAAAATATGGCAAAAAGATCGCACCTTTCCATGTGCCTTGGGGGAAGGCGGACAGTTTTAAGGGATTTATCAATGTAGTGGATATGTTCGCAAGAGAGTATAACGGTTCCGAATGTGTGACCGTACCGATGCCGGAAGACATTCAGCATCAGGTGGAGCCGATCCGCGAGATGCTTCTTGAGGCAGTTGCGGAAACGGACGAAGAGTTGATGGACAAGTTTTTTGCGGGCGAAGCATTTACTCGGGATGAGATCCACAAAGGATTGAGACTGGGAGTTCTTGCAGGAGACGTAATTCCGGTGCTTTGCGGATCCACTGCAAAAAATATCGGGATGCATACGCTACTCGATATGGTGGTCGATTATCTTCCGTCTCCGCTTGACTCGGGAGTGCCGAGATATTCAGCGGATGCGGTTGCACAAGTTTACAAGACCGTATATGACCCATTCCTTGGTCGTGTGAACTATGCTAAAGTATTCGAAGGGGAATTCAAATCGGATATGGAGGTGTTCAACCTCAACAAAGGCGGAAAGAAAGAGAAGATCAATAAGATGTTCTCTGTAGTGAATAAAGAGCTGAAAGAAGTAGAGAAAGCGAATGCAGGCGATATCGTCGTATTTACAAAGCTGGGAGATGTGGTGACGGGCGATGTGCTTTCATCCAAAGCGGATCACGGGGGAAGACCGGGACTTGAATTTCCGAAGCCTCAGATGCTTGTAGCGGTTGCGGCGATCAATAAGAATGATGAAGACAAGATCTCTCAAGGAATTCAAAAACTATTGGATGAAGACCCTTCCTTCACTTACTCAAGAAATCCGGAGACCAAACAATCCGTTTTGGGCGTTCAAGGAGAGATTCATGTCAATGCGCTCAAGGATAAGCTGAAAGAAAAATTTGGTGTGGATGTTGTATTGAAGGATCTGAAGGTTCCATACAGAGAGACGATCAAAGGAAATTCCGATGTTCAGGGTAAGCATAAGAAGCAATCCGGCGGACATGGACAATACGGAGATGTCAAGATCCGCTTCTCGCCATCTGCTGAAGAGTTTGAATTTACGGAAGAATTATTTGGCGGTTCGGTTCCAAAATCTTATGTTCCGGCAGTTGAAAAAGGGTTGAGAGAGTCGATGGAGCACGGAGTGCTCGCCGGCTATCCGGTGACCAATATTAAAGCGGTGTTGTATGACGGATCTTATCATGATGTGGATTCTTCCGAAATGGCATTCAAACTTGCGGCAAACCTTGCTTTCAAAAAAGGAATGGAAGAAGCGAAACCGGTACTTCTGGAGCCTGTGATGAAACTGGATATCTATGTTCCGGAAGAGTATATGGGCGATATCATGGGTGATATCAATAAGAAACGCGGTCGTGTACTGGGGATGGAAGCATACAAAAACGGAAAGCAGATCATTCATGCAGAAGCTCCGCAAGCAGAAACTTTCAAATATGCGATCGACCTTAAAGCGATGACTCAGGGTAGAGGATATTTTGAAATGGAATTTGTAAGATATGAAGAAGTTCCGGCACAAATGGCTGAAAAGATCATTGCAGAGGCGAAAGCTGAGAAATAGGATCTTTATAGAAAATATTAAAATTTACAGTTTGAATTTCAGGCGTAGCGATAGTATCAGTCGCTACGCTGTTTTTATACACATTTTTGTATTGTGCATCATGCATGCTGAGGAAGTTTCGCAAGAGCGACTTTCATGATGGAGGGAGATCATTTTGTTTCGCTGATTTATTTCAAAAGTCGCCAAAAGATTTGCAGATCCTTATTGATTTTTTGTTTTCTATATATTAAAATACCTCTATGCAGAGTAGATAGCATGCGTCAAGTGTTGATGGATGGGAAGTTGCCATCAGACGAAGGCAGAGATCAAATCTTAGGGTCTGTGTTGCGATATGTTATCGCGTCCGCTGAGGAGGAAAAATGAATAACAGAAAAATCAGCACAAAATCCATCGTGCTGGGTGGGCTTTTTGTTGCGGCAAGTATCGTTTTGACACGTTTTTTAGGTTTTATGATCATGGCAGGGACTGTTCGGATCTCCTATGGTTCCGTTCCTTTGGCGATGGCAGGGATCATGCTCGGACCGGTGGTCGGGACTTTGGCAGGGATCGTTGCGGATCTGGTGGGTGCACTTTTGTTGCCTCAAGGGTCTTTTTTTCCGGGCTTCACTTTGTCATCGGCATTGCAGGGATTGATCCCGGCGCTGATCGTGCATAAGCTCTATATCGATAAGTCGATACCTTTTTCAAAGATCGTCACAAATACCGTGATTGCGATCACGCTGATGACGATTATCGTGTCTTTGGGATTGAACACATTATGGCTGACTTTTTTGATGAAAAAAGGTTTTATGGTTATCTTCCCGACAAGAGTGCTTTCATCGGTAATTATCGGGGCGACTTCTTTAGTAATCATCGTAGTGTTGTTGAAAGCTTTGAGAGATAAGCTATAAGGAGTTTTGGCATACAAAACTTCCTGTATGCCAATCTTTTTTTTGTGTGGAGGATCTGTTTTCATAAGAGTGTTTTGTAGAGAGAAGGCTTTTGTAATCGATCTTTTTGTGAAAAAAGAATTGCTTTCTTTGAATAAATGATTTATAATACTTTTGGTGGGGGCGTTTAGCTCAGTTGGGAGAGTATCTGCTCGACAAGCAGGGGGTCACTGGTTCGAACCCGGTAACGCCCACCAAATTTAGAAGAGTGCATTTTGTGATGAAATGTACTTTTTTTATGGAAAAATAAAAATGAAGATATTAGAGGGCAGACAGGCAAGAAGCTGTTTGTTTGATAAAACAATAAGGACAAAAAGTTTCCATTCCTTGTTAGTGGAGAATGTGGTATAATTTTGTTAAAAATATTTTGAGGTGAAAGCGACTATGTTGGAACACAAGTATATACAGATTTTGAGGAAAGAGCTTGTCCCGGCGCTTGGGTGTACCGAGCCGATCGCATTAGCATATGCCGCAGCAAAGGCGAGGGAAGTGCTTGGAGAAATGCCGGATCGGATCACGGTGCTCTGTAGCGGGAACATCATCAAAAATGTAAAGGGCGTTACCGTCCCGATGTCAGACGGGATGAAGGGGATCATTCCGAGTGTTCTGCTGGGGCTTGTCGGAGGGGATGCGGATCGGTCACTTGAAGTTTTGACGACGGTCACTCCCCAAGATATCGAAGAGACCAAGGCATTGATCGAAAAGAAGATATGTACCGTTAAGCTGGCGGAAGGCGTGGAGAATTTGTATATCAAGATCACGCTATCCAAAGGGGATGATCTTGCGGTCGTTGAGATCAAAGGGGAACACACAAATATCACAAAGATCGAAAAAAATGGGAGATCTCTTTTTGAGGCAAGCGAGGACAAAAAGGCAGACAAGAAAGCTCAAAACCCTTATAACTTTGAGGAGATCTACGATTTTGCAAACAATGTAGATATCGATGAGATCAAAGATCTTATCAAGATGCAGATCAGTCACAATCTGGATATTGCGAATGAAGGGTTGCTAAATCCTTATGGAGCAAATGTTGGGAAAACTTTGCTTGCGAGTTATGGAGACGATGTGCGCGTCAGAGCGAAGGCTTATGCCGCGGCAGGATCGGACGCTCGGATGAGCGGTTGTTCAAAGCCTGTCGTCATAAATTCGGGTTCAGGGAACCAGGGCTTGACCGTTTCGCTTCCGGTCATCATATTTGCTCATGAACTGGGCGCATCGGAAGAAAAACTGATCAGAGCACTCGTGTTCAGCAACTTGATCGCTTTGATGCAAAAGGAGCGGATCGGCAAATTATCTGCTTACTGCGGCGCGGTCAGTGCAGCTTGCGGAGCCGGAGCGGCGATCGCTTATCTTCATGACCGATCCAAAGAAGAGATCGTGGATACCATCACAAATACCTTAGGGAATGTTTCAGGGATCGTTTGTGACGGAGCAAAGCCGTCCTGTGCTGCAAAGATCGCATCGTCGGTGGATGCTGCAATTATGGGCTATACTCTGGCGGTGAACAAGCAGCGTTTCAACTCCGGGGAGGGTCTTGTGAAAGATACCGTGGAAGATACGATCCGAGCGATCACCCAAATGGCTAAGGACGGAATGAAGCTGACCGATGTAGAGATACTGAATATTATGATCGAAGACTAGGATGTGCCGGATTTAGGATCTGTCTTAAAAAAGATAGATTTTTGAGAGAGCAAAATCGTTAATGTTTAATTTAGAAGACTTCCGATGGATGAAGTCGCTGAAAGGAAAAATATGATAATCAGAAACGGCTGGGTATTTATTGCAGAAGAAGGTTATGTAAAAAAAGACGTACAGTTTCTCAACGAGAAGATCACCAAGATCGCGGACCATATTGAGAATACCGATGGAGATGAGGAGTTTGATGCGACAGACAAATATGTTCTTCCGGGATTTATCGATGCACATTCTCATATCGGACTATTTAATGAGGCGATGCGTTGGGAAGGAGCTGACGGCAACGAGATCACCAATCCTGTGACACCGGAAATGCAGGCGATCGACGGGATCAATCCTCGAGATCCCGGATTTAAGGATGCGCTGGAAGGCGGAGTAACGACAGCTTGCACCGGACCGGGAAGCGCTAATGTGGTAGGAGGGAGTTTTGCAACGATCTCACTCTACGGAGATGTTGTGGATCGAATGATCATTCAGCATCCAGCAGCGATGAAATGTGCATTTGGCGAAAATCCGAAGGGATGTTACGGGCAGAATGGACAAAAGGCACCGATGACAAGGATGGGCGTTGCAGCGATCCTTCGAGAAACATTGACCAAGGCAGAAAATTATATTGCCAAAAAAGAAGATGCGGAATATAAGGGAAATCATTTTGATATCGATACAAAAATGGAAGCGATGATCCCGGTGATCGAAAAAGAGATCCCGCTCAAGGCACATGCACATCGTGCAGATGACATCTGTACAGCGATCCGTATTGCAAAAGAATTCGGTGTGAAGCTGACATTGGAGCACTGCACGGAAGGGCATTTTATTGCGGATTATATTGTGGAAAATGAGCTATATGCACAAGTGGGACCGACCTTTGGGACAAAATCCAAGATCGAGCTGCAAAACATCAGTTTTGAAACAGCGAAGATCCTGAGCGAAAAAGGAGTGAAGGTATCTATCATTACGGATCACCCGGTGATCCCGCAAGGTTCGCTCAATATGTGTGCTGCGCTTGCGGTCAAGGCGGGAATGGATTATGATGAAGCGATCCGTGCGATCACGATCAATCCGGCAGAGGCTCTTGAAATAGATCATCTCAAAGGAGCGATCAAAGAAGGTCTGGATGCGGATATCGTGATATGGGATCGAGAGCCGCTGGATCTGCAAGCGAAGACTTTGCGTGTCTATGTTTGCGGAGAAGAAGTCTTCGGACGCTGATCGTTGCCTCTTTTGTTTATATAGAAAGATCAAAGTGGAATAGTTAAGTTAAAAGATCTGTGCTTTAGGTACGGATCTTTTTTTGTAGAATTGTAGAGTTTGGAGATAAAGAAAAGCAAAAAAGATATCAGTTCCAAAAAGATTGTATTTCATGTGCATTCTTAGATCGAAGCTTGAAAACGATTTATTACTTGAAGTGAAAGTCCAGGTGATAAACTTTATTGTTTTTTTATAAAAAATATAAAAATTTAAGTATTATATATTAAAAAAAAGATACGATATAGCTACTGAGAAACATTAAGGAACAATACATTTACAAAAGGAACTAATGAAGGACTAATCATTTGAAGATGTGTATATAAAGAAAATCTAAGGAGAAGAAACATGGAAGAATTTTTGGGGAAAATCAAAAACAAGCGATCTCAAAAAGGATCGTTTCGAGGGATCAAGAGTGAGATCTTAACCAAGCTTGGGGTCCCAACGATCTTAATTTTTATTTGTCTGTCTTTGGTGATGCTTTATGTTATCAAAGATACATTGCTTGAATCCGGTCGTCAGATGATCGAATCCGAGGCAAGATCGGTAGCGATCAAAGTGGACTCCTATTTTGAAAAATTCGGGATCCATTCCGATTCGCTGGCGGAAAATCATCAGGTCATCAATGTGTTGAGAAAGCTTCAGCCGGGCGGAACACCGAAGGCAACGGAGGGATTTGAAGAGTCGTATTCAACTTTGCTGGATATTCACAAAAGCGATTCGAATATCATAGGTGTGTGGATCGCGGACATTGATAGCAATCGGCTGTGGGCTTCCGACGGATATATTTCGGATGAAAGATGGGATATTCATTCCAGAGGCTGGTATAAAACTTTTCAGGAAAATACGGACAAAAGACATATCATCACAGAACCATATATGAATGATATAAAGAATTCACTCGAGGTATCCATTATCTCGCCGATCAAAGATCCTAACGGAAAGGTCTTGGGGGCGGCAGGGGTCGATATTGGTTTGGGTCAGTTAAATCAGATCGTCAACGAGCAGAAAATCGGACAAAAAGGATTTTATGTGCTGATCTCGCCCGAAAATATTATAACTTCCCATCCGGACTCTCAATTTATCAACCGGGGGATCTCTCAGGCGCCGATCAATGAGGAGTTGAAACAGACGATCGCGGACAAAGATTTCGGACCGATCGAATTTGAAGAGTATGGGCTGAAAAATGTAGGTTACTTAGCGCAGGTCGGTGAAGGGAAATGGGCAGTAGTGTCGGTGTTGCCGATAAAAGATTTTTTGAGCGGTTATACAGCGCTTCGAACGATTTTACTTGCGCTGGCATTGATCGTTTCAGCTGCCTATGTTCTGTTGGCATGGGGTGTTGCAAATAAGATCACCCATCCGCTTGTTAAGCTAAATCAAGTGGCGGAACAGATAGCCGGTGGAAATTTGGATATTCATATGGATATCCGGTCGAGCAACGAAGTAGGGATGGTCGCGGATTCTCTTGGAAAAACAGTAAAAAGGCTCAATGAATACGTTGGCAATATAAAAGAAGTTTCCTCTGTGTTGGATCAGATGGCGGAGGGTGACATGAGGATCAAGCTGACAAGAGCTTATGAGGGACAGTTCAGCAATATCAAAAAAGCGCTGGAGCATATCTCTTCTTCGCTAAATCATACCCTTTCCTTGATCCATGAATCGTCAGAGCAGGTCAATCAGGGATCGGCTCATGTATCGAGTGCGGCGCAGGCATTAGCCGGTGGAGCAACGGAGCAGGCAAGCTCGATCCAAACGTTGACAGCGTCAGTCCATGTGATCTCGGATCAATCGAAAGATAATGCCGGCAAAGCGGAACGTGCAAGAGACCTGGCGATGCAGGCAGGGGGAGAGCTTCAAACAAGTAATGAGCATATGCAGGAGATGCTTAAAGCGATGGATAATATCGGGCAATCTTCAGATGAGATCCAAAAGATCATTAAAGCGATCGATGATATCGCATTCCAAACAAATATTTTAGCACTAAATGCTGCGGTAGAAGCGGCAAGAGCGGGAGAGGCCGGCAAAGGTTTTGCGGTCGTAGCGGATGAAGTAAGAAACTTGGCGGTTCGTTCAGCGGAAGCGGCAAAACAGACACAGATCCTTGTTGAAGAAAGCGTGCGCAATGCAAGCTCAGGGATCGCGATTGCAAAAGATACGGCAAGTGCACTGGATCGCGTCAAGGAAAAAGCGATGGAATCGACCGTGTTGATCGGAGTGATCGCGGAGTCCAGTAAAGAGCAGGCAAATACAATAGAACAGATCAATCGAGGACTGTCTCAAATATCCACTGTTGTACAGAGCAATGCCGCTACTGCGGAACAAAGCTCGGCAGCAAGTGAGGAGCTTTCCGCTCAGGCGAGTATGCTCTACAGTGAGGTGCAAAAATTCAAACTTGGTGGAATGAGTGAAAATTTTGTACAAAACAGGATCGATACCGAAGAATTCGCAAGACGAGAAGATTTTGACCGATCAAATGATCGGGATAAATATTAGTTTTGAAGGGAGCTTTATCCTCTAAAAGTTCGCCAAGATCCTATAGGAGTCGATGGATCTGCAAACAACTTTAAACTCAATCTTTATAACTCTAACCAAAAAAGAGGCTTTTGATAAGTCTCTTTTTTGGTTTCTTTGATCCGATCCGATGCATCGATGCTTGAAAGAATAAGAAGTTAGGGGACAGCTCATATCGAATTAAGATTGAAATGTGATCCAACCTATGATAAAGTGATATCATTAGGAGGATAATGAGATGTTACTACTTTCAAAAGAAGATATCAAAAAAGTGTTTACGATGAATGATGCGATCGATGCGGTAAAGGAAGCGTTTATGATCTTTTCTCAAGGGAAGAGTGTTGTGCCGCTCAGAACGCAGATCCCTGCGCCAAAGCATGAAGGAGTTTTTCTTTTTATGCCCGCCTATGCAGAAGAACTGGATATCGCTTCCGTGAAGATCGTCAATATTTTTCCAAAGAATGCGGAAAAGGATATACCGACCGCACCGGCTCAGGTCTTATTGATCGACGGCAAAACAGGGATGGTACGATCGATCCTGGATGGAACTTTACTCACTCAGATGCGAACGGGAGCTGCAACCGGCGCGGCTTTCGATGTGCTGGGCAGAAAGGATGCCAAGATCGGAGCGATGATCGGTACGGGTGGCCAGGCGAGAATGCAGCTTGAGGCGATGCTCGCGGTTCGAAAATTAGATGAAGTAAGAGTCTATAGTCGTAATGTGGAGAAAAATGAAAGATTTGTCGCGATGATGCAGGATGAATTGCGACAGTATGGAACGAAGATCATTGCGGAGAAGAGTTCGGATGATGCGATAGAAAATGCGGATCTGATCATTGCGGTAACTTCTGCAACAGCTCCTGTTCTTGATGGAACAAAGGTGAAAAAGGGGGCAACATTAAGTTTTGTCGGCTCCTATCAGCCGCATATGCAGGAAATGCCACCGGAGATCCTGGAGCGTGCATCCAAATTGTATTTTGATTCCGAAGAAGCGGTGTTGTCGGAAGCGGGAGATATTTTGATCCCGCTGGATGAAGGAAGGATAAGCAAGGATGATTTTACAGGCGATCTTGGAGAAGTGTTGCTTGGAAAACTCGTTGCAAGAGAAAACGATGAAGAGATCATTGTTTTTAAGACCGTCGGCATCGGGACACAGGATCTTGTCACGGCAAAGCATATCTACGCAAAAGCTTCAAAAGAGCAAGTAGGAACGCTTTGGGGAGAGTGATCCTTCAGGCTTTGACAAATGACAACAGAAATTCAAAAAGATGAACTGCTGTGGAAGCAAAATCGTTTGGCGAACATCTAGGTTTTTGTTCTGGACTTTGATAGAAATGCGAGGTGAAAGATGTTCAAGAGAATATTTGCTGCTGTTTTGCTCATGTTGTTTTTGGTCAGCGGAAGCACCGGTCCATCTCATGCACTTTTTGCATCGGATCCAGTTATTCAGCAGGATACAGAGTATGATGACAGTATATTGCATTTACTTCGGATCGCTATCCGGCCTGTCGGTTCGACGATGTATGTATGGGGTGGCGGATGGAATGAAGAAGAAGATGCGGCAGGGATAGAAGCTCGTTCGATCGGGCTGAGTGAACAATGGGAAAAGTTTTATAAAAAACAGAAAAAGAATTATGATTTTAATAAAACAAGATATCAGATCCATGACGGTCTGGACTGCTCGGGCTATATGGGTTGGGTGATCTATAACTTCTTTCATCGATCGGATGGCGAAGAAGGTTATGTGATGAAAGCAAAGGAAATGTCAAAAAACTTTGCTCAGCGTGGCTGGGGGAAATATACTCCGGCAAAAAATGTGAAAGATCATCGTGCAGGGGATATCATGAGCAATAAAAGTCATGTGTACCTTGTGGTCGGGGCATGTAAAGATGGAAGCATAGTCTTACTGCATGCTTCTCCGCCGGGGGTTCAGATCAATGGAACAGTCAATTCCAAAGGCAATAAAAATAGCGAAGCTGCAAAACTTGCGGATCGGTATATGAAGGAATATTATCCCCAGTGGTACGATAAGTTTAAGCCAAAGGTATTGGATAAAAGTTATTTAAAATCTTATGATCAAATGCGCTGGTCAACAGGCGAAGGCTCTGTTATCAAAGATAAAGAGCAACTTGGCAAGATGACAGCGGATAAAGTATTGAAAAAGATTTTTGAGTCTTTAGAATAGAGTTTAGCGATCTTCTAAAAAATTTACAATAGAGCTTGTGGAGGGAGTATGATATCTTTGACGACTTCGATGGGAGGATATGAGGAGCTTTCACGGGCATTCTTTGAATATGACATCTAAAGAGCGCCATAAGATCCTTTGGGGATTTTTGTTGGTCGTTGCCATCTACATTTTAGTAGAGAAAAAGTTGGCTTAAAAGAAAAAAATTGGGCAGACCAAGGAGTACGGCCTGCCCATTTGGAAGGGATGTTTGCGAATTACGGTATGCGATGGCATACCTACTTAAACATCTCTTTACGGTTATGTGTGTTTGGAGCAACTGCTTGGAGTTTGGCAAAAGCTCCGAGGCCACTTGGAGTTCGGTGACCTAAATAAAAAACCTTCCCTACCTGTTCCCGAAAATGGGCACAAATATAGAAGGTCTGAATTCAATCATTCAACACACCCTCTATAGACCGTAGAGTTTTTGGTGACTGTCATAGGCAGATGTTCTGACTTAGGATCTTCGATCGTGCTAGCCTTCCCACTTTCGCAGTGACATAATAAGCACTCTCTCCCCAACACAGCGGCGGTACCGTACAGGACTTTCACCTGTTTCCCTTACACCTATAACGGATATTAAGTAATTCGCTACAAAATCATTGTATCACAAAGGTTAAAGAAGTTCAATATCTTTTGAAAAATTTTATCCTTGATAATTTACTGACTCGTGGTTATAATAGTAATCAGATCAAGAAAACCTTTTTTTGAACAGAAAAAGGCAAAACTATAGGAAAAAATATTGGAAAGGATGAAATGATATGAATAAGTTGATCATTACGGCAGCAATTTGTGGAGCAGAAGTAACCAAGGAGCAAAATCCTGCAGTACCTTATACGATCGAAGAGATCGTTCGTGAGGCAAAGTCGGCAGCGGATGCGGGAGCAGCTGTGATCCATCTTCATGTTAGAGAGGATGATGGAACACCGACACAGAGCAAGGATCGATACGAAGAAGCGATCAAAGCGATCCGCGAGGTGTTGCCGGATATCATCATTTTGCCAAGTACGGGTGGGGCAACTTGGATGACTGCAAAAGAAAGATTGCAGCCGGTATTTTTGAAACCGGAGATCGCAACATTGGATTGCGGAACATGTAACTTTGGAGGAGATGAAGTATTTACAAATACCGTAACGATGATCCAAGAATTTGCGGAGACCATGAAAGAATACGGTGTAAAGCCCGAGTGTGAAGTATTTGAAAAAGGAATGATCGATACAGCGATCCTGATGGCAAAAAAAGGATTGATCGATCATCCGATGCATTTCAATTTTGTGCTTGGCGTACCGGGAGCAATGACTGCGACTCCAAGAGATCTGACATTTATGGTCGATTCGATCCCGCCGGGATCCACTTGGGTAGCAACAGGGATCGGACGTCATGAATTTACATTGGCGATGACTGCGATCGCAATGGGCGGAAATGTTCGTGTAGGTTTTGAGGATAATCTATATCTTGAAAAAGGAGTTCTTGCTAAAAGTAACGGAGAGCTGGTTGCTAAAGTTGTTGAAATGGCAAAATTGGTTGGTCGTGAGATCGCAACACCGGATGAAGCGCGCGAGATGATGGGATTGAAAAAATAATTTTTTTTGGGAGCATAGCTCCCTTTTTATTTTTCGATGGAAAAGAATGTAAAAAATGATATAATGAAGTATCCAAGGATCAGAGGATCTTTGGGATCGTGCTATCGTTTTTAGATCCGGATGAATGGCTTTCAGGAGATCAAAGAGCGTTCTCGGATCCGAAATAAAGTATAAAAATCATTAAGGAGTAAAATATGTATTTATCCGAAAGGTTGAAAAAGGATCGATCCTTTGCAAAAGAAAACGAGGACTTGCTCGATCGAACGGTCTCTAATATCGAACCCGGAAGCGAAGAATATCGACAGATCGCCCGGAAACGCCAAAACTCATTGGTGAAGCCGCCCGGCTCACTGGGAAAACTGGAAGAGATCAGTATCAAGCTGGCGAGTATCTATCGGCAGGAATTTTATACGACACATCCGAAAGTGGTTTTGGCATTTGGAGCGGATCACGGCATTTATGAGGAGGGCATCAGCACTCAGCCTCAGGAAGTGACGGCGCTTGCGTTTGCGAATTATGCCCGAGGGATCTGCTCGATCGGTGTGTTGTCGGTTTTTGCGGGAAGCAAGGTCATCCCGGTGGATGTGGGGATCAATACGGATCAAGCGATCGAAGGAGTGCGAAACGAAAAGATCCGAAAGGGGACTGACAATTTTACCAAAAAAGCGGCGATGAGCAGGGAAGAAGCGATCCTTTCGGTCGCGATCGGGATCCGGATCGCCAATGAGTATATAGCGCAGGGGAATCGAGTGATCGGTCTCGGCGAGATGGGGATCTGCAATACTTCGCCGAGTTCGGCGATCGTTTCGTTGTTGACGGATCATCCGGTCGAAAAAGTCACGGGTCTCGGAGCGGGAACGACTGCTGACGGACTGTCTCTTAAAGTGGATGCGATCAAGAGAGGGATCGAGAAAAACCAGCCGAACAAAGAGGATGCGCTGGATATTTTGGCGAAGGTCGGCGGTTTTGAGATCGGTGCATTGATGGGTGTGATCCTTGCCTGCGGAGCGGCAAAAATACCGGTCGTACTGGATGGTTTTATATCCTATGCGGCGGCATTGCTGGCGCAGAAGCTTTGTCCAAATACTGTGGACTATATGCTTGCTTCGCACCGATCGGCAGAGCCGGCATCGGCGATCGCGCTTCAAAAGCTGGGACTGGAAGCTTCGCTTGATATGGATATGAGGCTGGGAGAAGGCTCCGGAGCGGCGATATTCTTCGGGATCATCGACGCGGCAAATGAAGTCTATACGAAGGTGGCGACTTTTGATAATTCCGGCGTACCGATCGAGGGCTGTGAAGTGAAATAGCGAAAGGATCTTCTCCATGAAATACATTGGAGAATTTGTGAAAAATATGGTAAAATAGGAGTCAGTGAAAAAGGTCGAGGAAGATCTCGGTCTTTAGATCCTGAGAAAGAATGGCTGGGTCTGTTTGAATGCAGATCATTGGATTGAGAGGGAGTAGAGAATGAATTATAAAGAAAGATATGAATTATGGATGAACTCTTCGGTGATCGGTAAGAAGGTGAAAGAGGAGCTGGAGGCGATCGCGGAGGATCCAAAGGAGCTGGAGGAGCGTTTTTACAAGGAATTGGAATTCGGAACAGCCGGGCTTCGAGGGAAGCTTGGAGCAGGAGCTAATCGAATGAATGAATATGTCATCGCTCGAGCGACCGATGCTTTTGCGAAGGTGATCCTGTCCGAAGGGGATGGGTTTTCTGCACGCGGAGTGGTGATCGCACATGATCCCAGATTATTCAGTAAGGATTTTGCGCTGACTGCTGCGCTCGTGTTTGCGTCCAATGGGATCAAGACCTATTTGTTTGAGGATCTGCGTCCTACGCCGGAGCTGAGCTTTGCGGTTCGTCATCTGAACTGTGCGGCGGGGATCAATATCACGGCAAGTCACAATCCGAAAGATTATAACGGTTATAAAGTGTATTGGCAGGAAGGATCGCAGATCAAGGATGATATTGCGGATCGGATCCTGGAGCAGATCGACCGACTGGATCGATTTGAAAAAGTGGAGTATCTTTGTCGCAAGGAGATCTACACAAAAGATTGGGCGATCAAAAACGGTTTGCTCCAATATATCGGGAAAGACGTGGATGATGCCTATATCGAAGCCGTGAAGGCATTGTCGCTCAATGATGAAAAAGTGGATAAGAGCATCCGGATCGTGTACACGCCGCTCAACGGAGCAGGAAATATTCCGGTGCGCCGTGTGTTGAGTGAGAAGGGCTATGAAAATGTATTTGTGGTGAAGGAGCAGGAGATGCCGGACGGGACTTTTCCGACGATCGAATATCCGAACCCGGAAGATACACGTGCATTTGAATATTCTTTGCGCCTTGCAAAAGAGGTTGACGGAGAGCTTTTGATCGCGACCGATCCGGACTGTGATCGAATTGCCATCATTGCATTGCATAATGGGGAGTATGTTGAGATCAACGGAAATCAAGCAGGTTATATCTTGGTGCATTATATTCTTTCTCAGATGGCTGAAAAAGATCAGATATGGGAAGATGCATTGATCGTAAAATCAATCGTGACTGCAGATCTGGGGGCAAAGATTGCTCACAAATATGGCGTTCCGACAAAGGAAGTGCTCACGGGCTTCAAAAATATCTGTGGTGTACAAAATGAGTTGGACAAGACTGGCAAAGGAAAAATGATCATGGGCTGGGAAGAGTCGATCGGTTATGCGGTCGGAACTTTTGTTCGAGACAAGGATGGCGTATCGGCAAGTATGCTTTTTGCGGAAATCGCAGGCTATTACAAGAAAAAAGGAATGACCCTGATCGATCTGTTGGAAGAGCTGTTCCAAGAGTTCGGGTATCATTTGGATGATACGATATCGATCGTGCTGGAAGGGATGGCTGGCCAAGCACGTATCGGAAGGATGATGACGGAATATCGTAAGATGTATCCGCTTCAGATTGGCGAGATGAAACTTCAAAAATATATCGACTACAAAGAGAGCAAGGCGATCGATCTGACCGGCAAGGAAGTCACAGCAGTCGATGTAGAAAAACAAAATGCGATCAAGTTCATCATGGACGATACAAGTTGGTATGCTTTGAGACCTTCGGGGACGGAGCCGAAGATCAAGATTTATATGAATACGGTCGGAAAAACAAGAGAAGAGGCGATGCACAAGCTCCGTCAAATGAAGGAGAAGGTTCTCGGAATGCTCGAAGAGATCGAATAAGATCGAAGAATTAGGAAGGATGTGAAGCAAAAAAAGCTCTGCATCCTTTTTATGTGCATAGTATAAATATTTTCACATAGCGGTCCGATATAAGAGTATCTCACTAAACTCGTTTTATACAAAATTGCAAGGAACAGTGTATACGACAGATCTGAGAAGGGCGAGTGAGATCGATTTTATAGTGGTTGCAGGGTTGGGTTTGGAGGATCATTCGCAGAAGTAAAAATAAAATGTGAGAGGATCTTTTATTTTGGGTATAATGCTTCTGTATGTCAATTCATTATAAAAAGCGAGGATCTACAAAGGAAAACAGACTATGAAAAATGTAATAAAGATAGCATCGTTGATGCTGGTGCTCTTAGGTGTATTTGGCGGGATCTACTATTTTGGAGGCAGAAACTTAAAGGATCTGGAACCGCCAAGAGAGGACTCGGTCGTGCAAGAACAAGAGGAGTCGGAGGAGGAAAAAATTCCCGAAAATCCGATCAGTGAAACTCGGTTGAGTCGATTTGATGAGGATTTTGCCAAGAACGAAGATCTTGTGGGCTGGATCAATATCCCGAACACTCTGATCGATTATCCGGTCGTGCAGGCGGAGGATAATGATTTTTATCTGCATCGAGACTTTAATAAGGAATATCTTTTTGACGGGATCCCTTTCATGGACTTTAGAAATATTCTGAAGCCGGATCTCTATGACAATACGCTTGTCTATGGGCATAACATGGGGCTGAAAGGGAATATGTTTACGGAGCTGATGCGTTATCAGAACATTGATTTTTACAAAAAAGCGCCGATCATAAATTTTGATACGCTGTATCAGGAAAATCAATGGAAGGTGATCGCGGTATTTGATACCAATACCGAAAAACAATTCGGCCCGGTATTTGAATACTATAATTTTGTGCATGCGGATTCCAAGGAAGAGTTTGATTGGTATATCGAAGAGATTAATCGCCGAAGTTTCTATTTCACCGATGTGGATGTGGAATATGGCGACAAGTTACTGACGTTGCAGACCTGCGTCAATGATAAGTATGAAACAAAACTGGTGGTGGTTGCGAGGCGACTTCGACCGGGAGAAGATCCTGTCGTGAATATTGAGAATGCAAAACTCAATGAATCTCGTCTGATGCCGAGACAATAGAATACGCGCCGAAGATCGTGAAACGATTTGGCTGTAAGCAAGCTATCCGAAAGGGTAGCTTTTTTTATAAAAAAGAATTTGGGGATAGTTTTAACAGATATATTATTTTACCGCGGAGATATGCCGATATAGAACTGAGAATTTTAAGAGAGGAAGGGATTTCTATGGATAAGAAACATTTGCTTGCAGGAGCAGCTTTATTGGTTGCAGGGATGCTTTTTGCTCCGCCGATGACAAATTCATTAGAGGTGATCAGCACCTCATCGCAGCAAGGAATCGAGGATGTTTCTCTTGCGAAGGAGGAACTGATTTTGGATCATCCGGTCTTTGATGAGTCGATCATTGATGATGATGGAGTTCCTTTGGCAAGCCCGGACTCCGGTGCTCAAGGGGTAGCTGGAGATAAGAAGGTCTCACCGAAAGGAGAGAAGAAGCATGAGAAGAACGGAAGCGTTATCGATACAACGGACATCGGCAATGGCTATGTCTATATAAAGAATGATTCGAGCAAAAAAAGATTAAAAGTGCAGATTATTAAAGGAAATTCGACCTATAATTATGATCTGAAAAATGGTGGAGTATATGAAATATTTCCGTTGCAGCTTGGTGATGGAAGTTACAAAATTCGAATTATGGAGAATACCTCCGGGAATAAATATATTCCTTTGTTTGAAAAGACTTTGGATGTGAAACTGAATAATTCATTGAGTCCGTTCCTGAATCCAAATCAGTTCGTTATGTACAATAATAACTGGCGGATTGTTCAAAAGGCGAGTGAGTTGACGAAAGGAAAGGCAACGGAGGTTGAGAAGATCGCTGCGATCTATGATTATATCATCAAAAATGTGCGTTATGACAAGGTCAAAGCGAGTACGGTACAGTCCGGATATCTTCCGAATATCGATGAGACTTTGACATCGAAAAAAGGAATATGTTTTGACTATGCAGCATTGCTTGCCGGTATGCTTCGATCGCAGGGGATTCCGACAAGATTGATCGTCGGAACGGTTTCGCCAAGCGATATCAATCATGCATGGAACGAAGTGTATCTAAAGGACAAGGGATGGGTGAGCGTGAAAATTCAGTTTGAGGGCTCCACATGGAATCGTATGGATTCGACCTTTGCAAGCTCGGGGAATGAAGGTATCGAGAACTTTATTGGAAATGGATCCAACTACACAGGATTAAGACTTTACTAATTGGAGAGGACATGGAACAGAAAACGACATTATCTCAAGAAGAGTTGATCATGTTTTGCAAGGAAATGCATTTGATCTTGAGTTCATCGGTCAGTATCGTCGATGGCTTTGAGTCCGTGATCGAAGGAATAAAAAACAAGGATGTAAAAAAGGCGTTGGGTCTTTCGCTCAGCGCACTTGAGTGCAATCAGCAGTTGTCGGTTTCGCTGAAGGAGAGCGGGTTGTTTTCGCCTTATATGATCTCGATGATCGAGATCGGGGAGAAGACGGGAAAAACGGATCAGGTGATGAATTCGTTGGCAATGTATTATGAAAAGGATGATCGTCTGAAAAAACAGATTCGATCGAGCATGATGTATCCGTTGATCGTTGCCGGGATGGTGACTGTCATTATCGGCGTGATGATTACGAAAGTGCTTCCGATTTTTGCCGATGTATTTCAAAGTTTAGGTGGAAATATTCCCGGTTCGGTCGATTTTGTTACCAGAATCGGCCGAGGGATAGTGGCAATAGTCCTTGTAGCCTTTCTGGCGTTAATGGCGTTGGTGGGCACGATATTGATGCTTTATAAAACGGCGGAAGGGAGAGAAAAAGCACAAAAGGTTTTCTCACATCTTCCACATATCAGAGAGATCTACAGGAGATATCAGACAGCACATTTTGCAAACTCTCTCTCGCTCTTGGTCTCCTCAGGCTATGATCTTCATGACAGTTTGGAGATGACGGGTAAGATCATCGATGATAAGGATTTTGAGAATAAGATCAAAAAAGCGATCGCTGATTTTGAATCTGGAGAACCTTTGTACAAGGTGCTTGAAGAGATGGATATTTTTTCCGGGGTCCATGCTCGAATGATCCGTCTATCTATTCAGACGGGCCATTTGGACTCCGTATTAGGAGAACTTTCGGATAAATATACGGAGGATGTCGATCATTCGATCAGCTCATTGATTGGAGTGATCGAGCCGACCTTGGTAGGAGCGACTTCCTTTATTATTGGCGGAATTCTGCTTACGGTGATGCTTCCTTTGCTGGGGATCATGTCATCGATGGGGTAAGGCGATGGAAAAGAATACAAATTCAATGTCCTTGTTGAGTTTTTTGATGATCGTCGTCGCCTTGGTGTATGGGCTGAGTTTTTTGTCTCAGAGATCTACGATCGATAATGCGATCGCTCTGGAGAAAAATATCAAAAAAGCGGCAGCGGCGTGCTATGCTGTAGAGGGCGCTTACCCACAGTCGATCGACTATCTGACGACGCATTATGGATTGATCTTGGATGAAAAAAAATATGTAGTGCATTATGAAGGGGTCGGGGGAAATCTAATGCCTTCGATCGCTGTAGTACCCAAAGGAACCTATTATTTTGAGAATGAATGGAGCAAATGATGAAGGAGAAATATAAATTCACTCTTTCACTCTTTCGAACTTGGACGATCTTTGTGTTCGCCTTCATTGCGATCTTGTTGATGATCATCGGCTCTCAAGTGTATGCCAATACGACGAAGACGATGGACAAAAATGCCGCACTTCGAACTGCGGCGGGTTATATCGTAAACAAACAGCGTGAGCTGGGGGTGAGCTATGAGGTGGATGAGAATATGCTGATCTTTCATACTACGCTCGAAGGAGAAAAGTATATTTGTCGGATCTATCAAAAAGACGATCAGCTGATCGAAAGCTTTCTTCCTATCGACTATGAGTTTGAAAAGGGCGATGGCGAAGTGATCGGTTCGCTGGATCGTCTGGATATCAAAGAGCAGGGTAAAACAATCAGGATCGAATTGGGATATGCGGGGAACAGCATCGTCAAGACAATTCGGGAGGCAAAATGAAAACGATAGGGAAATCATACAGTTTTTTTATATCGGCACTGATATCGCTGTTTAGCTTCGTTTTTGCAATCGCGATCGCATTGACATTGTTCGCCCATGCAAAAGAGCAGAGTTATCTCAGTGAAAGTAAGACGATTGCATTAGCTTTGGCACAGGATATCATTGAAGAACAAAAAATGGAACTTAAAAATAGAAAAGATCTTGATATGATCAGTGATGAAGCATTGATCATAGAGGATCATCACAAGCAGATATGGAACTTGCAAGAGAGATGGTTCCGATCGAGAGTAAAAATCTCAGGGAAAGATACGCTAATGCATATTCAAGTAGAGATTTTGGGCGATGGATTGGATGGAGAAGAAAAACTTTTGGTATCCATGGACACGGATAAATTTATTGGATGGTAATTTATGGAAAAGGTTAGTGGTTTTATACTTCCGATCGCTGTAGCATTAGTCGTTTTGATGTATACTTCGCTGGCGGTGCTTACATTTTCGACCGCACGTGCGGATCAGCGATTTGCAGAGAGAAACATTTCGTATAATGAGAAATACTATCTCGTCGAAGGGGAGTTTGAGCGGACGATCTCCGAGCTGAATGCAATCGCAAAGAATACATCGGATTTTGCGAAGGAGAAGGAGATAAAGAATTATCTGACCGGATCCTCCAAAGTACAAATAATATCCTCGGATGAAAGAGGCATGGAACTTTTGTACTCGGATCTCGTCAGTCCGCATGTTTTATTCAAAGGGCAGTTTAGAATATCAGGCAACAATATCGATCTTGTCGAAAAAGGTCTTACCAATATAGCAGAGTGGGAAGAGCAGACGATCGAGGTCTGGAAAGGTTCAGAAGATGGAGATTAAAGATATTTTACAATCGGCGATCGAACAAAAAACGTCAGACATCCTGATCGTTGCGGGATGCAATCTGGCATTTAAGATCAACAATCAAGTCATCGAGCAAAGCGGAGAACGCCTGATGCCCGATGCGACAAAAAAATATATACTGGATCTGTACGATATTGCGGGGCGCTCTTTTGAGAAACTGGAAAAAAAGGGAGATGATGACTTCTCTTTTTCGATCAGCAGTATCGGAAGATTTCGTTGCTCGGCATACAAACAAAGAGGATCTTATGCGGCGGTGTTGCGAGTCGTAAGCTTTGAATTGCCATCGCCGGAAGAAAGGCAGATCCCAAAGAGCGTGACAGATCTTTACAGCGTGAAAAAAGGTCTGGTGCTCGTTACAGGATCGGCAGGATCGGGAAAATCGACAACATTGGCATGTATCGTCGATAAGATCAATAAAAATCGATTTGGGCACATCATTACGATCGAGGATCCGATCGAATTTGTGCATCGTCATGACAAGAGCATCGTGAGCCAGCGTGAACTCGAGCATGATACACAAAGCTATGAGAGCGCACTGCGTGCCGCACTCCGACAAGCGCCAAATGTGATCTTGATTGGAGAGATGCGAGATTTTGAAACGATACAGACCGCGATCACCGCATCGGAGACAGGGCAGCTCGTACTATCGACTCTGCACACGATCGGAGCGGCAAAGAGTATCGACCGAATCATTGACGTATTTCCGGCAGAGCAACAGCAACAGGTGCGGGTACAGCTTTCGATGGAGCTTCAGGCTGTTGTGTCACAGCAGCTCATTCCGAGTGTGGATGGCGGGTTGGTCCCTGCATTTGAGATCATGTTTGTAAACAATGCGATCCGAAATATGATCAAGGACAGTAAGATCAATCAGATCGACAATGTGATCCAATCCTCCGGTGCAGAGGGGATGGTCACGATGGACAATTATATTTTTGATCTGTATAAGCGGGGGAAGATCTCACAAGAGAATGCACTCCGTTATGCGATCAATTCCGAAAATCTAAAACGCCGATTATAAATGAAAACCCTTTTGTGTGAGCGAAAGGGTTTTTAGTTTTTGTGGAGAAACAAATTGTCGGTTGAATTATCTTATTTTTTGTGATAATCTAAATTTACTTAGACAAAAAATCGATTGTTATAAATGTTGATATAATAGATTTACTGTGCAGCTACATATCGAATGCTTTCTTATCTACTGTATAGAGACAAGGAGTGTTTATGGATAGCGATCCGAATGTGAAGAAACAAAATGGTAAAAATAAATTCTTGCTTGAAATGCATCGCAAAAAGATCATTCTTACATTGATTTCGATGATCTTTCTTTTGATGCTGGTAAGCCTGATCCCATTCGGGAACAGCATTGCGTTCAAAGAACCGGAAGGGGATATGTTGACAAAGATTCCGATCAATCAGGGAAAAACTTTTGAGATCGCCTATAGGACCAGGGAACGAAACTTGGCGGTTGAGCGTTATGGGATTGATACGGCAGATCGAAGGTTGTATCATATCAGCAGTTGGTTTGAAAAAGAAAGCTCGGATCTGGAAGAGATGCTGGGTCCCGGCATTAAAACGAGAGAAGATCGAGGGATGATACGGGTCGATTTTCAGAAAAATTTGATCAAGCAGATCGAGTATCGGGCGATCGGCATGGAAGATCATGTACTTTCTTATGGGCAAACAAAGATCAAATTATTTGAAGAATGGGATTGCCAAAGAGTGGATATCTCGATCGAGCGCATCAATCTGTTTGAATATGCAAAGTATATTATCCGCTATCGAAGCTGAAATACGGCGGTTCTCATTTGAATTTATAAAAAAGATGACGGGTCGCTTGATCGGAGATCCACATACGTCAAGAGGGGGCAAGGATCAAAAAGCGGTGCTCATAAGCTTTTAAGATCGCATAAGAGATTGTAACCTCTTTGTAATTGTATTCTGAGCAAGAGCAGGATATAATAAAGGTGAAAAATTACATGGAGATCCTATGTAAAATATCAATAACTCAGGAATATTTGGACAGAAAGTGGAGGAGAGAAAAGTGAAAAATCAAAAGATGATCATCGTGTTGGCGGTCGTTTTGATTATCGTTGCAGGGGCGATCGGTATCTATAAAAGCTACCGAACGGCCGATGGAAATGTAAAAGATCCGATCATAATCGATAATATGGAAAATGGGAAAAAGGATGACGGGACAGGAAAAGAAAATGATATTGAGATCTCCAAGGAGGATGCGCTGCAGCTTGCAACGGAGCAGATCGATATCGATGCTTTTACTATCAGTATCTCGGACGAAGTGCTGGAACAAGATGGAGAGAGTTACTACCTGTTTGATGTGGTCAACAAGTCGGGACCTTCTTTCGGGATGCAGATGGCAGTCAACCGACGATCCGGAAATATCATGGCATATGACCCGACCAACAAAGAACTGCTTTCGATGACGCAGTTTCCGATCGAAACACCGATCGCGCAGGTGCAGGAGTGGAGCGGGATCTTTTTGCCGACCGAAAACTCGGAAGCGACAAAGGGATTGAGCATCGAGCTGCTTCAAGCGGATCAAAACAGCTTTGAGTTCAGCGTATTGTATGAAAACGGAGAACAAAAATCTTTCTATGCGATCGCAAAGATCGACGGAAGCAAAGCATTGTATGCGAGTGAGTCGGACTACCAGATCATATTCGTCAAGGATGGGGAAAAACTTAGCATCAAAGAAGTCGGTAACGGACCTCTGATGGCGGACGAGATCTTTTTGCAAGGAGATTATGAGCTTATAAAATAAAATCGCTTTAAGAGAAGACACGGCATCGGCTGTGTCTTTTGTTGTAAAAATAATTTTTTATGATCTTTTTTGATCAAAGCCTGCGATCGGATCTTAAGAAGAGACAACTTATGAGGGCGAGATAGAAAAAATTGTAATTTAGAACATTTACTGTTATAATTATAAATCATACTGAGTAAATTCGAGGTGAGCATTTGAGAAATTTATTGATACGCTTTGGCAGAGAGCCGAGGGATATCATTCGAGAATCGATCCGCTTTACCGTAGCGGTGCTTTTGATCGGTACCTTGGTCAATGTATCGTCGATGTTCTTGATGAGTGTTTTTATTATCTCCGCTTTGTACACAGCGCTAACTTATAGAAATGGGATCTTATTTTCGATCGCGAGCATGATCATCGCATCGGTAGCTTTATTTGCGGCGGGATTTGCCGGGGATATTATTGTGGTGATGGGCTCTCTCGGGATCCTTGTCGGCGAGCTGTATTATCGACGTAAGAGTATGCTGTTGGCGATCATGGCGGCCGCAGTGATGCTCGTGTTCGTCAATGTGCTTTCGATCCGGGCGGCGAGTAAGAGCATCGGATCGGATGTGATCGAATATCAATTCAATCTGTTGGCGAAGACGATGCAGGAGCAAGCAGGCGTCAATGATATGATCAATTACAATATCGAGCAGGCAAAGACGATGATGCGGATGTTTTTTCCGGCGATCCTCTTGATCTACGGTCTTGGGCTTGGAGTGCTGAATTATTTTTTTGCGGGCAGCATCGTCAACCGTATGGATCTGAGCAAACGCGATTTTCGATCCTTCGGGGAGTTTCGGCTCCCGGGTTCAGCGATGATGGCATTTTTGATCACTTTGGTAGGGATCTATCTTGTCAGCAAGCTGATGGGTTACTCGATCGAAATGCTGAATTATAATCTATTGGCGATCTACTTCTTTTTATTTTTACTGCAAGGGCTTGCAGTATGTGATCGCATGGTATTTAAGAGCAGACAGTCGATCTTTCGAAATGTCGTGCTTTTAACACTGGTGCTCACCGTCTTCTTATATCCGTTTTTTGTAACGATCGGTGCACTGGACAGCATTTTTAATATAAGAAAATTGCCACGATAAATGGCACAGAGGAGTTAAGAGATGAACGAAAAATTGAACTCCCTTGTTTTCAGTAACATCTTTATGTTAGCTGTTTCCGTCCTGCTGATGTTCTATAATATTCTTGTCGGATGTATCGCGCTTTTGGTCGCGGGGATCGTTATGAAGATCCAGTCGGATGACGAGAAGAAACAGCAGAAAGAAATGGACAGCTATCTTGAAACTTTTACCATGACGATGGATTATCGGACGAAGCAGTCGATATCCAATCTTCATATGCCGCTTTGCATGGTCAACAACAAAGGCATCATCGTGTGGTACAACAAGAAGTTGTCCGAGGTGTTAGGAAAGAAGGGATTGTTTGGGGAAAAGATCGAAGAATTTATTCCGGAGCTGGATATTTCGGCAGTGCTTGAAGAAGAGGGCGGAAGCTTTACGCTCGACCGCTTTTATGACCGTATCTATAATGTGATCTATACGGTGAACTCTGGCAAGGAGCATAAAGATAAAAATGTGATGGTCTGTATGGAGGATATCACGGAGATCGTTCAGCTGCGAGATGTTTGTGAAAAAAATCAGCCCGGATTGATCACGATCCAGGTCGATTCTTTGGATGAGGTCTTGGACTCAACGGACGAACAGAATCGACCGCGTATCACTGCGGAGATCGAAAAACAGCTCAAGCAATGGGCGGATAAGTATCAGATGGCATTTCGCAAGGTCGCTCAGGACAAATACTTTGCGATCACGAGAGAGGAAGATCTCTTGGCGATGGAAGAAAATAAGTTTCAGATCCTCGACGATATTCGGGCGATCGACTTTGCCAATACGATCCCGGTCTCTGTTTCGATGGGGGTCTCGCCTTATGCGAACGGCTTAAAAGAAACCCAGCTGGTCTCGGAGTCGGCGCTGGATATCGCATTGGGTCGCGGTGGAGATCAGGTCGCAGTCAAGCGAAATGATAAATACAGCTTCTATGGCGGAATGTCGAAAGCCGTTGAAAAGAAAACGAGGGTCAAAGCTCGTATCGTGAGCTATGCGCTCAAGGATCTGATGCTTGAAAGCAGCGATGTCATCGTGATGGGACACAACTATGCGGATCTTGATGCGGTGGGCTCGGCACTTGGTGTCGTAGCGATCGCGGAGATGCTGGAGAAAGAGGTCAAGATCGTCCTTGAAAACTCCAATTCTTCGATCGATGTGCTGTATAATCGGATCAAAAGCAGTCAAAAATATGGAAATATATTTATCAGTAAACAGGAAGCGAAGAGTCGCTTGAAAGATACGACTTTGCTCGTGGTCGTGGATACCCACCGCCCAAGCTTGACGGAGTATCCGGAATTGCTTGAGATGAGTGATCGTGTCGTATTGATCGACCATCATCGTCGCGGGCAGGAATTTATTGAGAATTCGGTGCTCGTTTTCCACGAGACTTATGCTTCTTCGGCATCCGAAATGGTAACGGAGCTGATCCAATATATCAAGGAAAGACCGCAGGTCAATCCGTTGATCGCCGAGGCATTGTTGTCGGGGATCACTTTGGACACCAAGAATTTTACCTTCAAAACCGGCGTGCGTACTTTCGAAGCGGCTGCCTTTTTGAGAAAGCACGGAGCAGACACCGTTGCGGTAAAAACCTTGTTCCAAGGGGATCTTGAGATATTCCGTATCAAAGCCGATGCAATGAATCGACTCAAGGTCATCGGAGATTCCGTCGCGTTGACCTATTGTGAAAAAACGATGGAAAATCCTCAGCTTGCAGCATCCAAGATCGCTGACGAGCTACTCAATCTTAAAGGGATCCAAGCATCTTTCGTGTTGGCACAGGATTTCAGCGATGAGATCCAGGTCAGTGCGCGTTCGCTTGGGAAGATCAATGTCCAGGTCATCATGGAGAAACTCAACGGTGGCGGTCATATGGAAACGGCTGCAACTCAAATGAGAGATATTTCGATGATGGATGCGATCGAAAAAGTAGAAGAACAAATCATGATATATCTAAAGGAGATCGAAAGAAAATGAAAGTGATATTTTTGAAAGATGTCAAAGGGACTGCAAAAAAAGGCGAGCTGAAGGAAGTCAGCGACGGTTACGCACGCAATTTCCTGTTGCCAAAAGGGATCGCCAAAGAAGCCAATGCCGTGAATATAAATGATCACAAGCAGCAGGAGAAGGGCAAAGAGATCAAGGCGCAGCGTGAGGAAGACGAAGCGAGAGAGCTTGGTAAAAAGATCCAAGGCACTTGTGTGGAGATCTTTACAAAGGCGGGTGAAGGCGGCAGACTGTTTGGGGCGATCACCAGCAAGGATATCGCGGATGCATTGAGCAAAAAGATCGATATGGATGTCGATAAAAAGAAGATCCTGCTCAATGACCCGATCAAAACGCTGGGCACCGTAGATGTGGAGATCAAGCTTCATCAGAAAGTAGTGACTCAGATCCATGTGGATGTAAAGGAAAAAGATGCATAGAGGTGAATGATGCTGGAAGGTAAAACGATCCCTTATTCTATCGAGGCGGAGCAATCGGTGCTCGGCAGCGTCCTTTTGAACAAAGATCTGTTGATCATGGTCGTGGACGTTTTGAATAAGGACGATTTTTATGCAGAGCAAAATGCAGAGATCTACGATGCGATGCTTACTCTATTTAAGCGCAATGAGCCGATCGACCTTGTGACGATCATGGAGATCCTCAAAAGCAGAAATCTGGTCGAAAAAACCGGAGGCTTGCTTTATCTGACCAATCTCTCGACCGCTCCGGATTTTACGGAGAATATCATGGCTTATGCCAAGATCGTCAAGGACAAGTCCATCCTTCGCAAATTGATCAACGCTTCAACAGAGACGATCCAAAATTGTTACGATCAGGAGATCGACGTGGCGGATGTTTTGGACAAAGCCGAAAAATCGGTCTTTGATGTCGCGCAACAAAAAGATCAGCGCGGGCTCGTGCCGATCGAATCCGTGCTGACGGACAGCTTTGAGCTTTTGCAGGAACTTTATATGCGCAAGGATAAGCTGACGGGACTTACGACGGGTTTTGCGGATCTTGACCGAAAGCTCGGCGGGCTTCAAAAGACGGACCTCATTCTGATCGCGGCACGTCCGGCGATGGGAAAGACCGCATTCAGCTTGAATATCGCACAGAATGCGGCGCTAAAAGGGAAGGCGAAAGTAGCCATCTTCAACCTGGAGATGAGCAAGGAGCAGCTGATCCAGCGTATGATCGCATCGATCAGCCAGGTCGAGCTGTCAAAACTCAAAAACGGAAGTATCGATGATGAAGAATGGACTCAGGTCGTACAAGGGATCGGGGTTCTTCAAAACAGCGATGTCTATATCGACGATTCACCGGGGATCACGGCGACCGAGCTACGTTCCAAATGTAGAAGATTGAAGGTGGAGCGAGGGCTGGATCTTGTGTTGATCGACTACCTTCAGCTGATGGAGAGCGACGGCAGAACGGAGAGCAGACAACAGGAGATCTCCAAAATTTCCCGATCGCTCAAAATTTTGGCAAAGGAGCTGGAATGTCCTGTGGTAGCGCTCTCCCAGCTATCGCGAGCGGTCGAGGCACGTTCGGATCATCGTCCGATGCTGTCCGATCTTCGAGAATCGGGAGCGATCGAGCAGGATGCGGACCTGGTGATGTTCTTATACCGTGATGATTACTACAACAAAGACTCCGATCAGAAAAATGTGACGGAGATCATTATCGCAAAGCATCGTCATGGCGAGATCGGAACGATCCCGCTGACATGGCTGGGACAATACCAGTTATTTCGAGACATGGTGGATCCGCTCTATGCAGCGCGATTTAACTGATAAAGAGAGCATACTTGCTCTTGACTGGAGGAATATATGTTTAGAGAAGAAATTTCTTCGATCGCACAACTGGCGGTCAAAAAAGTCGGTTTGATGGAAAAAAGGCCGCTCGCCTATTTGATCCTGTCGATGCTGGCAGGGATCTATGTAGGGGTCGCGATGTTCTTTATTTTTGTGATCGGCGGGCTGCTGAGCGGATCGCCTCTTGAAGCGGGCGCAAAGATCATGATGGGGCTGAGCTTTGCAGTGGCACTGAGCCTTGTGATCATGGCGGGCTCGGAGCTTTTTACCGGGAACAATCTCGTGATGGCGATCGGATTGCATCAGCGTACGATCACTTTGAAAAAGGCGATCAAGCTTTGGTGTTTTTGCTGGGTCGGTAACTGGCTCGGATCGGCACTGATCGCCGGACTGTTTCTTTTCACAGGAGTTGCACAGGGCAAGATCGGCGAATTTTTTGTAAAAGCATCTCTTGCCAAAATGTCGCTCACGATACCGGAGATGATCGCGCGAGGATTGTTCTGCAATCTGCTCGTTTGTCTAGCAGTCTGGTGCTCCTTGAAGATGAAAAGCGAGTCCGGAAAGTTGATCATGATCTTTTGGTGTATTTTTGCTTTTATCACGACCGGATTCGAGCATAGTGTGGCGAATATGTCCATCCTGCTCGTCGGACTTCTCCATCCGATGGGGGAGGCACTTTCCTGGTCAGGCTATTTTACCAATTTGACCTTTGTGACCTTGGGCAATATGATCGGCGGGATCCTGCTTGTTGCATTGCCATATGCCATCATTGCCGGCAGGGAAAATGAATAGATCGTCAACGGGGATGATCAAAAAGAAAAAGCCTTGTTCTTTTTTGGAGAGCAAGGCTTTTTGATTGCGAAGATCCTGAGGATCTTATTTGTCTTTTACGATCGGGACCCAAAGCTCCATTTCGTAATTTTCATCATACATATCCCCATCATAATAAAATTCAAAATCGGGACTGCCGGCATGACGATAGTTATGGCTTGGGAAAAAGGTTTTGATCACATATTCCCATCCTCTGTGGATAGATCCGGGGATCGCTCCCTTCAGCTTAAAGATCGCATATTCCGCTTCGGAGATCTCCATGATCTCGAGTCCCAGAGAGTGAGCCTTTTCAACATCCGACACATCGAATGCGGCCATATAATTGATGATATTTTCGCTCGAGATCTCAAAGCATGCACCATAGCAATTTCCATTTCCAAGAGCGCTCAATGTCTGAGGGCTCGCTTTTTTGAACAGCTCCTTCCAAACATCCGGGCATTGCGTGCTTGAAATGTCATTTGCTTTGACACCGGCGATCGAAAATGAACCTATTTTTTTGATCTGAACATCCATTGCATTTCCTCCTTCAATACTGAGTGTTAAATGTACCGGAGAAAAGATACGAAAGTTTTGTCCTTTTTTGATCTCGGAAGGCGTATGACCATGAAATTTTTTGAATGCATAGGCAAAGGCATCTGCGGATTCATAATTGAGTTCCAAAGCCAGATCGATGATTTTCGGCCGCTCGTCCCGAAGCTTGATCGCTGCGAGCGTCATCCGTCTCTGACGGATATACTCGCTGAGAGGATATCCCAGCATGATCGCAAAAATTCGGCTGAACATCGCATAGGAATATCCGGAAAGCTTTGCGATTCGGTCCGGATCCAGTGCCTCGTCGATCAGATGCGCTTCGATGTAAGCGATGGTTTGGTTGAATTCTTGGATCATAACTACCTCCGTTTTGTCGTATCTTTTTCTTATCCTTATTGTAAAACAAAAGAACGATGGATGCCCTTGAATTTTTGTACAAAATTTCTCGTTAGAACCAAGGTGTCATCATCAGCAGGATGGGCATAAAGAGTGCAGGGATCAGATTGGCTATTTTGATCGGCTTGATCTCCAGCATCGTCAGTGCGAGTGCGATCAGCACGATCCCTCCGACGGCACTCATCTCGGTCATCAGCTCCGGTGTTGCATAGGGCGCCACGCTACTTGACAACAGAGTCAGAAGTCCTTGATACAGGAGCACGGATATTCCTGAAAAAGCGATACCGATGCCCATCGAAGAGGCTAAGAATATTGCGGCGATACCGTCGATCAACGCCTTGGTAAAATGGACGCTGTGATCATTTTGCATCCCGCTTTCGATCGAAGCGAGGATCGCCATCGAACCTACGCAGTAGAGCAATGTGGCCGAAAGAAATGCGGCAGTAAAATTATTGTTGGAAGACTTCAAACGCTGCTGCATTTTGTTCCCAAAATTCGTCATCGCCTGATCGACATCTACCGTTTCGCCGATCAAAGCTCCGAGAACCAAGCTGACGACGAGCAATAAAAAATCGTTGGAGGCAGAAGCAAATTTGACACCCAATACCAATATCGAGATCTGAAGAACGGTCATCACTAATTTAGAATGACGCTCGGGGATCATCTTGCCGGCCTTTGATCCGATCAGACCGCCGGCAAAAATCGTGAGCGCATTGACGATTGAACCTAATAATATCATAAAAGCTCCTCTTTACATTTTGATAAAAGTATTATACAACAGAATAGGCGGTTAATAAAAGCTCTTTGATCGACGACATTTTGTGAGTTTTTTGGTCAATGATCTTCACCGTCTGTGCTAATGAGAAGGATATAGACAGGATCGGTCGATCATTTAGAGCTTATCAACGGGACCAAAGAGCACGAAACGAGCTGTAATTTGAATCGGAATAGCAAGGGCAGCGGATAAAT
>JAUNKR010000073.1 GCA_030532705.1 Peptostreptococcaceae bacterium
CATTACGCGTAGGGATTGGCTAGACTTTATGGGGTTAAACAGGTATTAGTATTAGGTGAGTTTGATTAGGAAAGCTAAATATTATTGTAGTAACTTCTGAGGAGGCAAAGAAATAACTACTATTGTTGCGGATTCGTTGTAAAAAAGATGTAGCGATTTCCGATATCCGGCAAAGGAATCGTGAATGCATACATCTTTTTTTTGCTTACTCTGGATTGATCCGTTATTCCAGGCTCCTGTAGATGACGATCCCGGCTGCAACGGCGACATTGAGGGATTCCGCTTTGCCATAGATCGGGATATAGGCTTTATGGTCGGAGCACTCTGCGATCTCGGGACGGATCCCATTCGCCTCGTTGCCGAATACGAGAACGAATTTTTTGCCATAGTCGATCCGGCGGTAGTCGGTCGCTTTTTCATCGAGCATCGTGCTGATGATCCGGAGACCATTTTCTTGGAGCATCGGCAGATCTTCGATCGCCAAAGGCAAGATCGGTAAATAAAAATTTGCGCCCATTGCGGAACGATTGACCTTTTCGGAAAAAATATCGGTCGTTCCGCGGGTATAGAGGATCAGATCAAAGCCTGCCGAATCGGCGGTGCGTATGATCGTGCCGAGATTGCCGGGGTCTTGGATCTTGTCCAGAAGGATCGCCCGACAGCTTTCTTGGGACAGGATCTTTTGAAGATCAAAGTCCGGCTGCTCAAAAACGGCAAGGACGCCTTGGCTGTTCACGGTATCGGATATATTTGCAAAAATAGAAGATCGCACGATATAGCTGATCGCCGAATGTTGATCGTAAAGTGCGGAGAGCTCTTTGGAGCTGTTTTTGGCATCTTCATCAAAGAGGATCATCGATGGCAGGATCTGATGATCGATAAGCTGTTTGATCGCACGAGATCCTTCGACGAGGGATCGTCGATATTGGTCTCGGTATTTTTTTTGTTTTAGTTTGCCGACCTGTTTGACCTTGGCATTGTCTTTGGAGAGGATCAGATCATTCATAGAGGTCATCGATCCTGCTCAATCGGCTGTTTTCACCGACGACAACGAGGATATCGCCTTTCTGAAGGATATCATCGCCGTTTGGGGTGATATTGGCACCCTGCTCATTTTTGATGGCGATGACATTGAGCCCGAATTTTGATCGAAGCGCAAGATCGATCAGGGATCTGCCCACCCATAGATCGACAACGCTGATCTCCGCGATCGAATAACTCGGGTCGAGATCGATAAATTCGAGGACATTTTTTGAGACCAGACTGCCTGCCAATTTTTCGCCCATATCACGCTCCGGATAGACGATGCGATCGGCACCGATCTTTGTGAGGATCCTGCCCTGAAGCTCGTCTTTTGCCTTGCAGATGATATTCTTGATACCGAGTTCTTTGACAAGGATGGTGGTGATGATGGAGGACTCCATATTTGCGGTGATACTGATGATGGCGGTATCATAATTTTGGACGCCGAGAGCTCGAAGCGTGTTTTCGTCTGTCGCATCGCCCTGTACCGCCTGTGTGACATCATCTGCGATCGCTTCGACCACATTCATATCATTGTCGATGGCGAGGACATCGTGCCCGAGTTTATACAATGTTTTTGCTACGGCATTTCCAAAACGACCGCAACCGATAACTACATAACTTTCTTTCATAATATCTCCTGTTTTGAGGATCCCGGAGCTTTGCCCGGAGGATCCGTTGTATCATTTTAGAGGTTGAATAGGCATAAGGATGTTCCTAGAGAAGCACCTTGCCTTCCGGATAGCGAAAATGCTCGCTGCGCTCTCTGCCGGCGATCGCTATGACGATGGTCAGTGCGCCGACACGACCTGCGAACATAAGGGCGATGAGGATCAGCTGTGAGAGCTTCGTCAGATCGCTCGTGATCCCTGTGCTGAGCCCTGCAGTACCATAAGCGGAGACCACTTCATAGAGGATGTTCAAAAATTGGATGCTCGGGTTTTCGATGCTGATGATCAATGTGGAAAGCAGGATCAACGTAAATGCGATCAGCATGATCGCCATCGCTTTATTGACGGTCGCATAGCTGATCCTTCGTCCATAGGCTTGCACATCCGATTTGCGAACAAAAGCTGCGGTCGCTAAAAATACTACGGCGAGCGTGGTCGTCTTGACACCTCCGGCGGTCGAAGCGGGAGATCCGCCGACGAACATGAGCAGGATCGTCAAAAAGCGACTGCTTTCGGTCAATGCGCCCTGATCGATCGAGTTAAATCCTGCTGTCCTCGTAGTGACGGATTGAAACATGCTTGCCAGCAGTTTGTGGAAAGTGTTCATCTCGCCCAGAGTCGATGGATTTTCGGCTTCCAGTACAAAGAATGCAACACTGCCCAGAAAGATCAATGCCATCGTCACGATCAATGCGATCTTGGAATGGAGCGTGATACGGCGCAAGTTTTTTCGATTGGCATAGATATCATAGATCACGGTAAAACCGATCCCGCCCAGCACGATGAGTGCCATGATCACGAGATTGACGACGATGCTGAGCTGAAAGGCTGTGAGCGACTGTCCATTGCCGAAGACATCAAAGCCTGCATTACAAAATGCCGAGATCGAGTGAAAGACACCGTACCAAAGCGATTTGGTAAATCCGTATTTCGGAAGGAAGCGGAGCATCAGCAATAAGGCGCCGATCCCTTCGATCAAAAAAGCGGTGATGAAGATCTTTTTGGCAAAGGCGACGATCCCTCGGATCTCCTCCTGCCCGAGCGACTCCTGGATCAAGATACGGCTCTCCGTGCCGATGCGCTGACCCGAAAAGATCGCGATGACGGTCGCAATGGTCATAAAGCCCAGTCCGCCGATCTGGATCAGCAGGATGATGACGATCTGACCGAATAGCGACCAATAGGTTCCGGTATCGACAACGACGAGTCCCGTGACGCAGACGGAGGATGTCGCGGTAAAAAGCGCCTTCAGAAAATCTGTCGGCTCACCGCTTGCGGATGAGACCGGCAACATAAGCAATAAGGCGCCTAAAAAAATGATCGTTAAAAATCCTCCCGTGATGAATTTGGGAGGCGAAATTTTCTTTTTCATACAATCCCTTCTATATGAATGGAATAAATTTATTCCTAATTTATTCTAAAATTATTTTTATGATAAAAAGATCATATCTTGCATCGAATGGAGTTTGGATTCTCCGATGCCTTCGACATCGAGCAGCTGAGCGAGCTCTTTGAACTTCCCATTTTTCTCACGATGGCTGACGATGCGTTCGGCAAGTACATCGCCGACACCCGGAAGCTGTTTCAGTTCTTCCTTGCTTGCCGTGTTGATATCGATCTTTCCGTCGTGGGCGGAGGCGGTGCCTGTGGTCTGTGAGCCGTCATTTTTGTGGATGATCAGTTGCTCGCCCTTTTTGGGGATGACATACTGACTGCCGTCCAGCAGTTCTTGTGCCAGATTGATGCTTTGCTGATCCGCCATCGAGGTAAATCCTCCGGCTTTCTCCACCGCCTCATAGAGACGACTTCCCTTGTCCAGAGTAATGACGGATGGCGTATTGACTTCGCCGACGATATGTACGATGATCTGAGAAGGAGTCTTCTGTTTATCGGATGATTCGGAAAAAGGGATCTCCTGGTCGTCGGATGTATTTTGTTTTGAAGTCTCCGCCGGGATCTCATAGCGTTTTGTTTTAGCATAAAGCTGACCCATCGTCATCAGCACGATCAGTATGAGCGAAGCGATGGCAGTCTTTTGGACCTTTTTTTTATTATACGAAAGTTTTGAACTCATAGTTCCCCCCCTTGTAGCTATATTACCATACTATCCGGCATTCTTCAATCATCGAGGGAGAAGTTTGTTCTTAGCGTGCAATTACAAAGTCGAGGCGGAGGGAGAGCGACATCTTGCTCTGTCGGAATGATCACCGGAAGGGATATTCAAAGGGATCAGCGGACAAAATTCAGAGAATATGGTAGAATAAAATTGGTAAACAAAGTATCCTGTGTTTCGAAAGGAGGTCGGCTATGGGATTTTGGATCTTTATGTTTATATCGACCTTGATGATCCCATTCGCTTTGCTACTGATCTGGTATCTATGTCCGAGGGTCAAAAAGATCAATGCTCTAAGCGGATATCGAACATCACGCTCTATGAAAAACCAAAGCACTTGGTGCTTTGCGCAAAAAGAGTGCTCAAAGATCTCATGGAAGATGTTTGTCGCAACATTGCTTTTAGCGGTAGTTGTGATGCCTTTTTTCATCGATGAGAGCGTGGATGTGATCGGCTGGGTCGGACTCGCCGTTGTGATGATACAGATGATCGCTTTTGTGGTTATCATCTATTGGACGGAGAAAGCATTAAAGAAGAATTTTGATCCGGACGGGAGAATATTAAAATAGCATTTGCTTTGCCGATCGTAATGGATGCTACAGTAACGATCAAACAGTATTTTATAAGAAGTCTATAAGGCTGATGGGAAGTAGATGCAGGATCAAACATTGCTCGCTGTACATGGTGTACAGGTAAGTGCTGACCGGATAAGGAGTTTTCAGTTCGGTAAAGAGCATGGCGGTTCGCAAATTTTGTTTATAAATTATAAGAAATAGAGATCGGAGAAGAAAATGGATCGTTTTTTACGAAAAACTATGTTGTTTGTCCTTGTGTTTTTTACGCTCGGATTTACGGTTTCAAAAACGCCGGAGCCCATTCGTGTCCAATTCAATGAGGAGTTTTTGCCTTCGTCGGCGGGGGTCATGGTGAAGGGAAAGGATGTCTTTATGTCCTACCGGCTGGTTGGCAAATATTTTGGGGCTACGACACAAGGGAGAAGTTTTATTACAGGAGATCAAGGTGGTTGCACGATCGTGCGAGGGGATCTGAAAATGGAGATGCAGAGCGGTATCGCAAAAGCGATAGTTAATGGAAAAGAGGTCAAGCTGAATGCAAAACCATTTGTGGAGGATTTTGGGAAAGGTTCACAACATGCTTATGAGCTGATGGTTCCTCTGGAGTCTGTGGCAAAAATTTTCTCCTCGGAGATGAAGTGGGATCGAAAGACAAATATCGTTTCGGTCAAAACGCCGAAGCGCAAGATCGTCCCATTTGAGCAATATTATAATATTCGAGATCTGTCGTTAGGGAGAGATCAAAAAAACAATAAAGAGAAGGTGATCTTTCCTGAAGTTGCCATCGATGCTTTTGGCTATAATGCCGTTCATCAGGGAGGCAGGACCTATCTCGAAGTGAAATTCGGGATGTACTCATCCGGCGGATATTCCCCGATCCCGCAGAGAGTGTACTTTGTGGAAGGGGAAGGTTATTATGTTGCATGGACGATGGTCGAGCCGTATGGCGTGGTGACAACGGCACTCGATTATCCGGGATTTGTGATCGGATTTGAAAACAAGGAGAAGTTACCGGTATTCGTAGGAATGCCGAAGATGGATACCTTGGGCAAGACGAAATAGTTTGGTGAAAGAAAATTTTTCAAATTTAGAGAAAAAGTGCTTTTCCCCTTCCTTTTTTCGTGATTTTCTGGTTTAATATATATAATACCTAAAAATAAGTTTGGAGGTAAACAATATGTTTAAGTTACAAGTGGGAGCGCCTGGTTCCGGTAAAACAAAGGTAATGATACAAATGGCAAATGAGGCTGCTGAAACAGCAAAGGGCGAAGTCGTATTCATTGATATCGCAGATAAACACTCTTCTATGCTAAACAGAAAGATCCGTCTGGTATATACGGATGAGTTTAAGATCGATTCTCTTCAATCCATGTATGGACTGCTATGTGGAATGGTAAGTGCAAACCGTGACATCGAGCAAGTTTATATCGATGGATTGGATAAGATCGTAGCGGCTAAGAT
>JAUNKR010000001.1 GCA_030532705.1 Peptostreptococcaceae bacterium
TATTGCAAGACAAATGCATTCATATCTATACTACATTTCAAATGGTATAGAATCTTTAGGTATTAGTATCGATCTAAATTCAAGTACTGTAACAAAATCATCAAACGAGGTCTCGCGACATGGTTTTCCATTCGATATCGATCAACAGCTCTGGTCTTTCAATGCGTTTACGGATTGTATTGATATGGGCAAACAGTTTTTCTGCGATCAAACCATAGTTCATATTGTTTTCCAAATAGGCGTTTAGGGTTTTTAGTGTCTCGATATTTCACCCGTCTTCCGTCCATTTGAAGTATTTTGCCAATAACTTTTCGAGTTCATCGGGGTGAATATCAAGCCATCGGCCCCAACTGCTCATATGTCCAGCTACCCTTTCTCGGATAGAGTAATTTCCTCATTTGAATGATCCTACGGCACTTCATAATGGTACTCTTAATTTCGGATGATGTCTTTTCTTCACAACAAACACCGAAGCATAGTGAAATATTTGGAACCTCTCTTTGGATATATTCTCTGAAATTTTGAACAAAAATGATATGCGATTATTTTTATGCCATTCCCCGCACGCGGATTCCAAAAGTATCAGTCCTTCGTTCCCGTCTAAAAATGCGACTCTTCCTTTATGATACAAATTGCATTGTTCAAGATCCTCCACAAAATCTTTTTGTCGGTTTCGTGCCGATATTTTCGGATCCCCTTGTTGAAAACTGATCCTCTCCCCGTCGGCGTTTCCCAAATCCACTAATCGGCATCGTCTTATATTGATGTAATCACAAAGCCTATGCTTTGAGAATTTCCTGTTCGGCTCCCAATAATCTTTTTCGACAAGTCGTAGAAGTCAGCAATCTTGCTAAAATTATCCGAACTGTAATAGGATCCGTTCTCATTCGCGTCATATCCATATTCGCTCCTTTGAACAAGTAATGTTTTTAAAATGTAACACCCGACTTCTCTTCATATCAAGAAATCGGGTGTTTTTTCAATTATTCGCTATACATCGGTTTATATTCTTTTGTTTTATGTTCCTCAAATTCTTTTTTTAGCTGATCGATCCCCTTCGGGTCGGTAAAGAGATCTTGGACGATATCGGCAAAAACTTTTGCCGCATACCTCGCACCTTTTTTCCAAGAGTTAAATCCGTTCGCCGCCGTTGTCTGCTATATGTAAGAGAAACTCCGATCGACCAGCAGGCGAATGTGAAAAAGCAGGTCGACATAATGTAGCTGCCATGTCTCGGATCCGATAAACCGTCCGGCTCAAAAGATTTCCACAAATCTCTTTTGCGCACACCGACAAACATTGGACTCTCGCTCTGCATGATCTGATCTTGTTCATTGCCGTACTCCGACCGTGGATACACCGAACTCTCATGCTGCAATCGATTCAATCATCATGGACACGATAGCGACAATCTCTTCCTGACCATCGGCACTCCGACTGTAATCCATAAAGAAAGCATTCCGCTCAAAATTTCAATTGACGGTCCGATGAAAATAATTGCACTGCTTTTAACTGCTTTTTTCATCCGTTCTTTTTTGATTCCCATCTTCTTGCCTGCCTGAAAAGCATGTTTTGAAAAAATCACTGCCTGTGTTACAACCAGCAAAACTGCCAGACCACATGCATCTACATCGGAAAATTGTTTGCTATTTTTATCGTATCCATATAAAACTTCCTTACAACGAAACGGTATGTATTACTTTCACCGTCGAAAAGGTTCTTTGCTTATGAATATAATTTTTTTTTACTTTTTTAGAATATGTAAGGAGCTGTAAATTTTTATTCACAAAAGAGCAAAATGAAATTTTTTAATCACACGCCCATCAAAGCGATCCAGATCTGAGCAAATTGATACCAGATCAAGTAGGCATTGAGAGCGACGAGGAATAGTCCGGTCTTATCTTTTTTCCAAAAGCTTTGTTTCCGAAGGATGATATGTGCCAAAAAGCGGATCATCCCCTTGTATTCGCCTCCACTGATGCGCGCGATCTTTCGGCGGAGCACCCAGTATAAAAGAAGCAATAACAAAAAGTAAAGGCGACCTTCCAACCGCTGGAGAAAATCGAGCCCGACAGCATTGTAAAGATCATAGAGTTTCCAAGAAAGATCTTCCAGCGCTTCGGGCAAAAAGGAAAGTTCTCGGATCCAAGTTTCGATCAAAATAAGAGCATTTATCAGTAGAAGAATATTTTCTGCGATTTTTCTTTTCTCATGCGTCTGCGTATGATTCATCGATTCTATTTGCATCTTAAATCCCTCCGATCAACCATGGTGCCATCAAGATCAACACATAAATAAAATCTTTAAGCATCCAAAAATTTGCCGCGATCAAAACAACACCCAATCGATCCCCTTTGAAATGTGGATTCTTCCCATCGATCGCATCCTTGAAGAAAGCGCGGATCGACTCATACCTGCCTTCGCTCATCCGCTCGATCTTGATATGTAGCAGGACGATCAGAAAGACAAAGAATAAGGGCAATAGCGCAAAGATCAGCTCAAAATACTCATTCATTCCAAGGATACGAATGAGCTTTTCAAGCTTTTCCGAAAGCGGTGTTTTCTCCAGCTCGTAGCCAAACCTCGTCTGAATAAACAGCAGACCATAGATGACCAAATTGGCGGCCAAATAAAAATTTTCGATCCAAGGGATCCATTTCGATTTTTTCATCTGTAATTCCTCATTCAATCCAAAAATTATTCCAAAAGAAATTCGCGATCGCAGAAAAGCTCCAAAACAGGATCCTCCTGCATCAAACAATCTTGCACCCAATACCACCAAAAATATCCCCCAACATAGTTCTCATGATATTTGGGCATCTTGTAATACGATCGGATACGTTCGATCTTTTCTTCTTTATCCACATCCGCAGAAGCAAAACCGCATTCTCCGATCCCCAGCTTACTATGGGGAAACTCGCTCCCCAGATGATCAAAGATCTTCTGCCAATCGGGTCGGTAGCCTTCGTTATCATCCTCATAATAGCTGACAAAAAGATAGTCGAGCTCCTCTTTCATCTCCCGAGGAACATAGCGCTCGAGCCATTCTTCCATCTCGATCGATTGCATCTTTGGCTTTGTATAATACGCCGTCAGAACGCATCGTCCGCCTCTTTGACGGATCTCTTGAAATGCCGAGAACATTTTTTCACTGACCGACGCCTCATCTCCGAGCCAGTCCCCATTGATCTCATTGCCGATCTCCCACAGATCGACCCATTCGCCCAAGATCTCTTCGCATTGGATAAAGCGTTCCCGATAGCTTGAAATATCCGGATAGCTCGCCATCTCGTAAGAATCGACCGGCGTCGCCATCACATAGGCAACCGAATGAAGCGCGCGAAAGATCGGGACATACTCTTCAACTGCCATCTCCCGGGACATCACGATGCGTACCGTCGGCTTGACCGGCATTTTCTTCACTGCGCTTACGATCTCGGAGACGCTCAGATCCTCATACCATCCGTCATCGATCGTGATCCCGACGATCCGCTCATCCGGCGGAAATACAAGCCGTTCTTCGGCATTTTGGGGAGTCAATGAACATCCTGCGAGGAGGATGCAGAGAATAAAAAACAGGAGCCCTGCGATCGATCGTAATCTTTTGTGCATAAGACCTCCTGTTTCAATATCCAAAATATCTACAAATTAGAGACTTTCTGCAAAGATCGTTCTCACCAACTCCGGTGTCACCTCAATCGGTGCAAGTCCCAATAATCCTTTTAATCCCGGCGTCTCATAGACCAGCTCGGTCAGTTTGTCCAGATGCTCTTCGCCAAAGCCGAGATCTCGAAGGCTCTCCTTGATGCCCACGCTATGGAGCCAATTTCTTGTTGCAGCGGCAACCATTTCTCCGGTCGCTGTTTCAAAGTCCAGCTCGCCCAAGATCGGCTGCAGTACTTCGAAGATCGTATGCTTTCTTGCCTCAAAAACCCGCTTTAGCACAGCCGGCAGAAGTAGCGCCAACCCTTGACCATGAATCGTTTCAGTCTTTAGACCGCTCAGCGGATGTTCCAATGCATGCGTGATATGCAAAAGCCCATTGTCAAACGCCGTGCCCGCCATCATCGACGCATAGCTCAGATAATATCTCGCCGGAAGATCCATCGGATCCTTAAGTGCTTTTGGCAAATACTCCGCAACGAGCCGAACGACTTCCTTCGCCAAGAGGATCGAAAAAGGACTCGCCAATTTCGTCGAGCATGCTTCCAACACATGGTTGACGGCATCGACGGATACATAGGCAGTCTGTTCGGCTCCCAGTCCGGTCATCAGCTGTGGGTCATTGATCGAATAGAGCGGATAGAGACAATCCGCCGTGAGTGAAAGTTTGTGATTGGTCTCCGGGATCGTCAAAACGGAGAAACGATCCACTTCACTACCTGTACCATGCGTCAAATTGATCGCTAGGATCGGGAGTGCTTTTCGTATCGCGACCCCTTCGCTGATCGAGCGTGCGTCATGCTCCGGATAAGCAAGTAGCGCCGAAACCGCTTTTGCAGCGTCGATCGAGCTACCTCCACCGATGCCGAGCACCGCCTGTGCGCCAAAATCTTTGGCAATCTTGACCGCCTCATCGATCGGATCTGCCTCCGGATTCGGCGTGATCCCGTCATAGTGCACATAATCGATGCCATGCTTTGCAAAAGCCTCCAGCACATGATCCCATGCACCCGTCTTTTTGTAAGCACCTTTTCCTGTCACGGCGATGATCTTATGGATCCCTCTTTTTGAAAGCTGTGAACAAATGCTATCAATCTTTTTGATCGCACCGATCCCGAAAAACACCGTCGTTTTGACCCGGATCTCTCGGATCTCTTCAATGTTTATATCTTTTTCCCACATAATTCCTCCTGGAAGATCTCCCATACATTTCCTCAAGATGATCAACGATCCCATTTTTCGATCAATGCTTCGATCTCCTGAGTAAATTTGTTCAAATCACGATTTGCGCCACCCTTGTTATGCAGAACAACTCGATCGAGTGCTCGGATCGCCTGGAGAAGTTTTCCATAAGGCGAATTCTCTTCGGTCTGCATACGCTGTGTTCTCTCGACCACGACACCTTCTCGGATCATCGAGCCATCGTATAGGCTGTGCATCTGTGTATAAAGCGGTACGGTCACTTCGATCCCGAAACGCTCCTTGAGCAGTTTGCCAAATTCGATCGAGACCTCTTCTTCGCCATGGACGACAAAGATATGATCCGGCTTCTTCTCAAAATGATCCAGCCAGTTGATCAAACCGTCGCGATCCGCGTGACCCGAGATCCCTTCGAGTTGGACGATCTCCGCACGCACGGTGATCTCTTCTCCAAACAGCCGAATGCTTTCCGCACCGTCCAAGATTGCACGCCCTGTCGTTCCATGCGCCTGATAGCCGACAAATACGATGCTGGATTCCGGTCTCCATAGGTTGTGCTTCAAATGGTGTTTGATTCGACCGGCCTCTGCCATCCCTGATGCCGAAATAATTACCTTTGGTGTGCTGATAAAGTTGATTTCTCTTGATTCGTCCGCACTCACTGACAGATGAAGTCCATCGAATGCGATCGGGTTAATGCCATTGTTTACAAGCTCCATCGCCTCTTCATCGTAGTTTTCCCATTTATTTTCATCAAAAAGCCGTGTGGCTTCAGCCGCCAACGGAGAATCTACATATACATCGAAGATACCATGTCCCTTGACCAATTCATCCTCTTTGATTTTTCGAATAAAATAAAGCAGTTCCTGCGTTCTTCCTACGGCAAAAGAAGGGATCACCACGTTACCGCCTCGATCAAAGGTCTTCTGGATCACCTTTGCAAGCTCGATCGCATAATCCGGCGGTCGATTGTGAAGTCGATCGCCATAGGTCGATTCGATCACGACAAAATCCGCTTCTTTTACAAAGCTCGGATCCTTGATCAGCGGCATATTGTTGTTCCCGATATCTCCTGAGAAGACGATCTTTTTGGTCAATCCGCCCTCCGTCAGCCAGATCTCGATACAGGACGAGCCCAAAAGATGGCCGATATCCCGAAAACGGATCTGGATCCCTTCGTCAATATCCAATACCTGATTGTACGGACAAGGTTCCAAGCGAGATAAAATCATTTCGGCATCCGCCATCGTGTAGAGCGGCTCCTTGACTTCTTTGCCCAGTCGTTTTCCTTTTCGATTGCGCCACTCCGCCTCAAACTCTTGAATATGTGCGGAATCACGGAGCATAATATTGCACAGGTCCTCTGTTGCCGAAGTACAGAACACCTTCCCATCAAATCCATTTTTTGCGAGCAACGGCAAACGACCGGAGTGATCGATATGCGCATGCGTCAAAAATACATAGTCCACTTCATTCACTGCAAAAGGGAATTCTTCAAGATTGTTTGCATCCATTCCCTGCTGAAGACCGCAGTCCACGAGCATTTTTTTCCCATTTGCCTCCAAATAGTGACAGCTTCCCGTCACAGTGCGTGCCGCACCATAAAAAGCTACTTTCATACAAACCTCCCGGTATGATCTGCAAGTCCCGTTCCCCTGCAAATTTTTATAAAAAAGATCTTGTATCGAAGCCATACGAACTTTTCAGATCCTGCATCACACAGCGATGATCGATCGACGGGGTCCTCCGCGCTGTGCTCTGTCTTGAAAACGTTCGCTTACTTGCATTATATCACTTAATTTGAGTGATTTTCAATCCCAAATTCTTCTCTCTGCCCTTGACGATGGGCCTCCCATTGCTATGACGAGAATATAGATCAAGGACTTTGATCCAAATCAGAAGATGCGAAGATGGGATGACCTCCTACCGTTCACTCAGAACACGACTGGCAGGTATGATAACGATCTATGTACGCTTTTCAACGATCAGGGAGTCATCTGCTCGATATTGGCAATGTGTCCGATCTTTTGTATCATAGTCGGTGGTTTTTTATAAATCGGTGGATCGTTTATAAAAAGCAGGTCGAAGGTCTCACGGTATATGTAATAGAATAGATCAAGATCAGAAGGCACTTAGGTGCATTCTAATTTTTATCCCTTTTGTAATTGATATTCGATCTCTTCTGCAGATCCATCTCCTTCTGAGGAGCAACTTGATGGATGCTCAAATAAAAAAATCCTGCCACTTGGAAGAAATACTCCTCAACAGCCTCGGCAACCGATCTTATCGAATTTCTTTTGAAAAATCCGTTAAAATACGGCCGATCGATCGAGCTTAGTATCCCTCCTGACAGGATCTCGTTTTTTAGGCAAAATCGTACCTGATGCCATCATCATTACTTTTTACGAACTTTATTTTGCCAAAATGTTCAACTTGCTATTGCGATTCAGATACTTTTTACGATCTGCTCCACAGACCAAAATACAGTTTGTAAATGGCCTCCTCAAAGCAGAGGCTCTTATTTCGGAACTATGATTTTAGATAGGTAAAAAATCTTTCCAACGCTTCCTTCTGATCTGCACCAAAACAATCCTTATCCATATACTTGAATTTCTTTGTCGTTCCTCCAACTGAGATCTGGATCTTCTTGGTTGCCGGATCGATCGTCACCTGATCGATCTCCGAATACTGTAGATGCTCGATATCTTCCGATTTGCTCCCTACCAGCAGATTGCTTGCGATCGCTTTTTTCAAATTGAATGCCGGTGTCATATCCTCATATCTTTTGATCGTACGAGTCAATGGATTGGATATGGACGGGATCAAAAACAAAACACTCGGATCATATGCAATGACCCAGATATGCTGCGCATTCACCGCATCTTCCAATAGATTGATGACCTCAAAATTCTTCTCACGAAGCATCGGGATCTGTGAATAGGCATATTCCTTCATCACATTTTGCGCCACCCCCGTCGCACTTTTTCCTCTCATATTCAGCACGACCATAACCACAATTCCGATCCCTAAGATCAACGCCGGAAAAATCAACATACCGATAGACATAAAAACCTCCTCATCTAAAATATTTTTATTACTTACCGGTATTATAATCTGCGGATCAGAGCATGTCAATGTTTAATTAAGGCTTTTGGATAACACAGACTCTTATGTGATCCACTGATCCGGACTTAAAAGCTCCACTGATCCGGAGTGGATCGAATGCTCTTGACACCATCATACTAATGTAGTAGTATAACATTATACTACTACATTAGTATGGGAGATTTTTCTGCTAAATGGCTGATCAAAAAACATTCATAAAACCCTTTTTATAAAACGATGAAATTTTCAACAACAAAAAATCCATCCACACGAATTATCCGTCGATGGCGAGACCGCAGTAAACACGACAACGCCCGATCAGAAATGATTCAAAGGGAATGCCCGATAATATCTACAAAATTACATAAGGAGGTGCCTATGGATATCAAACTGTTTGACTCGGAACTGAAGATCATGAATGTACTTTGGCGGGACGGCGAATGTACTGCGAAGTATATTTCCGATGTACTCAAGGAAGAGGTCGGATGGAATATCAACACGACTTACACCTTGATCAAAAGATGTATCAAAAAAGGAGCGATCGAGCGCTCCGAGCCGAATTTCAAATGCCGCGCGCTCATTTCAAAGAGCGATGTCCAGCTGGCAGAGACTCATGAATTGGTCGATAAAGTTTTTGACGGGTCGATCGACAAGCTGTTCTCGGCATTGATCTCCCCCAAAAAACTTTCCAAAGAGCAGATCGACAAACTCAAAGAGCTTGTTCGAGAATTGGAATGAGGTGAACATGATGCCAAGTATCCATTTTGACTTAGGCGGAATGAGCCTGATCCGGATGAATTTTTATGCCTCCGTGTTGATCCCGGCGATCATTCTTTTACGCATGGTTTTTCTCAACAGATTGCCCAAAAACACCTTTTTGGCAATGTGGGCACTTGCCGTTTTGCGACTGATCAGCCCGTTTACGCTAAGCGCTTCTTGGAGCATCCACTCCGCCATCCATCACAAAACAGATCTGCCGGTCCGCACGATCGACTCGGTATTTGATCCGCCACCTATTATGATCCACAAGGGATCCAATATGAACGGACCGGTCGTAGTGGGACAATGGGATCTGCTGAGCTTCTGGCAATTTCTTTGGATCATCGGGATGATTTTGCTCACAGTGTTTTTCCTGATTTTGCTGGTGCGCTGCTACCGAGAGTTTCGCTTTGCATTTCCGATCAAAAATTCTTTTATCACCGCCTTGCACGAGCAACAAGATTTTAAGCGTAGGGTGCGCATTTTGCAAAGCGATCGGATCCAAGCGCCGCTCACCTATGGCATTTTGCGACCGATCATCCTGCTCCCGAGCAACATCGATCCGAAGAACACTATGATGCTCCGCTATATCCTTGAGCACGAATATATCCACATCCGTCGATTCGATGCACTGATGAAGCTCCTTTTGATCGCAGTTCTTTGCGTTCATTGGTTCAATCCTTTGGTATGGGTCCTGTATATTCTAGCCAATCGAGATCTGGAGCTCTCCTGCGATGAAGCCGTGCTTCGTAAATTTGACGGGGACATTCGCTCCTCCTATGCGATGACACTGATCCGGATGGAAGAAGCAAAAAGCGGTTTCGCCCCTCTTTGTACGGGTTTTAGCAAAAATGCGATCGAAGAAAGGGTGCGATCGATCATGAAGGCACGAAAAAAGACTTTGCTCGCTACAGCGATCTCGGCTCTTCTCATTCTAGTCGTAGCGATCACCTTGACGACATCGGAAAGAGAGATCCCAAAAGGAGAACGTACCGCCTCGGGTGATCCGGATCACAGTCCGCTTCAAGAGTTTCGTTTTGACGGCTATACGAAAATGACGGTGGATCAATTTCGACAAAAAGCGCTGTTTCTGATGGATGAAGAGCCGGAGCTTCAAGCCGTCGCAGAAGATCTTTCCGAAAAAATCTCCAAAAAGGATCCTATAAGCCGAGAACAACTTCTGGCATCCGATCCATTATCAGATTTTGCCTATTATATTTTGGAACCACTCGCATCCGAACAGTTTGAAGCAAGAGCCTTTCCCGGCGTAGCCGAAAAAAACGGCATGACCATCGAGTATGTTCTGCGATTGAATATCAAGGATCCTTCGCTACTCACCGTCGGAGCCTATCGCGCGACCATCGAAAAGGCTCAGCAGAACATCCGGCTTGTGCTCGATGAACCTGATCAAGCCCAAGAGGGAGACTCTTCGATGAGTCAGGAGCTATTGAATCGGCGGATGGAAGTTCTCCAAGACAAATATGATTCGGATGCACTTGATCTTGAGATCGACTATTTCGCAGACAATAGGATGGGGTAGTCTTTCAGATTTTTTGTTCGGACAAAATCAAAATACGACATTTTAGTATATACCTGCTTTAATAACATATGTGTTTAGGGATAGGAGCTAATGTTTTATACTAAACCTCATTAGAAAAATAGTTGTCAACCTTGTATATCGATAGCCGTTCTTTGCTTCCGGCCTTGTCGGGAGCGCTGACCTCGCTGTTCGATCAAAGCAGAACGATCATGATCTCAGCTATGGTTTAGTAGGTTTTGGTTTTGTTCTTTTCAAAAAACTTTCGCATGATCTATATTTTAACCCAAGCAGAAAACCCTCCTTGCCGAAAGTCCGGTAAAGAGGGTTTTTTTGATCCCGAAGGATCTTTTTATCAGCTTTTGCTCATCTGATCGATGCGCTCCTTTTCAACTATAGCTACAGTCCTTTCTTGCGAATCGTGCCGTTCCGCAAGACCATCGGATCGCTCGGATCAATAAAGTTCTTTGATCAATCGATGGGCTGTCATCTGCATGATCAGCAGCGAGTTATTTCGGTATTGGACGCCGGATGCCAAAACCCCATGTACATGAAGATTGTTGAGCGTTCCATATCGAGGCGATATTGCCGCCATATTTTCGGGCACGACCGCCAAACCGCCGTACTCATCGACCATCACATAGCGTTTGTCCAATAGCGAGGAGAGCAATTCATTTTTTTCGCAAACTTTTGCTAATGACGTATCCAGTCCGGTCGCATTGATCGCATAGTCGAAAACGATGGACTCGTCGAGGCTTCCATCTTCACGCCTCAACACGAATTTTCCGTCTTCCCGAAGCTCTACACCGCAGATCTTCTCCGGCATGCTGAGAACGCCCCGCTCCTCTGCATCGATCAAGATCTCCGCGGATTCAAGCGGAAGCGGACTTCGGTTCAAACACATGAACGGATGATACTTCGCTCTGAATTTGACTCGATCGGCATTCCCCATCGAATCCCATACTTTGTTGAAAACAAGGTTCATGATCGGCAATAATGCCTGTACTCTCGCAAGCTCCTCCGGCTCTCGAATATTCATTCGAAGCTCATCGATGCCGCTTCGCATATGCTTTTTGACAAATCGTTCAAAATCAACATCATGCGCCTTGAGTTCCTGTGTAAAGAGCTCGTCGAACTGCTCAAAACTGATCCGGCCGAAATTCTCCGACAAGATCTGCTGAAGCTTGTCCATCGTCAGCACCTTGACTTCGAGCGTAGTCGGATCGACACGAACGGTCGGGATCACATTGCTTCTGGAGAACATCGCCACTTTTTCGATCTTTTTCTCCGTGATCAAATGCGTCGTCACGTCCACACCGGTCAATCCCGCTCCGATCACGCATACATGATCCGTCGGCTTGATATTTGCGAGTTTTTCGCAGATCGGATAGATCTCCTGGATATAGTGATCGCTTTTCTCTGCGGAAGAAATATGGCGCTGAGGGATCTCTCCATTGCACAGATGTACGCGATCATAGCGTCGAACGCTTCCTTTCTCGGTCTCAAGCTCCCACTGCTCTCCGACCTTATCCATGCGCACGATCCTCTCCGTGATCTTATTTGCCTTTGTATTTGCGATGGTTTTTTCCAAACGATCTCTTGTATATTCCCCAAAAGCCGAGCGTGAAGTATATACCGGCTCGGGCCTATCATTTTCTTGATGCCAGTTCGCCAGATCATCATTGTTTTGATAATCATAGCTGATCTTTCTTGTTTTGAGGTTTAGGATCACATCCTCGGATTCCTCGCGATATGGGTATCCCCTTCCAAAACTCTCTTCTGAATCGTAGCAGTCGATCGATACCTTCGACGGATCGACCTCTTTTTCATAGGCTGCCAATACCGCCATCCCGCTACTTCCCATACCGATTATAGCAATTTTTTCCATGTTATCTCCTTATAAAATATCAAATTTATCAAGGCCAAACTCATCTCTTCGACCCACTCTATTAAGGATACCATAGATCACTGAAACTTATTCTCAAAAACGAATTCTTATCGATCGAATTTTCTTATCGATCCGATAAGCTTTTTGTATCATCTGAGAGCGGAAGATCAAAGGATCTCGCCCAAAAAAGTACGCAAAATATTCGGCTCTTTGAATTCTTTGCTCCCCAGACCATAGCCGATCCTCTCCCATGTCGCCATCGGCATCTGTCCGAATTCGTGGACAAAGTATTTGAGCAATGCCGCTCCGGTCGGTGTGCAAAGTTCGCCCTTGATGTCTTTGCTATAGATCGGGATGCCTTTTAGGATCTCGGCGGTCGCCGGTGCCGGAACGGGCAGTTTGCCATGCGCCGTCTTGACCTTCCCATAGCCCACATGGATCGGTGTTGCCAAGATCTTTTCCACTCCGAGATCATCCAATGCCAGACAAAAACCGACGATATCAAAAACGGCATCCTTTTCACCCAGCTCGTGAAAATGGATCTGTGAGGACGGCTTACCATGTGCGATCGCCTCCGCTTCCGCGAGGATCTGATAGATCTCCTTCGCCTGCGTTTTGATCCGAGAGGGGATCTGTAGCCGATCGATCAGATCGCCCAAGGAAGCGATGTCGTTGTGCGAATGGTGCGAAGGTCCTCCGCCATGCTCTTTGCCATGTCCGTTTTTTTCTTTATAGGACGATCTTTCGGCATGCACTTTACAACAGCTTCGATGCCCCTCCTCATCCACATGAAAATGTCCGCAACATTTTTTAGAAGTCGCTTCTTTTTCGACCTTCAATGCGATGCTTTGAGAGTCTTCCGCTCTTTCCTTCTTCTCTTTCTTATCCTTCTTATCGTGACGGTCTTTTTTATCTTTATCCTTTTTATCTTTCTTGTGATGGTCCTTCGAGTGATGATCGTCATCATCATGGTGGTGCTCATGATCGTGATGATGTTTGTGGTCGTGATGTCCACCTTCCTCTTTTCCATCGATCCGGACGATCAGGCGATTGCCTGCAATTCCCATCGATTCCCCTTTTTTACATTCCGCCTCGAGCCCATCGATCCCCATTTCGTTGAGTCTTTTTACAAAGGCTTTGGGCTCCTCCATCAGTCCGATCAGGCTCGCCAGAAGCATATCGCCCGAAGCACCCATCGTCGTCTCTATAAATAATGTTCTCATAGTTCTCCTATCTGTTTCTGTGTAAATGTCATCAAGCTCCATCGGATCTTCTCCGTTTGAAGCCTTCTTCATTTTCCCGCCTCGAATGCATTGACATAAAGCAGGATCTCCTAAAAATTCCTTACATCTTGTTGATCATACTTGCCAGATAACCGGCTCCGAAACCATTGTCGATATTGACGACACTGACTCCGCTCGCACAGGAACTGAGCATCGAGAGCAAGGTCGTCACACCCTGCATGTTGGCACCATAGCCGATACTGGTCGGTACGGCGATGACGGGACGATCCGCCAGTCCGCCGATCACGGAAACAAGTGCACCTTCCATCCCTGCTACCGCGATGATCACACGAGCCTGCATGATCGTCGGTAGCTCCGCAAGCAGACGATGTAAGCCGGCAACGCCGACATCGTAAAGTCTTTTGACCTCATTGCCCAAGGTCTCGGCTGTGACGGCTGCCTCCTCGGCGATCGGAATGTCGCTTGTACCGGCTGTGACCACCAGCACATAGCCCCTATCCTCGATCTCTCGCTTTACTGGATTGACGACTGCGATCCGAGCCAACGGATGATACTCCAGCTTTAGATCCTCTTTCAGTTCCTCCGCCTTCTCCTCATTCAAACGAGTGACCAGGATATTGCTCTCGCTTCCGAGTTTCTCCAAGATCCCTCGCAGCTGTTCTACCGTCTTGCCTTCGCCGAAGATCACTTCCGCAACTCCCTGCCGGATCTTGCGATGCGTATCGAGCCGAGCAAATCCGATATCATCAAAGCCCTCCTTCTCAAAAGGCTGAAGTTTCAATTCAAGCAAAGCCTCCTCCGGTGTTTTTTGTCCATCTGCGACCGCTCGAAGCAATTTGATCGTATCCATAATATCCTTTCTGTCGGAAAGCCGACCTCGATGATCCGACCTTTTGATCGGAGTTATTTTCATAGACTCTTGGCGATGACCGACCGCTATCTTTCCTTGAGATCCAAAAGCACTTCGTCAAAGCAGATCTTCTCCAGGATCTCTTTGCGCATCGCAAGCGCCTTGGGCATCTGATCCGCCTTAAGCTGCAATCTCGCACATTTGCCAAGCACCCGCACGCGAAAGTCTGTAAATCCCATCTCAAATAACGCCTGCTCCGATCGCTCGATCTTCTCCAAAGTCTCCTGATCGATCCTCGTATCCGTCGGCACCCGTGTCGCAAGGCAGGCATAGGCGGGTTTGTCCCATGTGAACAGTCCGGCTTCTTTGGAAAGTTCACGGATCCTCCGCTTTGTAAGCCCCGCCATACGAAGTGGCGAGAGGATCCCGATCTCCGGCAATGCTTGCATCCCCGGTCGATCGCTCGGATCATCATCCGCATTGGAGCCGTCGATCACGATGTCATAGCCCTCCACACGAGCCAGCTCGTATAGCGCTCCCAGACCGCTACGCTTGCAGTGGTAACAGCGCTTTTCGTCATTTTGCACGACCAGATCATTCTTCAGCACGCTCCGCTCCAGCACTCGAAGCTCGACTCCGAGTTTTTGCGCAAGCCTTTTTGCATCGTCAAGCTCAAATGCCGGCTGAAATTCTGTCTTGAGGTAGTAGGGCCGGATCTGCGCGCCATGGCTGAGCCCGGCATAAAGCAGATAAGCCGAATCGACTCCGCCTGAAAAACAAAGTGCCACCTTACGATATTTTGTAAAAAAATCCTCTAAATTCATATAGCACACCATCTTTTTTAGTTATTTCGATCCATTACGCAGCTCCAATCTAAACCTTTGGACAAATACAAAATAAACCCTGCAAATACTCATCCACTTTTTGCCCTTCTTCCGTTTTCGCTCCTGCATCGTCAAAGGATATTGCTCCGTCTCTTACAGCATGCTCCAAACAAGACCCGAAGAGTTTATCTTCTTTTATCCTTCGATACCTTTAGTCCATCTTCTCCGCATACTGTTCGCAGATCTCAGCCATGCCGAGCAGGATCCGAGGACTTTATCCTCTTTTGCCTTATGATTGGTTTTATCTTGTCAAAAGATCTCCGCCTCGCCAAATCGCTTAGGCTTTCGGATCTTTCGCTGTAACTTGATCTTTTATAAAAGACCTCTCCGAAAGAAGCCTTCCTCAACATTATATCACGGAAAAAAGTTTTTCTTATCGATCTTTTATTTTTCGTTGCCGTGGCAATGGAATTTGTTGTATAAATAGTATAAGATAAAGACAAACAAGGAGGCAATTATGGCAGGATTTAAAAATATTGAAAAAGGGAGCATCTTCAAACTCCCTGAACTGATCGACTACAAAACAAATCGCGTGATCAGTCTCGCGCTATGCGATTCCCCGGATATTCGGATCGTCCTGTTTTCCTTTGACAAAGACGAGGCGATCACCGAAGAACAAACACCGAATACAGAGCAATTCACCTTGATCGAAGGACAGATGGAAGTCGTGATCGAGGGGAAAAAATTTATGTTGAATGAAAATGAAACGATTATTGTAAAACCGGAAGAGGAGCATTCTTTGCTTGCGCTCGTGCCATGCAAAATGCTTCAAACCAGTATCAAATAGGAGGAGATCATGAGCAAAGCATTTATCAACCACATGCCGATGGGCGAAGTTTTTTCAATGGCAGAACAGATCGATTACGAACAAAACAAGGTGGCAAGCATCACCCTCGTCAAGCGTTCCGACTTGATCGTGACCCTTTTTTCACTCTATGAGGGCGAAGAGATCGGCGGTCATTCCTCGACCGGCGATGCGATGGTGTCTGTTTTGGACGGTACTGCCGAGATCACGATCGGCGATCAGGTCCATATCGTGAATAAAGGCGAGAATATCATCATGCCGGCAAATATCCGCCATGCCCTCAAGGCACAAAAATCATTCAAAATGCTCTTGACCGTCGTCAAGCCGGCGGAATAAAATATCGGTCAAAAACCGTTGGGCTTTTATGATCAGCCGATCATTCGCCCAAAATATGCTTCAAACGATCAAAAAACACAGCGAGGTAAAGCGCCAAGGCTATCTAAACCTTGGATCTTTCCGCTGTGTTTTATTTGATACCGAAAAGTCGTTTACGATTCTATTTTACGGATAGCGCTTGAGGACGAAGCTGTTTTTATAAAAATCAAGGATCTGCTCTTCCTTCATTCTTCCGAGCTCTCTGGACAATGCACTGCAATTCACATTGAGATAGTCCGCAAAGTCCGACCGATTGACAAAGGGGATCGTAAAAGCATTCTTTTTGTTGATGCTTGCCTGTAAGTAAAGATAATTGTATATTTTTTCGCGTAAGGATCGGATCGAGGTCATATAGAGTTTGTTGCGAAGCGATTTGTTTTCTTCAGAGATCAGAAACAGCAGATTGCGCATGATCAGGCTTTTGAACTGGCAGAAAGGAATTCCTTTGGAGACCACTTCGCGCGGATCGATCACGAGTACCTGACAATCATCCACACAGACCGCCCCATAAGGCGCTACATTGTCTTTGGAAAACACCAGAGACCCCCCGATCAGATCGCCTCTTTTCATTTCAAACAAAATATTGCGCTCCCCGACCGAATTCACATTATAAAGATACACATTGCCCGAAAGCACCACCCGAAGAAGATCCACTCGCTCCCCAAAATCGACGATATGCTCATCCTTTGCATATTTTTTCTCCGACACGTCCAAACATTGTAACACCTCTTTGATATTGATCCCGCCCAGATCGTTAAAGATCGGCAGATCGGAATAGATATCCTTGATCAAAGTATTTTTCATAAGCTCTCGATTTGCCATAATTCTCCATCCTCGCCAAAACTGCGCCCTTTCAACCATCTTTATCCAGCACGACCCAGCCTCCACACCTCTTTGGTAGATCGCTTTTGCATCGCCTTTGTTTCCTTCCGCTTAAAAATGTCTTTTGCTCCCACAGCATCATTATATCCTTCCTGCTCCAACTGCACAAGACCATCCCCTCAAAACGCTATCACACTTCGTCCAGATCCACGATCTTCGTCGCGATATGCTCACAAAAAGCACCATCATGCTCTACAAAAAGGATGGTCGGCTCAAAATTGAGCAACAGTTCTTCGATCTGAATTCTGGAGATCACATCAATATAATTCAGCGGTTCGTCCCAAATGAGCAAATGAGCCGGTTGCGAAAGCGATCCCGCGATCAGCACCTTCTTTTTTTGCCCTTCGCTGAAGAGGCTCATATCCTTCTCAAACTGGTTCTTTGTAAAATCAAGTTTTTGGAGGATCGCCTTGAACAAGCTCTCCTCGATCCCTACGGATCTTGCATAGTCGGACAAATTACCGACCAAATGACCGCTCTGTTGCGAAACATAGGAGACCTTGAGCCGGTCATTCTTATGGACCTGTCCCTGAAATTGAATTTCCTCCCCGCAGATCAGCTTAAGAAGGCTCGATTTCCCACTTCCATTTTTGCCACACAAAGCGATCCGATCCCCTTTTTTAATGTCAAAACAGATCCTTTCGCAGATCAACCTCTCCCCATAAAAAACGGAAACATCCTCCAAACTGACGAGCGTATCCTTATAATATTCCAGCTGCTGAACCTTCAACGGATGTGCCCTCTCAATATTTTTGAGCAGTTTCGACTTTTCCTCGACCGCATGCTGTTGGCGTTTTTCGATCGTCTTTGATCGTTTCATCATCTTCGATGCCAGATGTCCCACATAACCTCGATCCACCGGCCCATGACCAAACTTCGTCCGCTCGACCTTATCCGACCAATCCGCTTTTTCCCGAGCACTTTTTTCAAGCCTTTTGATCTCCCCTCGAAGCTTTCGATCCTGCTCCAGCTCCAATGCATCCCGTTGTTGCTTATTTTCCCACCAGGACGAGAAATTTCCTTTTTGGATCTCTAGAGTGCTACGCTCGATGGATAAGATATGATCTACACAGCCATCCAAAAAATCGCGATCATGGGATACCAGAATAAATCCTTTTTTTCGGCTCAAATAACGGCTCATCAGCTCTCTTCCGTGCCGATCCAGATGATCGGTCGGCTCATCGATGAGAAGAAATGGATCTTCTTTCAAAAACAAAGTTGCCAACATCAGCTTGCTCCGTTCTCCGCCGGACAAAGTATCAAAAGGACGATACAGGATCTCCGCCGAAAGCTCCAGAAGATTCAGTTCGCGAAGGAGTTGCCAATATTCGAGATCCGGATAGATCCTTTCGACCACCTCCAGCGCCATTTGACTCGGATCCTCAACCTCATAAGGAAAATACTCAAAATGGACAGATGCTGAAATTCTTCCCTCAAAAGCATATTTGCCCATCAACAAATGGAGGAAGGTCGTTTTTCCTTTCCCATTTCGTCCCACAAAACCCAGTCTCCAATCGGTGTCGATCTGAAAACTGATATCCTCAAAAATATTATCATAGCTGCCCTCATAGGCAAAAGTAAGATGCTGTACATCGATCTGTGACATTTTGTCCTCCTTTACAAAAAAAGCAGTCGCAAGAAAGATATCTCACAACTGCAAACGAACAAAAGCACAGCTCGCCCATGAAAGTTGAAAATGATCCTTCTTGCACAGGCACGACAAAAAAACGGTTCTCCCGTAGATCCATCACACCCATTACCATTCGCAAGAAGTAATTTTCATTTTTTCAACTCCTTTTCTTTTTTCTTGATTATATCACATAAAAATCTGAAAATCTACGAATGCTTTCGGAACCGAAAATCAAAATCGCATTTGCTCCCATCCATTCCCAACGTCTGACTGCGCAAAAATTCAAGCTTCTCGATATTCCCAAACACGATATGGTCACAGTTACAAAAGACTTCGCAGAGCTCCGGACAATCGAAGTAAATACAGGTGTCATTCCAAAGACATTTTGTCACATCCATGGCAAAGCCTTCGTCATCATCCGACAGGATCCGGCTATGCCATATCTCGTCCCCTGCCATTCCCTTTCGCATGAATAGACGAAAAGCTTTAGAAAATCTCGGGACCTTGAAAAATGTGGTCAATACATTATGAAACTTTTCGGCTCTGTCATAGGCAAACTCTCGAACCAGTTCTTTGGCTCGATCCTTTGGCACACCAAATCTTATAAAGGTCTTATACAGAGCGATCCTGGGAAGGATATTGGTCTTTTGACATTTTTTCTGTTTTTCAGTCCAATCGTCCTCGTCTAATTTCCGGATCAGCTCCTCCATCATCCTTTCATAGCCTATATCCAATTTGTCCAGTATCGGACCCTCCAGCCTCGATGAGTAAAATTTCTTGAGTTTCATAGCCTCACCCCCATTATGAACATTCTAACATATCTTCTGTTCTTACTATCCTCCACCGCAGGTACGATTTATGTACGATCTCCCTACCATTATTATACCCACATTTTTCCGATCGGTCATACTCGGTTTGTCAATATCATACTACAGCCTAATAAACCGTAGCTGAGATCATGATCGTTCCGTTCCGCCGGAACAGCGGAGTAGAGTCCCTGCTTCCAACAAGGCGGAAGCAAAGAAATGTTGTTCAATATAAATTATTGACAACTGTTTTTTCTAAGAGGATTTAATATAAAAGGAGAAGTCATCCATCAACTTCTCCAACACTTACATCACTTAAGGATCATCCTGCTGCTCCGTCCCGATGTTTTTCACGGTTTTGATCGTCGGTCCCGGGTCGTAAAAATGATCTCTATTCACTTTTCTTCCTTGCCACAAGATAAAATCGGTGGATGCGTCCTTCAATGACCCCTTTTGCCTCCAATATCTCTTGCGCTTTGTAAAGGTTCTGCAAATGCGTTTCGACCGAAAAGCCGGGAAATTCCCATTCCAAGATCCTCGCAAACCAAACCAGTGCTCCGACGTCATAGAAACGGATCGGCTGAAATACCTCCCCGCTTTCTAAGATCTCAAACCCCTTGTCGATCAGTTCCTGCTCCCTGATTTTCAGATACTGCTTGGGATAAGGCAGGTCATTTATCTCCGGTTGCAGCAGTTCAATAAGCTCTTTGTCATTTTCCGCACCGACCTGCTGCATGATAAAAAGACCGCCTTGATCCAAAAGCCGTTGGAGCTCGCACACATTGTAATCGCCATGTCGATTCGTGATGATGTCAAAGGATCTATCCTCAAAAGGAAGCACATCCGCTCCATCCGCTTCTCTAAAATCGATCCCCAGTGGTAGCAACACCTCCTGACAATACTTGACATTCGGTTCATAGCCCTCGATCACAGAGGTTTTGTTGGCAGGGTGATCCAGCGAAAGCAAAAACTCGCCTCCCCCGGTCTCCATATCAAGCAGGCGCATCTCATCGTTCAAATGCTTCTTGATGGTCTCACGAAGATCCCAAGGCAATTCATCTTCTTCTTTGTATTTCCCGTGGATATGAGAAAAATCCCAGCCTTTGATATGTGCGATCTCTTCTTCTTTTTTCCATTCCTCATATAATTTTGCAGAACGATCGTTCATTTTCACACTCCTTCTCTTTCGTACCAAAACGATTTCAAAGCCACGCCGGCTTCTATCCTCATAGTCCGATCAGCTTTTGGCGGGCTCTATTGATCCCTCATTCGAATGCCATCTTTGCCCAGCTCAAGGATCGCATCGTACCGGCCGATATTTTTGCCGGAATAATTGTGAGCGATATGGATGAAGGCGACCTCCGAATTTTCAAGCATCGCACGTTCTATTTTTTCTACCGAGCTGATATCCATATTGCTCATCGCTTCGTCAAATATCACGAAGGATCTTTTTTGGAGCAATGCTCTCGCGATAATGATTTTTTGTTTCTCGCCTCCCGAGATCGTCAGGTTGAGTTCGTTGAGATCCTCATCACGATGTTGTAACAGGTTCGGATCCAGCCGGACCTTTCGGAGCATATCCTCCACTTCTTTCGGATCCACCTCATTAAACAAGGTGATATTGTTCATGATATTGTCATTAAAAAGATAGGCATTTTGGCGAACATAGCTGATATTCTTGGATAGGTCGGGGCATTCACGAATGTCCATCCCATCGATCTTGATACTTCCTTCGTATGTTTTTAGGTCTCCGAATATCAATTTGAGAAGAGTGGATTTTCCACTGCCGTTCGCACCGATGATCAGATATTTTTTAGGGAACTCAAAATATAATGCAATGTTTTCAAAAAGTTTTTTGTCAGGATAGGAAAAGCTGACATCCTCAAACGAAATATTGTTGACCGCCTTCGGCTGATACTCTTTGAAATCAGCATCCGACATCCATGCGAACAGATCCTGTTTTAATTTTTTCGTTGCCGAAATACTGATCAACTCGCCGGAGAGTGAGATGATCGGCCCTACCAACAAGTCCGAAAGCTGGAACACCGCTAAAAAAGTTCCGACGGTGGACTCTCCTCGCATGATACTGCGAGCAAGCAAAAACACTACCAAAAACTGAGATGCAAACTGAACGACTCCAATCAGGATCTGTAGGATCGATACCCTGAGATTGTACCGGTAGGCGATCTTTTGTTGATCGACCGATCTTTCCTCGATCCTGTCAAAGATCCTTCGGTGCATCATATGATCATTGATCGTCGTCAGTCCTTCTACAATGTCATGGAAAAGCAGGTTCAGTTTACGAAGCCCGATCACATTCCGATCTTTCAGGTATTGGAGATCCTTCTCAAAAGCATAGGGGATCAGAATGGTAGCGATATTGGTAAGGATGATGAAGAATGCGACCCATTTATTTAGGTAAAACAGGATGATCGTATACCACAAAACCGACAGCGCTTGAAAAAAGACGCTCGGTATCAGCAGATAGTAGTCTTCGATCAAAGTCTTGATCTCATTGTTATAGACGGAGTAGAGTTCCTGCGGGTTTTCAAGACGCTCTTTAGATTGTAAGAGCCCGTTCACATAGAGCCTTCGAAGCAAAGTCGTCAATTTCATTTTGAATTTCGAATTGAGCACCTTGCTTGTATATTCGCTTAAAAGAACGGTCAATATCAGCAGAAGATAGTAGATCAGTTGCCGGTCCACTTTGCCAAAATCGGCTTGTGTCAGCGAATCGGTCACCGCTTTGACGACCAAAGGCATGCCCGAATTGCAGAGAACGACCACAATACTGATGAGCCCGATCATGATCGTATAAAAACGAATGGTATTTTTCAGTTTGTTCATTTTCATCTCCCATTTTATCATTCTCCATTGTCGGATCATGAGCTGTTATGTATTTGAAAGCTATATGTTGCCTGCCGATCGATATTCCGTAGGATCGTAGAGGACTCGATCGGGCAGGACTTTGGACAATCCTTCGCCCTTTCTCCGTATAGAAATCTTCAATCCTTTTTCTCCATCTAAAAATACCCCGATGCACAGACAGCCTTATTGTAACACAAAACTTGACGTTGTTCTATTAAAACTTTGGGCTTAGTATTGTTAAGGAGCATCGAAAAAGATCAACAATGCTCGGCGTTTTGAGGTCCTGTTTGAGCTCCGGATCCCGATGCCTTACGCGATCTCTTGCCATCACCCGCCTTGCAGAGATCTCTTTTGTGGATAGCTATTGCTCAGAGGAGGATCGGAGCGTCAACAAAGTTTGCAGGCATTTTAAGCTCTTGACCCGTCAACAAAGTTTGCTTACCCTTTCAGTTCAAAGCGCCCCCTTTTGTCTTCTCTTTCAGGAGCGGTTCACAAACAAGATCCTCCGCGATCTCTTGCCATCCGATTTTGCCATGGACCGCCGGTAAGCTCTGATCATACTTTTTTGCTTACGAGCGTTCTTTTAAGGGAATACATTTTATAAAGGGATGTCCCAAACCTCAGAGCTCATTGAAGGAGACAGGATCGGTCTGCTTTTGGCATATCGTGCAGGCTTGGAGCATCGACAAAGGAAAGATCATACAACATAAGGAACAGAGAAAGGAATTTATCATGAACGAAGTAATAAAAACCATACAAAATCACCGCAGTATCCGAAGTTATACCGGAGAGCCTGTAAAAGAGGAGCATCTGGAGACCATCCTTCGATCCGCGATCCATGCACCATCGTCTATCAACGGACAGCAGTGGAGCGTCATCGTCGTCAAGGATCAGGCAAAAAAAGAAAAGATCGCGGAACTTACCGGCGGACAGCCTTGGATCGCAAATGCATCGGTGTTCTTGGTCTTTGTGATGGACTATCAGCGAGTGGCAAAAGAATTTGAGAAAAAAGGACTTCCTTTTGAAAATATCAGCTCCGTTGAGGCGATCATGGTCGGCTCCGTCGATGTCGGGATCGCATTCGGCAACGCAATGAATGCCGCGGAATCCCTCGGCTATGGTATCGTGCCGATCGGTGCTGTTCGTAAAGAGCCGTCCGAGATCATCCGCTTGCTCGAGCTTCCGCAATATGTGTATCCGGTGCTTGGAATGTGTATCGGCGTAGAAAGCGGCGATCAGGCAATGAAACCTCGACTACCTTACGATGCGGTCGTATCGATCGATAAATATCAGCCTACTTCGGAAGAAGTGCTCGAAGCATACGACAAAGAGATCAAGGAGTATATGATCGAGCGCACCAACGGCAAGGAAGATACCTCTTGGCTCGATCGCGTGACAGCGGTCTATAGCAAAGTGTACTTCCCGAAGGTCTATGGCAGTCTAAAAGATCAAGGCTTCAAAAACAACTGCTGATCGACCTTTCAAACCGGTATAAGAAGGAGAGACTATGTTCATTATTTGGGGGATCAATACAAAACAAAAGAATTTGGACTATCATAGCGGGCTCAATGTTCACGAGGACTGCGGTCAATACGCACAGATCGAGATCATCAAGACCTACAGCTATTTTTCGCTGTTTTTTATCCCGCTCTTCCGATGGAACAAAAAATATTATGCAAGGTACCATTGTTGCAAAAGGCTCTATCAGCTCGATCCCGAGATCGGAAAACAGATCGAAAAAGGCATTTATCCAAAGATCACTTCCGCCGATCTGACATGGATCAGCTAATGTGCCGGTGCCAATATTTAAGAAAGGACATGGGCTTTGTCCATGCAAAATATTATGAAAAGATTTCTTGATCGGCATGCTTCCGATCTTCAAATGTCAAAGGATGAATTGTTCAAAAGCATCGCCGCCTCCGAAGGTCGGATCCTGTTTTGCGAGACGATCGATGTTGTTATGCCGATGTTGCTCGACATCACAAACTGCGAACTTGCCGCTTCGATGGGTGCCGATGCGCTCATCCTCAATCTGTTCGATCTGGAAAACCCGAGCATCATGGGGCTGCCTCCCTGCGAACCTCAGGATGTGATCCGCAAGGTCAAAGAGCTGACCGGTCGGATCGTTGGACTCAATCTCGAGGCGGTGGACGAGGTGCTCGATAAAAATACGATGTGGGGAAATATCAGTGGCCGCAAAGCGACTGCCGAGAATGCGGAAAAGGCAGTACAAATGGGAGCGGATTTTATCGTGCTTACGGGTAATCCCGGCATCGGCGTGACCAATGAGCATATCATCAAGAGCCTGCGCGCTATCCGGCAACGTCTCGGTGAAAAGATCCTTCTGATCGCCGGTAAGATGCATGGGAGCGGGATCCTTTCGGAATGTGGACAAAACATCATCACCGCAGAGGATGTCCAAAAATTTGCGCAAGCCGGCGCTGATGTCATCTTGCTTCCGGCTCCGGGCACCGTTCCCGGCATCACGACGGAATATGTAAGACAGCTCGTTGAAACCGCACATGCCCAAGATAAACTCACGATGACCGCGATCGGAACTTCTCAGGAGGGTGCCGACAAGGATACGATCCGAGAGATCGCGCTGATGTGCAAAATGACAGGCACCGACATCCACCACTTAGGCGATGCCGGTTATATCGGCATGTCTCTGCCCGAAAATATCATGGCATACAGCATCGCGATCCGCGGGATACGCCATACTTATCGACGGATCGCCGCATCGATCAAAAGATAAGATCGACCGACCTTAAAGACAAACACCTAGGCGATCGCTACTATCGGATCGCAGCGTATCGAAATAAGATCGTGGGCCGATCGAGCCAAAAACTCGCATGACCCATCGTTTCGGATCATCCGATCATAAAATCCGGACGAAATCGCACAAGGGACTCAAGATCTCACAGACGCATCGTCCACATGGACCGCAGGATCATGATACCGGACTTATGATCAAGCTGCATGATCTATATCGGATCCAATAATCCGCTTTTGACAACCAAAGCGTTTGGATGCGCTGCTTGCTTTCATTCGGGCAGCCTGGCTCCTTTGTATTGAATCTGTATAAATCGTGGTTTTTTTCTATTTATGGTTGACCGAGACTTTTTGTCTCTGATACAATGCAACTAGGATAATTCTAAGAATGGCAGGGGGAAGATATGTTAGTAAAGTTTTTTTCGGATCGGATCAATAATAATCCGAACCTCTCATTGTCTCAAGACGAATTGAATATCATGCGCGATCTCTACCTAGAGCTGGCAAACAACTCTTCGTTGGAATCAATGGATGATTATGTCCAGCATGGAAATACATCGACCCTGCTTCACTCGGTTGCAGTCGCACATTTCAGCTATCTGTTTGCGAAAGCATTTCGGATCAAGGTCGATGCGCAGTCGCTGATCATCGGCGCATTGCTCCATGACTACTATTTATACGACTGGCATGTGTACGACAGCTCGCATTCATTGCATGGCTTTCGACATCCGTTCACTTCTTTACGCAATGCCAAAAAAATTCGCAAGCTGAATTCGATCGAAGAAAATATCATCGTGCGTCATATGTTTCCGCTGATACCGATCCCTCCGGTCTATCGGGAGAGCCTGATCGTCTGTCTGGTGGATAAGATATGCTCGCTCTATGAGACCTTCAGTCGCCAGCCATATCGTGATCTTTCATGTGAGGCGCTGGTGCTCAAAACACAGAAGCAGATCTCTGCAAATATATGACTTCATCCGATCGACAGGTCGGCATATCGATCCATCGAACAGGTCGCGCCATCAAGGAACCCCTGATGTTCCATATGGATGATCTGCCGGTATCGCTCGCGAGTATGTTCCGATCTGCCGGACGAAAAGGCGGAAGTCTTGTCCCATCAAAAGTACGAGAATACAAAGCTGTTCCATCTTATCCAGATCGGATCTTGTGTAAGATGTAGCAGCTTTTTCGTATGCCACCCATTGTCAAAATACGACCATCTATCGAAATACGCTGGATTTCCTGCTTATTCTCCGATATACTAAGCACAAAGATTTAAGGAGGGCTTTATGAAAATAGAAGTAAAGATCGACGATTCTTGCAAAGAGCCTAAAATTATCATTCTGACCCGTGAAATGACCGATGAGATCCATGCACTCGTCAACAAACTTTCCGATCAAAAGCCCGAGATCATCGCAGGCTATCGTAATGAAACATTCGAGATCCTGGACCCTTCTCGGATCATTCGTATCTATACCGCTTCGGGGAAGGTGTTTGCGGTCACAAAAGAGGGAGAATACACGCTCCGTCTGAGATTGTACGAACTGGAGGAACATCTGAACAGAAGATCCTTTGTTCGTATCTCAAACTCAGAGATCATCAACCTAAAAAAAGTGCGATCCTTCGATCTCAGTTTTTCGGGAACGATCTGCGTAAAACTTAGCGATGAGACCACATCCTATGTGTCCCGACGATATGTCGCAAAGATCAAACAGGTTTTAGGCGTTTAACAATGGGAGGTATTTATGAAAAATCAAATGTTATTAAGAGGCTTATTCGGTTTCCCGATCGGGATCGCGATCGGCAACTTGATCTCGATCATCATCTCAGCGATCATCGGTGACGGCGGTTTTCACTTCTGTGCACCGTCTCTGATCGAATTTATGGGTGGCAATGCATTTAATGCCGCATTGTTCCAATTTATCCTGAGCGGTGCTCTCGGCTCTGTATTCTCAACAAGCTCGGTGATCTGGGAACTTGAGCATTGGAGCTTCTCAAAACAGACCGGCACATACTTTTTGATCACAGCATGCGCAATGATGCCGATCGCCTATGTCGCCCATTGGATGGAACATTCTTTGGCAGGCTTTGTAAGCTATTTCCTCGTTTTTGTTGTCATCTTCTTCGTCACTTGGATCATCCAGTACCTCTTTTGGCGCAAAAAGATCCGGCAGCTCAATCAAAAAGTCGGCAGATAAAAATTTTAACCCGGCATAAAATCCTTTCTCAAATTACCATCGGTCCGATTATGATTCGATTTGTACAAATGAACGGTGTTTCAGAATGCTTGGTTCATTTTGTCGAGAAAATTCCCAACTAATACCAATACCTAATAGATTCTATAGCATTTGAAATGTAATATACATATGAATGCATTCATCTAGAAATATAGAGGTCAGTGTTCGGATTTTCAATATGCCTTTTAATAGAGATTCGTATAAGCTAATAGAAGCCTTGCATGGTATATCTATTGTATATTACAAAGAACTGGATAAATTGCAAAAATGCGTAACGGATACTAAAGTCTGTTACGCATTTTTGAGAGATCTTCTCTTAATTTTTATTCTAATTTGATATCCCTTTTAAACTATTTCGCTTTCCCTTCTTCCAAAACTTTTAACAGAAGATCCACATACTCCTTCCCTACTTGTTTCCCGATTGAATCATAGACTCCTTGTGATTTTTCAAGAATCTGATCAACAAAGCTTTCATCAAATTCGACTAATTCCATTCCACCTTCAATCAACTTATTTTTATTTTGCTCATTGATATCTTCCAATTCTTTTTCAATTTCTGATGCAACCTCTTTTACGGTTTCTTTCAAGACTTCTTGATATAACGGATCCAGACCGTCTAATCTTTCTGCATTGATCAAAAATTGATTGCAGTATAGAATATGATGTGTCATGATCAAATAATCCTGTACCTCATGGAAATTTGCACCTACATTTGTATCGGTTGCATTTTCTTGCGCATCAACGAGCTTCTGCTGAAGAGAAACATATACTTCAGGCCATGGAAGCGGGGTTGGAGATGCTCCTAATGATTGCCAAAAGGCAATATGGTTTTGATTCTCCATTGTCCTGATTTTCAATCCGCTAAAGTCTTCGATCTTTTCAACTTTTTTATTGGATGTCATTTCTCTAAATGTAGCACCTTGCATATAATGTAAAACATACATATTTTTGGACTTATATGCTTCATTGATTTTATCGAAAAATTCACTTTGGTTTAAAGCGTAGTCAATGGATTTTGCATCATATTTTGCAAATACCATCGGGAGATCAAAAATTGCGACCTCAGGAACAAAAGAAACCGTCTGAGCTGTCTGTGCAATTACAAAGTCAATATCGCCGGCAAGCATTTGTGCTTGAAGCTCTTGGTCGTTTCCCAACTGACTGTTCGGGAAATAGTCGATCTTAAACTTTCCACCGGTCTTCTCATTCACTTTTTCCGCTACCAATTCACCGAAACGTTGTGCTACAGAACCTACGCCGGAGTTATCTGCGCCAATCAGCGTAATCGGCTCAAGCGAGGCAAATTTACCTTCCGTATCTCCACCCGAGTTGCCTCCATTCTCTTGAGATTTACCGCCACATCCTACTAATGCCAGCATCAAAAACAATGTCATCCATAAACTGATTATCTTTTTCATTCGATCCTCCTCTCGGTTTATAAGAAAACTAAACTAACCCATGGAATATAAGTTATAATGAACAATGCAATCGCAAAAGAAATAATAAAAGGTACCGCTTTTTTTGCTACAGTCATCGGTGGAGTATCCGCTAAAGTCCCTGCCACAAACAAATCCAGTCCAAATGGTGGCGTTGCAAGTCCGATGGATAAACAACATACCATGATCACCCCGAAATGTACGGGATGCACTCCCATCCGCTCAACTGCCGGTAATAGGATCGGCGCCAATATCACGATCGCCGGCCCGGTATCCATGACCATTCCTAACAAAAGGAATATTATAACGATACCTGTCAGTACAGCGATCCCTGAGCTGAAATTGTTTAATATAAAACCTTCGATCAACGCCGGAGCCTTCGCCAGTGCCAACACTCTACCAAATGCAGTAGCAAATGCCAGTACAAAACAAAGCGGAGCATAAGTTTTTACAGATTTGGCAAGAAAAGGTACGATGTCTTTTGCTTTGAAGGATTTATAGACGAACAAAGAAACAAACAAAGCGTAGAACACCGAAATACATGCTGCCTCTGTCGGAGTCACCTTCCCGGAATAAATTCCACCTAATACGATCACCGGCGACAATAGCGCCCAAAAACTCTGGGCAAAAAGTTTTCCAAGCCCTTCAGATCGGATCTCCTGCATTTTAGCGCGGATTTTTCCCTTGTCTTCGCCTTTTCTTTTGCAATAAACGATCGCATATAGCATCATTGCGCCTCCGATCAATATCCCCGGAAGAATGCCTCCCAGAAACAGCGCCCCTGTAGAAACACCGGTTGCTAATGAATACAACACAAAAGGAATCGACGGCGGAATGATAACGCCTAATCCCCCTGCCGTTGCAACCATACCTGCCGACCAAGTCTTATCATAGCCCATCTCGACTAAAAAAGGGATTGTCATTGCACCTACCGCTGCAGTAGTTGCCGGACCCGAGCCGGAGATCGCTCCATAAAACAGGCAAGTCATAATCACGGCACATGGAATTCCACCTGTAAAGTTTCCAATAAAATACGCAAAAAATGTAAATAGACGCTTCGAAATTCCTCCTTCCGCCATCAATACCCCGCCCAAAATAAATAAAGGAACCGCCAAAATCGGTGTTGTGTCTGACCCGGAAAAAGTATTCGCAATGATTTGTTGCATTGAGCTTCCCGTTCCGCCAAGCATCAAGGGTGTCATCGCTCCCAAAACCATACTCATTCCTACCGGAAGTGCCAGTACAAGCCCTGCCATGAATGCCAAAAAGATCCACAATGCCATTACTTTCCACCTCCTTTAGTCAACTCTTTTTCTTGTTCTGTCGATTCGATCTCCTCCAATGCCTCTTTGAGTGTTGCTTCCATCGTCGAATCGATCTTGATATTGAAATTTTTTATATGCTTTACGATCACTTGAACCGTTCGTACACATGCCAGACCATACCCTAAGATCGTTGAACAATACATTAGCCACATCGGAATATGCATAGCCGGTGAAAATTGTCCTGTACCTCTCAATTTTACGGTATATGCTATCGCATATCGAAACAGCACGAGAAATAGTACCAACATGATCAAATCCATAAATATCTCATTTATTTTTCTCAGTTTCTGCGGCAAGAGATCCATCACGACCCCGACACGAAGCATATTGCCCTTTTTTATCGTATATCCGATCGATAAGAAAACCGACCAGATATAACAATATCGCGAAAATTCTTCCGGCCATGTCATTGATGCAAAAAAAGTTCTGGCAATGATCTGTGCCATCATCACGATAGATATTGACGCTAATAATAGAACCAACAACGCTTCTTCAAAATGTTCGTCCAACTTTTTTAAAAACGACATGATGCCCTCCCTTCTCTCTATTATCCGCTATGGGATAGGATTGCAAAAAGTTCTTGCTTCATCACTTCAATCGGCGCTTTTTCTCCACTCCACAGCTCGATCTGTTCCGCCCCTTGATGAAGTGACATTCCCAAACCGTTCATAATGCGACAACCTGCATCCTCCGCCTCCATCAAAAATCGAGTCTTTGACGGATTATAGGTCGCATCGAAGCATAATTGTCCCGATCGTAAGAACTCTTTTGGGATCGGTGTCTGATCAGCTGTAGCCGCCATCCCGATACCGGTATTGTTCATCACGACCTGAGCGTTTGCCACTGCCTTTTTCAATTCATCTTTATCCAAAGGGTCGAACAGCTCCGCGACCGGAGAGAAGTTATTGTTGATGTCATCAGCAAGCTCTTTCGCCGCCTGATAATCCACATCCCCAATATAGATCTTTTTTGCTCCGTTGTATGCCAATACGCTTGAGATCGCTCGCCCGGCTCCGCCGGCTCCCATGCAAAGAAAAACATTGTCGGAAAGAACAATATCCGGGGCTTCTTCTTGCAGCGAGCGATAAAAACCTGTCCCATCTGTATTGTATGCAATCAATTTACCATCTCTACATACAATCGTATTGCTTGCATTCATTTTTTGACAGAGGGGATCCAATTCATCCACATATTTCATCACTTCCACCTTATTGGGTTTAGTGACTGCAAATCCAGCAAAATTCATATATCTCAAGCCATTGATCACATCACCGAGATGCTCATTATCTACCTCCGTATAAAAGTAGAGCATATTGATACGACTTGCCCGATAGGCGGCATTTTGCATTCTTGCAGCATAGGATTGCGATAAAGGTTTCCCCAGCAATGTCACCATTTTTGTATTAATATTGACCGGCATCCCTCTCTCCTTTCTATTTACTCTAGCTCATTGCATTCCATGAACTGCTTCGCTCTTCTCAGACATTCTCTTGCATGTCCGAGTTTCCCTCTCTGTTGAACCTCTTTTGTATTCGGCAGCTCGATAGAAATATTCCTTTTCGGTAAAGCCCTGAGGATCTTTGTGATATCCACTCCTCCATCTCCCGGATATAATCGCCCTTCCCTCGTGATCTCGATCATTCGCTCCTCTGATACAGAAGGAGTATCTGAAGGAGCATCACATAAATGAATCATTCGGAATCGCTCAGATGGAAGTTTTTTTACCGCCTCAAGGTCCATTTGCGAACGAAATGCATATAAGGTATCCACAAGCAAATGGGCATTATCACAGTCCGTTTGATCTAAAAACTCGATCGCCTTTTGGAGGTTGTTCACTTTTGAAAAAGAAACAAATTCCAAGTTAACATAAAGCCCATATTTTTGAGCCATACTACAAATTTTCTTAAAATCTCTACGAGCAATCTCCCACTGATCTGTCCAGATACTTGAGATCACATCTTTTGCTCCAAGTTCTGCTGCCGCTTCAAAGGCAGATTCGTATTTCGTAATATCAAGGTCATCTCGAACTCGAGCAAGCTCTATGTCCGATATCTCGATCCTATATTCAAGGAGAGCATCTTTGATATTCTGAAAAAGCACTTTATCCTGATCAAATTGAAACAAAGGCTCATTGGGCAAATACATGGGGATCGGTCTTAGGCTGACCATGTCATAGCCGGCCTGTGCAGCGATTGCGATCTGATCGACGGGATTTGTTCCCGGGATCGTCAAATATGCTAAGGAATATTTTCTTTCCATGGAGACCTCCTTATTTATGGGATCCGGAATGATCGGGAACCTCATACTCTCCTTTTTCGTTTCTTCTTACCTTCCCGTTTACTACGCTTGCCTTCGGGGTGTAGATATCATTGATATTCCAGTTCCCCGGCGTAGGAACTCCGATATTTTCCATCGGCACATCCAAAAGGAACGGTTTATTGGATCGAATAGCTTCTTCCAAAACTCCTTTAAACTCATCCGCTGACGAGATCTTAATTCCTTCCACACCATAAGCTTTTGCTACCTCTGCCCAATTTGGCGTATATGGATTTCCATCCGGCGTTGTAAATACCGTACCGAATTTTGTTTTATAATTAGAATATTCAAGCCCTGCGATCGTACCGAATGCGGAGTTGTTCATAACGATCCAGATCACGGGGATATTTTGCTCCACTGCCGTAGCTAAGGAACTCGGATTGATCCCAAATCCACCATCTCCGACCAATGTGATCGTAACTCGATCCGGTGCAGCAAGTTTTCCTCCAAGAAGTGCAGATGCCCCAAATCCCATCGTTGCCAATCCCGAGCTGTGATGAATTGAGCCCGGAACGGTGATCGGAAACTGTTGCGCCACACCATTTTTATTCCAGCCAACGTCGGTAAAAATCAAAGTATTCTCCGGTATGACCGCCTTTACATCTCTCAAAATACGCTGAGGCGTCATCGGGAAACGTCCTTCATTTGCAATCTCTTTTGTTGAATCACGAAATTTCATCCGACTTTCTAAAATCTCTGCTCTAAGCCCGGATCGTTGGATACCATCCGGCTTAATTTTTTTTGCCTCTTCCAAGATCTGACCCAGTGCTTCTTTCAGATCACCGATCGCGCCAATGCTCACCGGATAATTTCTCCCAATCTCAGTCGGATCGATATCGATCTGTAAAAATTCTGTTTTGGACAGATCAAAGGTCGTTCCCGGATACCAGCTTGAACTATCCGCTTCGGCAAATCTTGTACCGAGCCCCAACAATATATCCGCGTTGGCGGTAAATTGATGGGTGGACTCCAGACCCCAAAAACCTGTCTGTCCGAGCATTAACGGATGATCATCCGACAGACACCCCTGACCCATCAAAGTTCTGGAAACCGGTATATCCAAAAATTCAGCAAGATTTTGAAGCTCCTGCGATGCACCGGAAAGAAGAATCCCCCCGCCTGCATGAAGAACAGGCCTTTCCGCTTCGATCAATTTTTGAGCAATCGCCTTTGCTGCGGCAGGTGCAATTGCCGGTCGTATTGTAACGGAACTGTCTTTATAGGTTCGAGCAAATAATTCTTCATCGATTTTTTCGGAAAACACATCCATCGGCACTGATACGAGAACCGGCCCCGGTCTTCCGCTCTCCGCCAAACGAAAAGCTTTATCCAGTATCTCCGGCATCGCTTCCGGGTCATCTACACGCCATGCTCTTTTTACGATAGGTTTAAGGATATCGATCTGAGAAGCATCCGAATGAAGGTTGACTTCCTGGTGAGGATGTTTCCCATAGTAATATCTTGGTACATCGCCCGATATAACAACCATCGGAATCGAATCAAATGATGCGTTGGCAACGCCGGTTACTGTATTCGCAAGTCCCGGCCCCAAGTGGCATATCACTACGCCTGCTTTCTTTTTTACACGCGCATAACCATCTGCCGCCATCGTTGCCAATTGCTCATTACGAAATGAAATATATCGAATGTTTTTTGATCTGGATAATGCTTCCAAAAATCCGATCACCGTATGACCCGTAAGTCCAAAAATGTATTCAACCTTCCGTCTTTCCAAATAATCTACCATTAAATCAGAAACGAGCTTTTTCATATCTCCTCCTATTTTTCTCTTTCCGGATCGTAGAATTCACCAAATAACTCTTGATCGCTCGGGCGATCTTCCGGAATGGCTTTAGATACCCAAGTGACGTTCATGTAATGGTGCAAGTGCACATTTTCCGAAGTTGCATTTCCTCCCCATGTTCCGCATCCAATACTTGAAGTCATCGGCATCCCATTAGTAAAGGATCCCGCATTGGATTTTGATTGTGGTTGTCTAACCATGATACGTCCAACATGAGCCTGAAGAGCTAGACTATGGATATTATCTTCACTAAAAGAAAATATACCAACCGAGTGACCCTTTCCACCTACTTCGTGGATCGCCATCACGATATCTACCGCATTTTGAAATTCTCCTTCATATTTATGAATTGCCAAAAGAGTTGTCAATTTTTCACGACACCATACATCTTCTATTTTGGAAGTATATGAACCGGTCCCTTTTGCTATCAAAAACTTTCGATCCTCCGGTATTTGAAAACCTGCCAATTCCGCCATTTTTTGTGGAGACTGTGCCACTGAATCCGCTAAACGATGGGCTTCTTCGTCCCACATGATCTTCCCTACCGCCTTTTGTTCTTCTTCGCTGAGAAGGTAACCTCCTACATTGATCAGCTCCTCGATCGCTTGATCATAGATGCTTTCATGGATAACAATATTTCCATCCGCAGAACATCCCGATCCGAAGTCCGAAGTCTTTGACAGCATCGTATTATATGCCGCTTGATGTAAATCTTCCTTCGCCGTCTCGTCCCAGATCATAGTCGCATTTCCCGCACCCACACCGTAAGCCGGGGTTCCTGAATGATAAGCGCGTCTTACGACACCTTGACCTCCGGTTGCAATAACCAGATCACATTTTGTATTAAGAGCCTCAGAAAGCGCCTTATTCACTTTTGCTTTACCTTGTCCAAGGATTTGGATCAGATCTTCCGGTGCACCGACTTCTCTAAGGCCTTCTCTCATCAGCTCGATTGTTTTTCCTCCCGTCTTGACTGCACGAGGATGTGGAGAAAAAATGATCGCATTTCTCGCTTTCAGTGCATAGATCGCATTCCCTGCCGGTGTCAAGTCCGGATTGGTTGCAGGAACAACGCAAGCGATGACTCCGACCGGTTTCCCATATTTAACGATCCCTTTCTCCGGGATCTCCTCGATGATACCAACGCTTTTTTGTCTTAATGCATCTCGAAGCACTCCGCGTATTTTGTATTTCTTGTTTTCTCGGCTGACAAAATCCCCCATTTTACTTTCCTCGATACTCATCGAAACAAGCTCTCGAAAAGTTTTTGAATTTGCTACTTTCCAAGCGATCGCTTGGATCGCGCGATCAATATCTTCCTGTGGCCATTTTTCAAATTCTTTTTGTGCCGCATCTGCTTTTGCAAATTTTTCTTCGATCTCCGCAATCTGATCTTGATCTAATTTTTCATAAGCTTCTTTCATTGAATTCATTCTACTCATCTGTTAATCCTCCTGACTATCTTATCAAATCTTTTGAGCGACCTGCTTTAAGAACATACGAATCGGTGGCATGACCTACAAAATATTGCATTTCTCTCGCAACATCCATCAGTTTTAGCAAGTCGATCCCGGTATATACACCCATTTCATCCATCATATGAACGACATCTTCCGTCGTTACATTACCAGCTGCGCCCGGAACGAAAGGGCAACCGCCAAGTCCTCCTAAGGATGCATCGAATTGTGTAATCCCGGCTTCCATTGCCGCTAATATATTCGCCATTCCCATGCCTCTCGTGTTATGGAAGTGAAGCCACCACCTGACTGCCGGATATTTTTTTTGAACCATCGTGCATAGATCATACACCTGATTGGGAACAGCCATTCCGGAGGCATCGGATAGAGAGATCTCGGATACGCCCACTTGCAAATAAGCTTCAATAATCTTTTCTACTTGCTCAATCGGTGTTCGCCCCTCCCAAGGAGAAGCAAAAGGCATCGAGATCGACCCGGATACTTCCAGACCATTCTCTCGAGCAAGCTGAACATTTTCTTCAAATCCGGCAACCGATTCTTCCGGCGTCTTGTTGATATTCGCCAAATTGTGTGCGAGACTTGCAGAAACATTTAGTTTTATCTTCTTGCATCCACAAGCAATAGCCCGGTCCACTCCTTTTTTGTTTGCTACCAGTGCACGAAACTCGGTTCCCTCTTTTTGTGAGACCATCCGGTAAAGATCATCCGTATCCGCCATTTGAGGTACGGCTTTCGGGTTCATAAAAGATCCAAGCTCGATCACTTTCACCCCTGCTTCCATCAACTTTTCAACCAGTTGATATTTTTGCTGAGTTTCTAAAATTTTGGACTCATTTTGCAAGCCGTCCCGAAGACCTACCTCACAAATCGTCACTTTACTTGGAAGCTTCATCCTCATCCTCCTTTTCAATTTTCTGAATATTCCCTTTGTCTAAAATATACCTGAAAAACACTTGAAAGTCTAATACTTATTTTGTATAATTTTCATAGATAAAAACTATGGTTTTTTCTTTGCTTTTATTTATTATTTATGTACTTTATTTTATAAACAAACGTTTTTCATTGATATAAAGCTATTTTTAGCAAGGTGTCTATTTATATTTTTTTTCTATCAAATACGAGGGATCTATGACTCTTCAACAGTTAAAATACTTTATTGAAACGGCAAATACGCTCCATTATACAAGAGCTGCCGAAAATCTCAATGTATCCCAACCAAGCCTGAGCCATGCTCTTAATGAATTGTCCAAAGAGCTCGGAGCACCATTGTTTCAAAAGCTGGGAAAGAAAATTTCATTGACCGAATATGGTGAAGCCTTTTTGCCTTATGCCGAGAGTGCGATCTATATTCTCGCTCAAGGAACAAACCAGATAAAAAATATGCTCAGCCCTTTGGGCGGCTCGATCAATTTAGGATATATCTATAGCGTAAGCTTTGATATCATCCCACAGATCATCGACAAATTTTATCATCATATGGGCAACCGAAACATCCACTTTAATTTTCAGGTCAATATGACTCAATCCTTAATACAAGCTCTTCATGACGGAATTCATGATGTTGTGATCGCCCCGAAGCCTCTAAGTCCCGATTCCTCACTGGAATATGTGCCCGTATCCGAGCAAGAGCTTTATCTGCTGGTATATAAGGGACATCCTTTGGAAAGCAAAGAATATATCACTCCAAAAGATCTGCGGGAAGAACGTATGATCCTCATAAACAAAAAATGTGATCTGTACCATCAAACAGAGGCCTTTCTCAAAAACAACAACATTGTTCCAAAAATTGCTTTTGTCGTCGATGAGTGTAATTCGATGGCTGCATTTGTCAGTGCGCAGCTCGGTGTCGCGATCATGCCTAAGATCCCTTCTCTTGAAAATTATGGGATAACAGCAGTTCCTTTTGAAGGGCATATGATGAAAAGATCCATCTGTTTGATCTGGAATAAAAATCATAAAGTAACACCGGCTATCCAAAGTTTCTTGAATTTCTATAAAGACGATCAACAAAAATAAACAAAAAAAGACAGGCTTCGATTCTCTTTTTGCGCAAAAGAAAGTCAAAACTTGTCTTTTTTATTAGCTCAGATATTAAAACAATCTGATAAAGATCCTTGAAAAATCCCCAAGATCCGATCATTCACATATCGATGGCAGCACCGGAACAGAAATAGATTCTGAGTGATCCATATCATTATCAAAAACAAAAAGGCGGATGTGTATCGACCTGCGAAAGTTAGACCTGAAACTCTAACGATCTCAGATCCTTACGAAGTTCCGCATTTTGTATGCTCTATCAAACTTATAGTGCATTTTGTTCCGATCTGATTTTAGCTCAATTCCACGACCCGATCGCAGATTTTATCGATGAGCGCTCGATCATGGCTGATGAACAGGTAGGTCAATCCTCGCTCCTCTTTGATCTTTTGGAGCAACCGAACGATCTTTGCTTGGGTGGATACATCGAGCATCGAAGTCGCCTCGTCGAATATGACGATCTCCGGCTCGACCATCAGCGCACGGCAGATCGCAAGGCGCTGGATCTCTCCTCCGCTGATCTGGTGCGGATAGCGTCCCAAAAGTCCTTGGGGCAGGTCGAGCTGTTGCATCCATTCGGCAAGCTCCTGCTTATAATGATCGCTTTTACGAAGGAGAGATACCGCTTCTTTGATGCTCTTGTTGAATTTGATGCGGGGATCAAAAAACTCTTCGGGTCTTTGGGCGATAAATTGCACTTTTTTCCGAAATTCCAGTTGCTGTGCTTTGCTAAAATGGCGAACTTCTTTACCCATAAAAAGCACTTTACCGGAATCGATCGGCGTTAGGCAGAGCAATATTCTAGCCATTGTGCTTTTCCCGCTCCCCGAAACACCTACAAGCCCCAATGTTTCGCCACGATAAACGACCAGGTCTCGCCCTTTGGAAGCGACGGTCCGATTTTTCCCAAAGGCATTCTTATAGGTCTTGTGTACCTGTATCGCCTCTAATACGATCTCTCTATTCATACAAAAAACACTCCACGCTCCCATCCTCTGTTTTTACAAGCGGCGGCATCTCTTCAAAACAGCGCTCCGTCCGCTTGGGACATCTCGGCGCAAAAATACAGCCCGCTCCGACCGAAGTATCGGCATCTTGGATCGGTTCCAAAGAATGTTCGGGCATCGAGTCGATCAGCGCTCTGGTGTAAGGATGTTTTGGATTCTGCAAAACCCGACTTCCTCTTTCGAGCACGCGTCCACTATACATCACCAGAATCTCATCGCAGATCTTTTCGGCAAGATTGATGTCATGGGTGATCACGATCATGCCCTCCACGCCCAGATCCTGCAAGCGAACGAAGGTCTCTGCGACCTGATCGCATAACTCTTTGTCCAGACCCTTGGTCGGTTCATCCGCAATGATCCACTTCGGCTCACAGCATACCGAGATCGCAGACAGTGCGCGCTGTTGCATCCCGCCGCTCAATTCGTAGGGATAGGATTCGAGGATTTTTTTCGGATCAGCAAATCCCATGCTTTGCAGGATCCTCTCCGCCTTTTCTACGATCTCCGCCTTCTTATATTTCACGGACAAAGCCTCATAAAGCTGTTTTTTGATCTTTCGTGAGGGATTGAGCGCTTCCTGTGGGCTCTGCGGGATAAAGCCGAGCTGTTTGCCGAGCAGGGACTGTTGCTCTTTGCTTCGGTATCCGAAATCCATCTCCTCAAAGAAAAAGTCTCCGCTCACCTGTGCGTAAGGCGGAAGGATCCCGAGCATCGCCATGCCGAGCACCGATTTGCCCGATCCGCTCTCTCCGATGATCCCCGTGATCTTCTTTTTGGGGAAAGAGACGGACAGATCATGGAGCACCTCGACCCGTCGATCAGGGAGTACAAAGTCGATCTTCAAATGTTCGACTCCGATCGAATGGTTCATATCTACCTCCTATTGCACCTCGATACTGCGCACATCGGTCTTGTCACGCAGATGGTCGCCCAAAATATTGATGGAAAACAACACCAAAAAGATAAAGACTCCCGGGATGATGATCAGATAAGGGGCACTGCGATAGTGTAATCTTGCATCGCTGATCATCACGCTCCAATCAGGTGTCGGCGGTCGAATGCCGAGCCCCAGATAGCTCAGAGCCGAAATGGTGAGGATGCAGCGACCCAGCCGAGTAGCGAAAAGCACGCTTACATTGGGCAGGATATTAGGGATGATGTGGAAAAAGATCAGCCTCATATCGCTTGCGCCGAAGCATTTGAGTCCTTCGATAAAGGATTCTTTGCGTACCTTGAGCGTTTCGGTACGCACGACCCGGGCAAAACCTGCCCATGAGGTGATGACCAAAGCGATGACGAGACTTTTGGCGCCCGGCCCCATCACACCGACGATCGCCAGGATAAAGCAGGTGCCGGGCAAGCCTTGAAAAATATTGATGCCGATGCTGATCAGCCAGTCGATCTTTCCGCCGAAGTAGCCTGCAAGCACGCCCACCAAAAGACCGAAGCCCATCGACAGTCCGGTGGCAAGCAATGCTAAAACGATGGATACCCGACCGCCATAAAGGATCCTGCTCAGCATATCCCGTCCGAGTGAGTCGGTGCCGAACCAATGCTCTGCAGAAGGCGGTTGTAATTTGATGTCCATATTGATCAGATTCGGATCATAGGGCGCGATAAAGTCCGCAAAGACATTGACCAGAACGACGGTTGTCAATATCACGATCGCCACCCAAAATAAAAGATCCTTGGCAGTTTTTTTCATCTATTCCTCCCCCAATCGAACCTTCGGACTGATCCATACCCCAACGATGTCCACCAAAAGACTGATCACGACAAAGATGATCCCGGTGACGAGAACATAGCCTTGAAGGGCTGGAAAATCTTTGGCACCGATCGCCTCGATCGCATAGCTTCCGATACCGGGGATCGCGAAGATGCTTTCCACGACAACGGTCCCACCGAGCACGCCACCCAAAAAATTCCCGATCAAAGGCAGGATGGGTGCGATCGCATTGGGCAACGCATTATCGATGATGAGCTGCTTTTTGCTCAACCCTCTCGTCACTGCGGTGATATAGTAGGATCTGCCGAATTCCGCCAACAATGCCGCTCGCATCAAACGAGCGATCGTTGCCGACGCGATCCCCGAGAGCGTCACTGCCGGAAGGATCATATATTTTAGACCGCCATATCCGCTGGTCGGTAATAATTTGAGCTTTTCGGAAAAGATCAGGATCAAGATCAGGCCGATCCAAAAAGCCGGAAGCGAAAGGACGGCATTGAGCAGGATCATCAATCCCCGATCGATCGTCGTATCTTTGAACCAGGCAGCCAAGATGCCTAAACCGATGCCAAAAAAGCAGGTCATAAAAATTGCATAACCTGCTAAATGGATGGTTTTTGGCAAACGACGGCCAAGCTCTCCCGAAATGGGGCGCCCATTGGTATAGGATCTGCCGAGATCGCCTTTCAGTATCTTTCCGAGCCAATCCAAATATTGTACGGAATACGGTCGATCGAGCCCCAGCTCTTTTTCCATCCGCTCGATCTGCTCAGGCGTGGGTTCATAGCCCCCTTGACTGAGTGCGATCTCTGCCGGATTGCCGGGCGAAAGGATGCCTAAAAAAAAGGCGATCACACTGATCCCCACTAGAGTAGGGATCAGCGCGATCATTCTGCCGATAAAATATTTTTTCATTAACTGTTCCAACCAACTTTTGGCAGATCGATGCCATAAAGTTTTGCATCATATCCGCTCAACTGTTTGTTATATGCGACCACGGTCATATCGTTGAACAACGGGATGATCGGAAGATCGACGGTCGAGATCTCCTGGATCTGATCGTAAAGCTCTTTTCTCTTCTCAATATCGATGCTCTCCATCGCCTCTTTCATCAGTGCATCCACTTTGTCACTCTGATAGCCGATGCTGTAGTTCTTATTGTGGTCACCGGTCACTACCATAAATCTTCTGAAGATCGTAGAAGCCTCGGAGTTTGAAAGACCTTGCTGCATTCTTGCAATGTCATAATCTCCCGACTTCATCATCTCTTTCATATTTTTCATTTCCATCGGCTCAAGCACACAGTCGATCCCGATCTCTTTGAGCCAGGAAGAGATCAATTCCGCCTCACCTTTTTGTGCCGCTTCTTTTGCGTTGTAAAGATATTTCACCTCGATGCGTGAATCGCCGAGCACTTCTTTTGCAAGCTCTTTTGCTTTTTCCATATTTTCATCGACCGCGATCTCTTTGTAGAAAGGTGTCGAGTAGTTCAAAATATTGGTCGTCGGACTTCCGTAGCCGAAGTAGATGTCATCGACAAGCTGCTTACGGTTGAGCACCATACTGATCGCCTGACGCATTCTGACATCGTTGAAAGGCTCTTTTTTTCCATTGACGGTCAAGAATCGGATCATGGTCGATTTGGAAGTCGATACTGCAAGATTTTCGTCTGCCTCCGCCTCTTTTGCAAGCGCTGCAGGGATCGCATTCAGGTCGATCACACCCATGATCTCGCCGGATCTCAGTGCGGAGAATCTGGTATCTGCATCAGGGATCACTTTGATACGGATCGATTTTGCCATCGCTTTCTCACCATAGTAATCTTCGTTGCGCTCCAACAGAACATGCTGATCCAGCTCGTTTTCTACGATCTTGAACGGACCGGTCCCGATCGCGAAGCCGTTGAAATTTCCTTTTTCGTCAAAATTCTTCGGGCTGTAGATCGGGCTTCCGAAGTTTACCATATTGTAAAGCAAGGTCGGCATCGGCTCGCTGAATATCAATTTGAAGGTAAGATCGTCCACCTTCTCGTATTTTTTGAGATTTGGATAATGTGCATCGATATCCAATGGATAGAAGGATGATTTTTTGACTTCCATCTTCATTCGGTTGAAGTTTGAGATCACCGCATCGGCATTGAGCATTTCGCCATCGTGGAATTTGACCCCTTCACGAAGCTTGAAAGTCCATTCCTTGCCATCCGGACTCATTTCCCAAGACTCTGCAAGCCCTGCGACCGGATTTGCATTATCGTCCTGTGTGATCAAAGGCTCCCAAACATAGAGGATCTTACTGCAATAGTATCCGTCCTCATTGCCCGGTGCCAAGTTACGATATGCGGCAAGCACGATCTCCGCATCTTTGTCCATCTGCTGTGTTTGCTCATTTTGTTGTGCAGGCGGCTGCTCTGCCTGCTCCGCCTTCTGACCGCATCCTGACGCAATAAGTGCCAGCATCATCACCAACAGAAGACTCAGCCTCTTCAAATTATTTTTCTTCAACATAGTACCTCCTATTTATTTTTCCCAAAAGATCAGCCCGCCGCAAATAGTATGCGACTGGCGGTATTTCCCCTCGATATAAGGATAATGTTTTGACACGATCTGCCGGATCTCATCCTCCAGGCAGTGCTCCTCCAAGATAAATCGCTTTTCGTAGTCTACTGCCTGCTGTAGATCGTCAAATACATATTCGCGAAAAATATCCAGCTCCATCTTCTGAGGACGGATCCCCAGCTCGAGCAAAATATCGTATAGCCGGCGATGATCCAATCGGCTCTTTTTGACCCGAAGCCCGAGTTTCTCTTCGATCTCAAGCGTGCATGGTCGATCGATCCCGCTGTTCATGCCGAGGATGACAAGTTTCTCACCGCACTGGTCGATCTTGCGCAATGCTTCTGCAATATCACGCATCCGATAGAAGCAGTTGTATGCAAATACGGCATCAAAGCTCTCCTTGGGCTGATCTTCCCATCGGCTTCGGATGGTCCGGATGTGCTTGATCCCTCTTTCGTCGGCACGTCGGCGGATCAGCTTCAGGACATCCTCTGAAAGATCCACACAGGTGAGCTGCTCACAATGCTCCGCCAAAGCGAAGGTGTAATTGCCCCAGCCCGGCCCGATCTCCAAGATCGATCTTGTCTTCACTTTTTGAATAAGCGAGAGCACTTCCCGCTCGATCGCATAGCTATATTCGTCTTTTCGCGTATTTCTTTCACTGCTCAGAAAGTCTTTCCAAAACAGTTGCTCACATTCGTCGCTCAATACCCTTTTGCTAAACTGTCCATCCTCTCCCTTCATTAGTTCCAGCCACGTTTGTTCGCTCCGCATCGTCATCCTTCCTTTGCAATAAAAAACCTCGCAAAGCGAGGTCAAGAACAGGTCAAAACACTCCCTCTATCGCTCGTAGAGTATTGGAGTCAAATATAGGCAGTTATTCTGGCTCAAGCATCATCAAGCATTTTCCCTTCCCGACTTTCGTCAGTGGATCCGAAAAGCTCTCCTCTTTTACAGCGGCGGGACCGCGCGGGATTTGCACCCGACTTCTCATTTCATCCGAAGAACCTATATTTGTATTCAATTCTTTTACATTATCCCATAAAAATCTACTTTTTTCAATATCTATCTATGTGTGCCGACACTTGATTCCGGAAATAGCGCTCAAAAAAGGACCGCTTCCATTTTTAGGAAGCCTGCATAAGCTTTTCTTCGATCAGCTCCTCCGTTCGCTCGATCAGAAGCATCCTCTTGTTGAATGTGAAGTAGGTCACGACACCCACGATGATGAAGTACAAGATATCATTGGCCGTCTGATTAGTAAACATCGTGATCTCATCGGTCATCTTGATATTGGAAAAACCGCTCAAAATATAAGTAAATGCCTTAACGGTGAACGGGATCGCATACAGCACGCCGGTAAACACCACCACAAAATTGACCCCTTTGCTGATCCTCGGGAAAAAGCGATGGATCGCAACGAGGATCAGGCCATACAGGATGACCGGCACTAAGGCAAAGACAATATTCCACAGATAGACGAAATAGCCTTCTGCGATCTTTTGCGTGATATGCTCATGCGCTCCGGTGAGCGAGTAGACAAAGATGATCAACATGTCCAGGCAAAGTGCCATCGCTTTGATAAATCCTGTCAGCGACACCCAGCACAACTTGAACCAAAGATAGATAAAACCTCCCAGCAGTCCTGCGATCAAAAGAACGGTAACATTTCCTACTATTAAAATCATATCCCTCTCCTTCATTCGATCGACCCACTGTCAATGATCCCTTTCTCTTTAACAGTCGGTCCTCTTCTCCGGCTCTCCTTTACAGACCGAGTTGATCTGCGATCTCGACCATCGCGTGAAGCGACAGCTCCGCAAACTCCGGAAAAGGAATGCCGATATCCTCGATCGACCACATCGCCTCACGGTTGGCGCCGGCAGCAAAACGGGTCTCTTTCATCCTTTTTACGATGGACTTGACCTTCACGCTGGAAAGCTTTTTGTCCGGATAGACCAATGCGATCGCCGTGATAAATCCTGTGATCGGATCGCCGGCATATAATGCATTTTCAAAGACATTCGTGATCTTACTGCCATTGGCGGGATTGTGCGCAAGGATCGCCCGATACATCTCTTCGGTGCCGAAACCTCTTTCGCGAAGGATCTCGACGGTCTTGGGTCCATGCTTGCTCATATCTTCCTGCCATCCGCACACATCATTATCCAGATCATGCAAAAGTCCTGCGATCCCCCAAAGATCCACCTCATCGGGTGCAAGTCGTTTTGCCAATGCACGCATCACCGCCTCTACCGCAAGCGAGTGGGTCTTGATATGCTCTGTGGTCACGAGCTCGTTGAGCATCGCGATCGCCTGATCTCTGTCAATATTCATAGCTACCTCCCATTGAAAAATCTTGACCCTATTATACAATATAAGCATTTTTTTGTCACTACTCGTCAGGATCGCCTAAATAAACCAAAGCAGAAGATCGCAAACGAAATCGCCCGCCCTCCTGTCGAGATGAACATATTCGGAACAAAACGAGATCCTAGCAACCGATGCCGAAGAACGCCAAAAGATCGACTCTCGATCAAAAGAGATCTGCATCATCACAAAAGATCGGAGCGTTGAGCAGCTCCCTAAAACGCTCGGGATCCTTCGGGACGAAGAGGGCCATACTCTCCTTTATAAAGCTGTAAAGCGCAAAAGATCACCTCTCGGCAAACGGAGCTGACCCCCAAAAGTCAGATCGATAATCTAACGATCGGAGATCACATCATACCTTGAGGTGATCTATTATTCTATTTTTTATAATGTTTTTTCATCGCATTTTTGATGATCTCATCCGTTGGGATATATGGCAGGGTGATATGATCCTGTCCATCCATGATCTCATTGTATTCGACGCAAGTTGCGATCGCATTTTCATTTCTTGCCCAAGAACGTCTTGCGACTCCGCCCATTACGTCCCAAGGCATCGCCGATTTGATGACTTCATCGATACGATGAGATCCATCCAGCACCAGACCGAAACCTCCATTGATGGACTTGCCGATACCGACACCTCCACCGTTATGAAGTGCGATCAAGCTCATTCCTCTCGCCGCATTGCCGGCAAAGATCTGTGTCGCCTGATCCGCCATGATATTACTTCCGTCTTTGATATTGGATGTTTCACGGAATGTCGAGTCCGTTCCGCCGGTATCATGATGGTCACGACCGAGCATCACCGGACCGATCACGCCTCGACGAACAAGTTCGTTGAATTTCAGCGCAATGTCGCGTCTGCCGAGCGCATCGGTGTATAGGATCCTCGCTTTTGTTCCGACGACCATTTTGTTTTTCTCTGCATCGCGGATCCAAACCCAGTTGTCTCGATCCTGATATCTTCTATTCGGATCGATGATCTCCATCGCCGCATGGTCGGTCGTGCGAAGATCTTCATCTTTGCCGCTGAGGCATACCCATCGGAATGGACCGTATCCGAAGTCGAACAGTCTCGGTCCGAGAATATCTTCCACATAAGACGGCCAGATAAAGCCATGTCGATCATTCTCTCCATTGACGGAGATCTCTTTGACTCCCGCATCAAAGATCGCTTTCATAAAGGCATTGCCATAATCGAAGAAATAGGTGCCCCTTGCGACCAACTCTTTGATGAGTGCATAATGCTCTTTAAGCGTTTTGTCCACAAGCTCTCTAAAATGCTTCTGATCTTCCCCGAGCAATCTCGTACGCTCCTCAAAGGAGATCCCTCTCGGGCAATATCCGCCGGTGTACGGCTCATGGCATGAAGTCTGGTCGGATAGCAGATCGATCGTGATCTTATGATCCACTGCATATTGCAACAGGTCGACCACATTGCCCAGATAAGCGATCGCTCTCGGCTCACCCTTAGCCAGATATTGTTGAGCAAGATCGAAGGCTTCCTTCTCGCCCTTGACGACATCATCGACCCAGCCCTGCGTATGTCTTGTGATGATACGGGATTCGTCCACTTCGGCAATGATCCCGACACCGCCTGCGATGACGCATGCCTTTCCTTGAGCTCCGCTCATTCCTCCAAGGCCCGAGCTGACAAACAGTTTGCCTGCCAAATTGCCGTCATCCGCTATGCCGAGCTTCAATCTGCCGGCATTGAGCAGGGTATTGTAGGTCCCATGGACGATCCCTTGCGGGCCGATATACATCCATCCGCCTGCCGTCATCTGTCCGTAGTTTGCGACCCCCATCGCTGCCGCACGGTTGAAGTTATCCAGATCATCAAACATCCCGATCATCAGACCGTTCGTGATGATCACGCGCGGTGCCTCCGGTCTTGAATGGAACAATCCGACCGGATGTCCGGAATATAGAACCAAGGTTTGATCCTGGGTCAAGACCTCAAGATATTTTTTTACAATGCGATACTGCATCCAGTTTTGAAAGACCTGCCCGGTCTCGCCATAGGTCACCAGCTCATAAGGGTACAGCGCGATCTCAAAGGACAGATTGTTGTCGATCATCACTTGGAAAGCCTTCCCTTCCACGCATCGACCATTGTATTCTTCGATCGGTTTGCCATAGATACGCTCATTCGGTCGGAAGCGGTAGCCATAGATCCGTCCATGTTCCATCAGCTCCTGCAAAAATTCATCCGCCAGCTCTGCGTGAAACTCTTCCGGAATGTACCGAAGCGCATTTTTCAGCGCCAGCTCCACCTCTTCCTCGGTCAGATCCGCCTCACGTTTTGGTGCGCGACGAATGCCTTCCTCAAACTTCGGATACTCCGGAAGAACTTTATCCAGCTTGATCTTCATCGCATTTGCAATATCGTTGTTTGTAAACATAATACCTCCTTGCATCGATCCTCGCATCCGCGGATGCGCCGGATCCTGCCAATTCTGCTGTGCTCTTCGAGCCCTCGCTCCACACAACGCGATCTATACACACAGTAGCACGTTCCTTATTTCCAAGGACGTCGCTATTATATCAGCCACTCACCCATCAATGAACCGGCAAGAGCGACCGCTGTTTTTCCTGTCATATTATCCTGATCCAAAAGCGGATTGACTTCCACAAATTCAACGCTGACCAATTTTTCGGTCTTTGCGATCAGCTCCAAGGAGAAATGCGCCTCACGATATCCCATGCCGCCTTTGACCTTGGTGCCCGTTCCCGGTGCGATGCTCGGATCCAGCACGTCCATGTCAAAGCTTACATGGATCCCGTCCGTACCGTTTGATGCGATCCGGATCGCTTCTTCGATCACCGCCTTGATCCCCATATTATCCACTTCATGCATCGTATAAACATGCATTCCGAGCGCTTTCATCGCCGCTCTTTCGCCGTCATCCAGATCTCTGGATCCGATATATACGAAATTCTCTTTGTTGAGCTTGTATTCCTCGCCACCGATCGATGTCAATTCCTTCGCACCCATTCCAAGAAGCGCCGCAACAGGCATCCCGTGGATATTGCCGGATGGTGTCGTCTCATGGGTATTGATGTCACCATGGGCATCAAACCAGATCACGCCCAGTTTTTGAACATTGTGAAGCACTCCCTTGATCGTTCCCATCGCGATACTGTGGTCCCCACCGACAACGACCGGAAAACGTCCCGCCTTCATCACTTCATCGACCTTATCACAAAGCTTCTGATTTGTTTCCACGATCACATTCATATTCTTAAGATTCGGATCCACCGTTACCGCTTCGTCACGTCGTACTTCGATATCTCCTTCATCCTTTACATCGTAACCGATGCGCTCAAGCCTTGCTTTAAGTCCCGCATAACGCACCGCATCGACACCGAGGTTCGATCCTCTGAGGCTCGCTCCCAAATCCAGCGGCACTCCGATAATTGAAAGATTCTTATTGATTTCAGGTTTCATATTCCCTCCCAAATTACTGCCAAAAATCCCGCATCCTCATCAAAAACATATGCATTTGATCTCTTTAAGACGCGTTTTTTCGGACGATCGTTTTCATAAATAATATTTCTTTCATACTAACATCTAAGACAACTTTTTTCAATAGGAACAAGAAATATCATAGTAAAAGAACAGATGATCAAAATTTGTGAAACCTTTTCGTTTCATCTGTGGATCTTTTTGTTTTTTCGAAAGATCCTTCCAACTGTTTGACGAATTTCATTTGCAATGCCATGACCCGCTATCGTAAGATCAAGTGGTTCAAAAATATGGAGGCCTTGGAGCCGGGTAAGCGGTCATCCTTTTGCAGTCCTTCCTATATAAAAAGACGCTTTATTCAAAGCGCCTATCATACAAATCAATAAAAATCAGATCTTTCAGCGGCAAATGATCCTCTCTGCACCTGCTCTTCAAAGCGATATCTTGTTCCGAGGATAGCTTACAAACGCTGCGGTCGCGCGATCTTCACGCATCCATAGTGCCCGAATGATCCCTATCGTCCGCCGATCTTGATATTCTTTTCCCTCAGATTGAGCAGACATTCCTCCAGATAGGCTTCATCATGCTCCGCATAGATCGGATTCGTTTTTTCCGTTTCCAAAAGATCTGCATAGGGTTCACAGGATCTGCCTCTGTAATTTTTGTCCTTCCACTCCTTTGAAACATGGTACCCTCTTCGGATCATCTCCTCCATGATCAGCTGATGGTAGAGAAAAAGTTTGTACGGCGAATGCAAAAAGACATAGTCCACCACCGAATGTTTGCGTCCCCATCCATTGCCGCGCAAAGCGCAGCATTCTCGATGCTGACCGAGAAGCTGAGCCGCCGGGAGCCTGCCGATCAGGTCTTCATGCCATAGTCTCATAATCCCTCTTCTTCTAAAAATGATCCGGAAATTTACCGATCCCGCTTTATCCAAGCCGGCGAATTGTCCGCTGTATCCGTTTTGCGATCCGATCTTTTTTGCTGTCAGGCGATCCTATATCCACTTATCGGATCTTCTCGATCAGCGAATGATCGGCATAGATCAAAACTTTTGCAAAACAACATTCTAAGCAATTCAGGATCCCTGAACTATTTTTGACCTCATATGATCGAAAGATCATTGGATAGCATTTTGGAAAAACAACATCACTTGCTGAAACCGAATCCATGCACCTCGCTGACAAAGTTTAGGGTCATAAAGACTTCCGGATCCAGATCGGTCGCGAATTTCTTGATCTTGATATATTCGTTTTTGCTGACGACAGAGCTTATGATCACTTTGTCTTCGCCCGAAAATCCGCCCTCTGCATGATACAATGTCGTTCCACGATCGATCTCCTTGATGATATACTCGTTGATCTCCTTGTATCTCTTGCTGTTGATATTGATATGAAGATTTTTGTTAAAACCGGCGATCAAGTTATCGATCACCACTGCATTGATGAACATTCCGAGCAGAGCATACATTCCGAGATTGAGTCCGAAGGTCGCTGCTGCACCGACAATGATCAGAAAATCCGACATCAACAGAGATTTTCCGATATCCACTCCGGTAAATTTATTGATGATCTTCGCGATGATGTCCGTTCCGCCGGTCGAGGCATTTTGATAAAAGATGATCCCCATCCCCAGCCCCGAGATGATGATCCCGTACAGGAGATTGATCAGAAGATCATCCACGATCGGATGATACATCGGGATCGTTCTCTCAAGCAGAGTGATCAGGGCGGACAGCATCAAGCTCGAGTAGATCGTATAACCGCCAAATTCTTTGCCCAAAAAAATAAAAGCCAGCACAAACAAGATAATATTGCATGCGAGCATGATCGCTCCGACAGGGATCAAAGGGAAATAATGGTTCAGGATCACGGAAAGTCCGCTGATCCCGCCGACTACCAACTTAGAGGGCAACAGAAAAAAATAAAGCCCCGAGGTGAGCAGAATGATCCCAAAATTTATTTTCAAAAACTTTTTTACATCGAATGTCATAAATCCTCCTTCAAAATAGTCGCTAAACCGATGCCTTCACATCGTCAATGATCATCCTCATTATACCATATCCCCATCCGATCGAACCACCCCCAAAGTAAACGAGATCCGATCCGGTCAGATCAGCATCAGCTATGTATGTGTCACAGATAATTCCTAAGATCTCTCTGCTCCTTCGAGCGTTTCGCATCATCCCTTTTCCTCCAAGCGTAGCATGTGGCTGATCCGATCAAAACCAAAAGAATTTTCAACAATGCCGATCTGATCAAAAAAGATCTCTCAGACCGAAGAAGATCTTCTTTCAAAAACAACTGCCTCAGCCAAAAGTTTATCTGATCTTAAAAAATCCTTCGCATACCGACAATCTTAAATAAAAAAAGACCCGCTCTCCGACCAAAAGATCGAAGAGCAGGTCTCTGCTGAAATTTATTTTAATGTTGCTTGGATCAATTCATTATGATCGAGTTTTGAAAGCTCTTTTACTTTTTCGATGTCAAGTCCTGCCGCTGCTGTAAATCTCTCTCCGTACTCCTTATCCGCCAAGTAGCAGTGAACGGCATGGCGGTATTTGATATTTTCAGTGACCGGTGCGATATCTCCCGCCGTATTCTCGATCAGGATCTGCTTCTTATCTTCCGTCAACACTCTCCACAGGTCTCCACCCGCTCTGAAGCAGTCATCGGTCGGATCATCTTTTGGATCATAACGATACATTGCACCGTCAAGATCCAATGGCGGCTCCGCAACGCCCGGTGTCGGAGACCATGTTCCTGCACTGTTTGGAGTATATGCCACTGTTCCACCGTAGTTTCCGTCCGTTCTCATCGCTCCGTCACGGTGATACTCATTGACTTCCACTTTTGCACGGTTTACCGGAATATGATTGTGATTTACGCCCAAACGATATCTTTGTGCATCACCATAAGAGAACAGTCTTCCCTGAAGGAAACGATCCGGGCTGAATCCGATCCCCGGTACGACGTGAGCCGGAGTAAATGCCGCCTGCTCGACCTCAGCAAAATAGTTCTCAGGATTACGGTTCAGCTCCAGCACACCGACTTCGATCAACGGGAACTCCGCATGACGCCAGATCTTCGTGATATCGAACGGATTCTCATAGTGATTTTTTGCCTGCTCCTCGGTCATGATCTGAACATACAAAGTCCATTTCGGGAAATCGCCGCCTTCGATCGCTTCATAAAGATCTTTTCCGTGGAACTCACGATCCATCCCTGTGATCTTTGCCGCTTCTTCATTGCTCAGGTTCTTGATCCCTTGCTGTGTTTTGAAGTGGAATTTACACCAAACACGCTCATTTTTCTCATTATAGAAGGAGAATGTATGTTCTCCGAAGAAATGCATATGACGATAGCTCGCCGGGATCCCTCGATCACTCATAACGATCGTGATCTGATGGAAGCACTCCGGAAGCAATGTCCAGAAATCCCAGTTGTTTTGTGGCGAACGACGACCGGTTCGAGGATCACGCTTGACTGCACGGTTTAGATCGGAGAAGTTGTGCACATCTCGAATGAAGAAAGTCGGTGTGTTGTTTCCAACCAGATCCCAGTTTCCTTCTTCCGTATAGAACTTCACGGCAACCCCACGGATATCACGCTCCACATCCGATGCGCCACGCTCTCCGGCTACGGTCGAAAAACGAACGAAAACTTCGGTCTCTGCACCCGGCTGAAGCACTTTCGCCTTCGTATATTGAGAAATATCATGCGTTACGGTGAATTTTCCGTATGCTCCCCAACCTTTAGCATGCATTCTTCTCTCCGGAATGACTTCACGGTTAAAATGCGCCATCTTTTCCATCAACCATACATCCTGCATCACGACCGGACCGCGCGGGCCTGCCGTAATGGAATTTTCGTTATCCGCGATCGGTGCACCGACCTCATTTGTCAATATTTTCTTATCAGACATCTTTACCTCTTTCTTTTTTATAAATTTGCAAATAAACTATTACCACATTCTATAAAAGTGCCATGCACATAAATAGCATCCATAAATAAACACAGCTTTTCGGAAGCATCAACATTCCGATCTTCGGGTTTTTATTCACCCATAAAACGACCGGCAGATAAAAGGCGAAACTCAATAAGATCGCGAGCCACATCCATTCAAAACCTGCCACGGACCCTTTATTGATCAGAAAAAATGCAGATACCAGTATCCCTATCATAAAGAAAGGGATATTTCGGAAGATCCCCCAATCCACCGGCGGATAACGATCCAACCATCGGTTTTGAGGCATCAAACAGAGGGAGATCCGAACGGCTGTAAGGATCAGTAACACGCCCCACAGACCGATCCACTGGATCCCATAGATCTTTACACCGATATAGTATAGGAACAGATAAAAGATCGTCATCGTGATCGACGTGATCAGCTTCCCCGCTCCCAGTGCCTTTTGATATCGATCGACATCATTCTTTAAGATCGCCAAGATCCTAGGCACCAGATGGAAAGAATCTCCTGCGGCTAATACGAGACTCATGATCCCTGCGACCATTACGATCGGACCCGACGGATTTGCCAAAAGGTAGATCCCAATTGCAAAGGCGATCAAAAGATACAATATATCGAATATGACCTCCACCATGCCAAAAACTCTTTTCATAACATTCTCCTATAAATCAAAACTATACTTTATTAGTAATAATTATCAATAACGAAATTATATTGTAAAGTTTTTTCGATGTCAATACTTATTTTGTAAAAATTCAAATGAAAATTTAAGGATCAAATTTTGCAGCACAGATATCCGCATAACAGATTTTTTGCATTGCTTACTGATGAATAAAGTAAATTTGGGTATAATCCAAATAGATCGTAAAAGATCAATTAAATAATGGGAGGTTTTTATGAAAAAATTATTTTCCTTACTTATGGCAGCATTTATGTTCAGCTCTTCCGTAATGTACAGCGATATCCATCAAAATGAGCTGAATTCTTCGACCGTGGCTTATGCGGATGGCGTGATCGAGGTATCGACCGACGACCTTGGAGAAGAAGAGGATGGCGGAAACATCCGTGTTCAGATCGAAGACAAATATCTGAATGCAACGCCGATCGTTCGAAACGGAAGAACGATGCTTCCGTTCCGTGCGGTGTTTGAAGGTTTAGGCGGCAAAGTAAGCTTTGATAAGAAAGCAAATAAGATCACAGCAGATGTTGCAGGCAAAACCATCGTTATGAAGGTAGGATCAACATCGGCAACTTTAACAGAAAACGGTAGCACAAAGTCTGTGACGCTTGCTGCAGCACCTTTTGTCAGCAAAGGACAGACCTATATTCCGGTACGTGACGTAGCAACGATGACCGGACTGAAGGTCGAATACTCCAAATTCAGTTCTATCGTAAATATCTATGATCAAGCAAAATTGATCGCTGATATCAACAAAGATTTTACGATCTACAATTCCTTGCTTAAAAAGGGCAGTACAAAAAATTTGAACGCCACTTATCGTTCAAATATCGATCTTTCCGGTAATCTTGAAGTCTTTGCGATGGGACAAAATCGAAAAGCGAGCGGAAAGATCACTTTCGACGGGCTGACCCAAGCAATGAATCTCAACGGGACCTTCAAACTCAAACTGGATCCGGGCGATTTTAGACCACTGATCTCAGAGTCGATGCAGCCGGAAGAAATCAAGCTGTTTGATCAGCTTATGACTTCTGAATATCGTGTGATCCTGGATGGAAACAATGGAAAGATTTTTGTAAAATCCGATCTGCTTTCTGCATTTACCGATAATCCGACAAATACTTGGCTAAGCATGAGCGACAGCTCTATGGTAAGCGAATTCAATAAAATGAATAAGGAATATATCGAAGGAATGCTCCAAAATCCGCAAAACTTGACAATGGGCGAGATCCTATACCATACTGCTTCCTCTCAAGTAGAAGCAATGGATGGTTATGGATCTACAACTTATCAACAGGTGCAAGATGCAGCAAGTGTTCTCAAGGTGATGTTCGGGGATGACGGTTTTGTAAAGACAGGTTCCGGTTATGAATTGAAACTGGATAAAGCAGGATTGGCGAAGCGCCTTGCAAAATATATAGGAAATCAATATATCCAAGATCCTCTTAAAGATCTGACCTCATTTGATTACAAACTGGTATTAAAAAATGTCGAGTCCAATAATATCGGCATCGAATTGAAACTTTCTGCAACAATGAAAGATCACAAAGGTCAAAGCGCATCGATCAATATGGACGTCGATGCAGACAATAAAGATGCAAAAATGACAATGGACTTCAGCTTCCCGGAAATGGGTAAATTCCATCTGGATCTGACCACCAAAACACAGGAGACAAACGAAAAGATCGTATTGGCTCCTCCTGCCGGTGAAAATGTAAAAGCCATTGGCTAAAGATGGATACGGATCCAAGTGAATGATCGATCTTATCGACATCAGATAAAAATTTATAGCACTCTATCAAAAGCCTTCCGTTCGGAAGGCTTTTGCTATGCTCCGGACTACTCGACAGATCCGATCATCCACCAAAATAATAAGAACAAATATTCTAGCTTATCTCAAAGATCCTGCGATATTTTTTGATCTATAAAAGTTGGTATTGCTGAACGGTCGATCAACGCCCTATTGTACGATTTGATCCTGTTCTTCGATCGGCGTTTGAACTTCATCCCAAAATTCATCGTCTTCACCCTCCCACAAAACCTCCTCATCATCCCAGAATTCATCGTCCCACAGTTCACCTTCCGTTGATTCGTTCTCCGTTCCTTCAATAGCAGGACATGGCTCATCCTTCACTTTTGCTTCTTCTTGAGCCCCACTTTGTTCAGTATCTTCTATCTTCCTGAACTCTTCCTCTCTCTGTGCCCTCTTCTCTCGTCTTTCTTTAAGCCACTGGTTCAGAAAATTGCTGTCCCATGTCTGATGCTCAGAATCTTTCTCCGCTACTGAAGCTCCCCTTGTATCTAGAATGTGTTGTAACTCAGAGATCGTCAGCGGCCTTTTATCGCGATGAGGTCTCACCAGATCCAGATTGCTTCTTTTTTCGATAAATAGGACATTATGATCCCCATTCTCTTCCACGATCGGCTTATCGACCTTCAGCGTAAATACGGGAGTCTGTTTGCCCTCGACACTGATCGTCGTAAACGAATGAAATGCATCCAGAGCACAGATTTCAAACTGCAGACGATCATCATTAAATTTTTTATGTGCATGTACGGCATCACGAGTGGATAGACGAAATGCCGAGAAGTTTGCGCTATTAGCATCCAGTGATTCTCTCACAGCCGACGAAAGCTGTTCACAATGTTGGTGCGCGATGATCATTCCGATCCCAAACTTACGCCCTTCCGAAAACATCTGAGGCAATGGATTATGTTGAAAAAGATGTGCTTCATCCAACGCGATGATGTGCATCCGATCTCTGTTTTTTCTTTTTTTGATGGCAGCCCAAAGCTGTTGTAAAATCAAGGTACCAAAGATCCGTGCCGCACTGACCCCTACATTGGGTAACCCCAGATCGATCAGTAAGACCTTATCCGTATCGATTCGCTTTGAAAAGTCTACCGCATTTGCCCCACTGCCCAAAACTTTTCTCAACTGAGGTACTGATGTCAAACGCTGAAACTTTGAAACAAACCAGCTGCTGACCTCTGCAAAAACCTTTGGATCCAACATACCTAATTCCGTCGAAAGCGATATCGATAGATCCGGGTGACTGCTCCTGATCGATCTTGCCAATTTTTCTACATTTTGTTGATACTGTGCTAAATAAATGAGATTTTCAAAAGAAGCTTTCGGTCCGAGCAATGCGATCGAAGATTTTGCTAAAAGCGTGAACAATCTTTCCCATCTTGCCCCTACGATCGCTTGTTGATGTGGATCAAATATCTCCGCAAAAAGCATACTCAGATCACTGATTGCCGCTTCACATTCTTCCGGATCTTCACTGTTCCACATCGATAGCGGTACGATATTATCTTTATCGCCCAAACGAATCACCCTCATTCGTTTCAAACATTCGTACGGCAAGCTACGCATCAAAACATCGATCGTCTCTCCATGTGGGTCCAAAAAAGTGACCCCCTTCCCCTTGAGGATCGCATCCAGCAATGTATTCGCCAACATTGTCGATTTGCCTGTGCCTGTTTGACCGACGATCTGCCAATGTCTTTTGAGATCCTCATCCGTCAAAGTGATCTCCTGCTCCATTCCCGCCGTATTGGTCGCATGCCCTATTTTGATCGCCCGATCATCCACCGCATTGTCATGGCATGCAAGCAATCTTTTTGCAGCCTTTTTTTCACTTCGGATCCCAACGATCACTTCATCCAGTACCAATGGCTCAAGCGCTAAGATCCGCGCACAGTGATCCGCAACGACCGGTGCATTTTTCATCGGTTCGTTCCACATATCAAAAGCGTGCTCTTCCTTGAGTTTCCCTGCATACTCTATGGACACTCCGGTTGCCTCCGACAATATCGCCTTCAAACGCATCGACATTTTTTTAGGCAAAAGAAACATTAGACGTAAGCGAACCGGATTCCCTAAGTATTTATCCATCTCCGACGGATGAAATTGCCATGCTTTTTGTAAGAATCGCTTACATTCTTTACATTCCTTTTCATCCGCTGCACCAACAACATACCGAAGCATCCCGCCATGAACACGAAGTGCTTGAACGATCTTTCCGAACATATCGCTAAATCGAGCCGGTAAACGGATAGCATCGGGCAAACTATTGTTCTCCGATGCCGAAAAACCTGCACGCCGTTGTAATTCGCCCGATAACACTGCATGATAAAGCTCATTTTCTTTACAGATCTTTTTTATTGGATCAGAGACCTTTTTCTCCTCCCACTTCTTTGCAGTCGCCTCCATGATCCACTCCAGATCCTCTATGGTGATGGAAGCTCCTCCAAAAGTTTCCAATTCTACAAGCCCTTCTGTCGGAACCTTCATCTGCCACCCGATAAATTCACCCTGAGGCAAAAATGATGCAAGCTGCACCATACGGGATGACATCCTGTCCGATAGATCGATCCCATTTTTATGGTCGATCAATCGCTCGATCGACATCGCTGTCTTTGTGTGTAGCGGAAAATTTTTCATAAAAGGCTCCTTTCAAAAGGTTCAATCATTACGATCCATACTTTTTTATCCACAGATATTCTATACCACTCAAAGTATGAACAAAATCTTGCCGGAATCGGATCCATAATATTCTCAAACTCTTGCAAAATCATACAATAATACTCAAAGGCGACAACAAACTCAAAAGCTGTTACAACTCCATGCCTTTCAGTCATTTCCAAACATAACTTGCAAAGATTGCGCAACAGCTTTTTCAAACAAATCGTACTGCCCTCATATTGATTATGGGAGAATTTTTAGCAAACTACATAACATAATCGATCTTCTCCCTTCCAAAAACTCTATACTGTCTTAATTCACCTCCCCGCAGCTTGGACATTGGTCATCGTCCTTCCATCCGCCTCCATTGTAGCCACAATATCTACATCTTCGGCTTCTAAACAACATCTTCATCATTGCTTTCATCTTTTTCATCTTAAAATTCCTTTCTCATATAATTTGTTAAACACATTCCCATTCGGTTTCAAAATATTTACATCCTTCTCAACTTCCCAACAAATAAAATTTTCCATTGAGCTTCAAAAATAAACTTTATCAATACACTGATTATAAGTCCTGATAATTTCATCTTTTTCCCGGCGTTTTTTATTCCACCATTTTCAAAACAAGGCGAGGAAGGAAAGTTCTCTTCAAGAACTCCCCACCTCTGATCCTATTCGCAGCGGTTAGAAAGGAGGGTAAACCGTGCGAATGATCTATCGAATGCCTAACAGGCGATTTTTGCATGATCTGGTCCCCACAAAAATATCATTATCACCCTTGCCCCCAAGGATTGGGCGGATATTCTTCCGGTGCACCGATCGGAGGATCCGCTTTGGGTGCCCCCTCAATATATGCATAATCATTCGGTTCATCGCTTTTGGGCTGCAGCGACGGTTCTGCAATCTCTGACCTATCCGTGTCATAATCGTCAACCCCTGAACCGACATCAGCAATATTATGGGTGATCTCATTCTTAGCTAAGGATACTCCGGGATGATCATTCGGAGCCTTTGGATACTTTGAACGATTCCACTTTCTACTCTCGGACATAAACAGGTCGCTCTTGAGATAATAATCGTGGAGTAAACGTCCTTCTTCATTCGGCACCGGATCGTCCCATGTGATATCCATTGCGTACCATGAACCATCCACTTTTACATAGTTCCATGCATGCCCCTCTGTCGAATCATGGACATCTCCGGATACATAACGGGCATCCAGTCCGGACTCTTTTGCCATTTTGTAAAAATACAGTGAATACGCCTGGCATACCCCGTTTTTCATATAGATCAGCGATGCCGGAGAATACACACTATATCCTCCATTTTGCGAGCTCTCAAAACTCTTGCTATAACCATAGCTCAGCACCATGTGATCATGGATGGCACGAACCTTCTGTTCATCACTCATACTCGGATCGATATTCGCTTTGACCCACTTCTTTATATAGTGATTCAGCTCTTTTGCCCCCTTGCTATACTTCATCTTAGCAACAAAATCAAACTTCCCATTTCTACCATTTGTAAACTTCAGATCCCAATCATCAAAGATCGAAAGCACATCGGGATTTTCAAGGATGCGATCCAATACCCGATCGACCCCTTTTTCTCCAATTTTTTTATAATTCACCGGGATCACGATCTTACTCTCCTGAGCAATGATCTTCTTAAGCAATGTTTTTTCAAATTCATGCTCCGTTGCGATATAATACTTTGTTTTTGCCGCACTCTTTTTCATGCTGAGCCTTTTTGATTGTGCAGGGACCGATCCCGATTCTGAAAAATTCTCCACCCTTGGATGAGATAATACGCTCACACAAAGAATCATCGCTGTCAGCAGCACCGTTCCGATTTTTTTCATCATTCTCATATTGATTTTCCTTTCTCTAAAAACCTATCTGCGATCTTTCTAAAAATATCGACAGGATCTATCAAAAACTGCCGGTATCTTTCGATAATGCAATGTTAAACATCCTTATTAACATCATCCCCTTCCATCTTTCCTTGGCATGCTCACCGGTGAGGGTCTTGGCATACTTCCCCGTACTCTTCGAAAGAGTGCTTTATTCAGTTGTTAAGATTTAGGGGAGGGAGGGATCCCCCTTCCGGTAAACAAATTGTACCACTAGAGAAAGGACCCTCTTTTCCGGCGATTTTTTATATCTCAAACACCATAAAAAGATTCGAATCCCAATCTTTATGGCATAAAATATTTCTATCCCCTTCGCTCCTCAATAAGGATCTTGTACACCAAAGAGAGTCTGAACAAAATACAGACACCATATTATCCTCTGATGTATGTGCAAAAATAAGAATGTATCATAACTTATACTTATGCCTGTATTAAGTGAAAAATACTGTGATTTTTTGAATAAAATTTAGCTTAAATATAGATTGAATAGCTAAACTTATTTGAATAAATCTTCATTTTTCGGTATGTGAATACTCCTCATTGTCGCCTTCAAAATCACGTTTATGAATATTACTGTTTTAAAATCGCTACGCTCTATATAATATTCAAGATTCATATTCAAAAGTTTTAGAGTCTATTAGTTACTCTCTTTTTTCAGTGCAGAGTCAAATGAAACGACTTTCGTTTCAGAATTTACTGCCAGCTCATTTGGTGTGAGGATGCGATCGGTAGCGTTGGCATTATTGAGGTGGAGAGTAAGGGCATTTTTGCACACTTCAATGAGGTAGGGTTCATAGCTTTCGAGCAAGGTCTCATAGAAGGCTTTTTTCTCTTCAATGAGCTGATGGTAACGCTCGCTGATGAACTCTTTTTCTCGTTGTAATAAATAAAGTTTCTCTTCTAATTTGAGCCTATCGCGACACAATTTATATAGCTTCGTCTCCTCGATACTCCTCTGGAAAAACGCCAATAAAAATGCGAGGACTGAACTTACAAGCGGTAACAAAAACAGGAACACATTCGCCGAATATTGAGCAAAGCTGAGAGATCGTTCTTCAGCCGCCTGACCTAAATTCAAAGATTTTCCAAGCCCGTACATATCACGTGCAGAGGAGAGTCTAATGATTCCCACACCAAGAAATACAATGGTAAAAAGAGCACCAAGCGATATCAGGATCCGTTTTTTTAATGTTTTATCTTTTACGGTTTTAAGTGTGATCGCAATCATGGTCGGCACCAGTTCCAATGTCCCTGCTATGAATGCGGACAGTGCAATCACGATATATTGCATCTCTGTAAAGATATTATCTATGGGCTGATAAATCGTTAGCATGTCAAAGATCGCCAACAAGAAGATGATGGAATAAACAAACCCCGGTTTGTGTACAAGATCTGTCGTTTTATACTTCATATCAAGATGCTTCGTTCTTTCCTGAAAAAGTTCTCTTTCCATATTTCTCATATTACATTCCTCCCTTTGATTTATTCAAAATGGTTTCCAGCATTTGGATCTCTTCGTTGAGCAATAACAGATCTTTTTCTACCTGTTGGAGCTGCAGTTCATTCGCTTTGCTTCGGTCTGTAAGCAAAGTTTCATTATTGATCTTATCCAGCGTCAAATCTTCCAACATAAGATCCAACCATTTTCGGATCCAGTTCTTGAGCCAAAGTGGCGAGGATAATAAATCGTGAGTATTGGAATGAGCATTAAGGAACTTGTTGATCTCAACACGCAAATCTGATTCTACCTCCGAAAGGCTGGGGACATTATAAGCGATCATTTGTTTTTCTAAGTCAGCTATATATTCAGAAACTCCCCATGCCTGTACATCTTCTTCCCTCTTTTTCTTAAACAAAGTCATCTTTAACCTCCTAATGATATCTTTCAACAAATTGAGTATAGATTTCTTGAGCAGTACTATCCGGTTTTTCATCTACCTTCCGATTTTCATCTAGAGTCTTCTTTGCTGCTTGTAGATAACGAGTGATGTTCTTCTGATAGATATTGAAACTTCGATTCAGTAACTGGGTACCTTCTGCTTCGATCCGATTGATAATATTCTCCAATCGCTTGGTTTCTTCTTCCAATTGGATCTTTTCATTTTTCAGTATGTCTATCTTGGATCGGCTCTCGATCTTCTTGCGGATCTCTTCATTTGTGGCAGAATGATTTAGATCTTCACTGAGCCGGGCAATTTGGAAATCGATCGCATCCGTTTGATGCTTCAGCTTCGCTCTTTCTTGTCGGCTATAGAGGAGTAGTCGATCTACTTCGTTATATACGGCAGAACTGTTTGCTTTATACATTTTTCTCATCTCTTCGATAAAGGGAGATTGCCACGTTGAGCCAACTTCCTGAATCAAATGATTTTTTTCATCACGTCTACCTTTGAAGTAAAGGTAAATGGCTGTTTTCTTAAGCCCCTTATCCGACATTTTTCGGATCTTCTTCGTCAATCTTTCATCTGTGTAATATTCCATATTGGCTCCTTTCTTCGAAACACTTGTTTTCTCGGCAAGCTCGCTTTCGTAAAAAGCTTTTTGCGTTGCTTCTCCGTACCCTTAACAAGATTCGTATAAAAAATGAGATATTGTTTATGTGCTTATTCTAGCATGTAAAATGAGAAGTGATCTTCCGGCGATTTTTTACTCATCGTGAAATAAAAATCCCCTAATTTTTATGAAAAAATTGGTCCTCCTATCATTAAAAGATTTATTTCTATCTTCTATCCTCCATCAAGGCACCAAAAAGCGCCATCCACAATGAAATCATATTAAGAGAGCGCTCCATGGTCTCTCAAAGTATTATGACCTAAAAGATAGTCAATACTTGTCATATACTCCCAAAATATAACCCTGGTCTCTACATTGTTGCTTTATCACTCCATCAACGACCAGTGAGTACATATCTCCTTTTTGAAAAATTTCAACCAATCCTGATTTTGACATTTTGTACTTGATTCTCATATGTTTTCCTCCTAAAATATCTTTTTGATTCCGGATTTCTTTATTCCACATTCTTTTACTTAGATCAATTTAAAAGCCTCCTTTCTCTTTATTTTATACGCCTTTTCACTCCTTTCCGGAATTTAATTATTCATCACCGACCTAGCGACCTCATGGTCGATCGGCAGGATTACTACAGCCCGATTTCTTGCAGCGATCATTTCATTCAAACTGCCATCCTCCCTTTGGTCATTTTCATAGTAAGGACTATTGAAGCCCAATCCTTGATATTGGATCTGAGCGGGAGATACACCATTTTCTATCAAGACATCACGAATAGTCCGGCAACGGTTTTGCGAAAGTTCGATACAATAGGTAGATGATACATTGGGTGGTTTGGCGGTAGAACCTATCAGCAAGATCTGTTCATTCGGATTGTCGATCAGATACTCCACGACGGGAAGTAGCGCTGCCCGTACCTGTGCAGGATCTGTCTTTATGACCGCCTGATCCGGATAAAATTCGATCTTCCCTTCATCGAGCTTGATCACTTCTTTCCCGGTGTAGCGCTCGACGATCGCATTGTCGCTTGCGATAGTATTTACGGTTTGGACCGGCGGAAAAGAACTGACATCAATGGATGATGCAATGGGTGAATCCATGATCTCGACCTCCGCACCACTTTCTTCTAAGATCTTTGTCCAAATAGCTTTCAGCATCAATTTATTTTTTTGTTCCAATTCTTTCTGTGGCGGACTGACCTCGCCCAGCCCATACCATTTAACATGGATACCATTTAAGTCCGGAATCGCTGACTGCTCTCTCAATCGTGAAACGACCTCCACCGGATCGATTTTTTCTAAATAACTTGCCGAATAGTTGATCAGTCCACTCGTAGAGAGCCCACTATCCGAAACAATGATCAATCGATCTCCTTCCACTGTTCTCAGCGCAGGCCCTGCCAATTGGAATGCTTTTAGTATATCTACCTCCGGCTCCTGCGCTTTTGTTGTCGCAATAAACTCAGCGATTCGATCGGCTTGCGCTTGAGCGATCTTGTCTAATTTATTTTCCGAAAGCATGCCGTTTTCTTCCGGAACATCGATCTGCTCCTCATGGTTAGGGCTTCCATCTAAAACGATGATACCAATGCTGCCAAAGCTTTTGGTTGCCGCTTTCGCTTCGTTTCCCAAAAGTCTAAAGTCAGGAAGCTTATTATTGGATCTCATTCCGACCATAAATTGAATATGGGTCTTTTTTTGCGCCTTCTCTTTTCCACAGCCCGAAACCGCTACCATAAGAATTGCCACTATCATAAGCAAGGTCACTTTTTTTAATACTTTCATAGGAACCCCTTTCCATCAATAAAACGATTTTTCCTCTATCACCTAAAGCCGGCTTGGCAAATTTTCAAGATACCTTCAGTTGCTACATATCTTTCCTTTATAAAATCAAACAAATAACATCCTTCTTACCCCCTTCAGATTTCCTTGGCATGCTCACCGGTGAGGGTCTTGGCATACTTCCCCGTACTCTTTGAAAGAGTGCTTTATTCTTTTGTCAAGGGTCATAATTTTTTTGTTGGTCACATTATAGCCGACTTTGATAGACAATAAAACCCCCTCATATCAGTATTCACTACCAAAAATTGCTCTGTTTCTCTTTAGTTCCAATGATTTGCTCCTTCGATCCAGGTTTTACATACTATCCAATAAGTACATTTCTATTTCGATGTAACAATGTAGCTGTGGGTTCGCCGTTCCCGACAAACTATAAAAAATTGTTGTTAAGTGCTGGTTCTAAAGAATATCATTATTACTTCCATTCAGAACAAAAAACAAAATGATCTTATACATCTTTTATTCAGTTGGAGCAGGTGATTAAAATTCTTGGACAACCCCCTCTAAACCCTTTAATAAAAATCGATCCGGGGCATTCGTGGAAATCCGTATAGCAAAATGCCATATTGTCAACCATAATTTTTCTTGCTAGAATCACAAAAACACTTACCAAAAGTTTTTGTAATTATGAAAGGAGCCGCATAATGAAAAAGGAATCAATAAAATCTTTACACCAAAAGTTGAAAGAAAACCTGCTGAAAAATATTATGGAACATAATATCCCATATGATTTTCCCGAAAAATTTCTTGAACTGAAAGAAGAAGATTTCCCGGATGATTGCGATTATCGAAAAGATTTGACCCATCAACGATGTATCACGATCGATGGAGAAGACACAAAAGATATTGATGATGCTGTTTTTCTTGAAAGGACGGATAAAGGATTCCGGCTCTGGACACATATTGCAGATGTTGCAAGCTTTCTTAGACAAAATGATGCTTTATACGAAGAGGCTGAAACAAGAGGTACTTCGATTTATCTGCCTACCGGGGAAGTCATCAGAATGCTCCCTCCTCTACTCTCCGAACACCTTTGCTCTCTAAAACCCGGAAAGATTCGACGGGCAATAAGTTTTTGTATAGACCTTGATCAGAATCTGAATGTCTCAGATCTAAAAATCTATAAATCTCATATATGCTCAAAAATACAGGCATCTTACTTGGAAGTTGATAAAATACTCTCCCGAGAAGACCTGACCGACCCTGATCTTCGAGAAAAATATGATCTTTCAACTCAAAAAATGCTCTTGGATTTGAATTTACTTACAAAAGATCTTGCTAATAAAAGACACAAAGAAACATCCTTGCCGAAGAAAAAAATCACGGTCATCGATGAAAATGTCGTTATCCAAAGAGACCAACAAACTCCGTCACATCGAGTCATTGAAGAATGTATGGTGCTGACAAACAGAGAAGTATCTCAATTTATGAACAAAAATAAACTCCCGGTAATTTTTAGGATCCAAGAAAAAACCGGAAACTTAGCTTCCTACAGTACTCGCAACGAGGGACATAAAGAGCTGAAGATCCATGCTTCAAACGGAGAGAGCTACTCACATATCACTTCCCCGATCCGCCGATTTTCGGACTGTGTCAATCACATGATCCTAAACTCTTACTTGGACGGCTATAGTATCTCAGAAATACAGGAAGAATTTAGCGAATCGTATCTTGAGTATCTTACACTTCAATTATCAAAAAGATCAAATCGTGCAAGAACATTGGTGAATCATCAAAACAAGATCTGTGAAGGACATTTTATTCTCGGTCTTCCGGAAAAAGACCGATTTATCAAAGGCTATTTATTGGAGCAACTTCGTAGAAGGGATCGGATATTTTCAAAATTTCAAATTGAGCTTCAAGATATTCCTTTTATCGTATCCGGTGAGTTTAAAGCAACTGCGTTCAACACAACGCCGGAGCAATGGTACAAAATCAAACTGGACTCCCGAGAAGATGGCTCACTGCAAGTGACCTCATGGCTTCCGATTACTTAAAATTTTCATCCGATATGTCTTTCGATATGAGGTGATGTTAATCCACCACCTCATATCGAAAGTATATGATATAATTTTTTATAATAAATATTTAGGAATCATTACAAAATGAAAGGAAGGTTTTTTATGAAAACATCAAATACGAAAAAGAGAGAAACGAAGAAAACAAATTCTAAAAAAAGAGTTTCAAAAGCAAATTCTAAAGCAACAATAGCCTCCGGTAGCATGGAGCTTGAATCCAAAGTTATCGACGACCAGCAAGATCGCAAAGAACTAATGGAATTATTGAGTAAGCAAACCGCCCAAAAGATCCAAGAAAAAGCAAAGCATTCTCCGGAGCTCTTGTTGATGCAGTGCCGGGCAATCGCTTATGTTTTAAATGAGGTTTTTCAAAGCTCAATAACTGAATCCTCTCTATCAAAGATCTACAACAATATCTGCAAAATATTTATAATAAAGTATCTGGAGAAGATCAAGACTCGTGATAAAAAATCTATAGGAATCAAGGAATCTAAATTAACTGATGACAAACTTCAAGAAATAGTAAAAAAATCTATATCAGCTGTTTCGGATCCCGATGATAATAAGGGTAAAGTCTTCAGGGGTTTTTATTGGGATCGATTTTTATTGAAATTCTGTGGAGCAAATATTGAAGAGAAAAAAACCATCTTGGGCTTTCTACCTCAAAATTTAAAAAAACATCACCTTATAACACCAGCTGCACCCATTTTTAATTTATCCTCTGATCTCTCAAAAGATATTGAGGGACATAAGAAAAAACAACAAGCAAACAAATCATCCCTTCTGAACTCACGATTCTATTTAGATCCAGCCGGGTTTTGGATCTCTTATCTTGATGAGTTTTTAATCAATAGCATGAAAGCTACAACTTGGAACAAGGGATCAACTTGTATTGAATGGATTAAAAATATGAAAAAATATAATCCATCTTCTCATCGTCTGCCGAAAAATTTAGAGGAGTGGATCGATTATCTGGATAAGTTTTTTGGAAAGGATATTTCTTCGGATTCTATCGACTCTTTTATCTCATCACAAGATGTCAAGAAATTTCGCCTCCGATCAGAAGGAATGGAACTTGAAAAAGAGTTCTTCAAAAACTTTAGAAAACTGGTGACCGGGAATGATGCACTACTTGGCAAACTTCCATGGTTTTTAGTTATGCTCTATCATTGGAATAAATTGACCGAAGCTCAGTTCAAAGATTATATATTGAAAGATCTAAAAAGCAGAGGGGTCAAATTATCACCCGAAATGGAATTTGATAAAATACTTCATCTTCTATCATCGGAACATAGTGCTCTTTATCCTAAAAAGAAGATATTTTCGCTATCTTTTGAGGAGCTTCAAAAATTTAGAGCCATCATCTTGACACTGGATACTCCGATGATCCATCTGGATGTAGCACAGACATCCCTTCTACAGGAATACTTTGATTATTATGTACGAATAATACTAGATGAAGATTTTTCGAAAACGACCGAATGGAATAAAGCATATAAAGAGCAAATTCCGGGTCTGACAAAAAGAGATGTATATTCCAAGCTCATTCCTTATTTTATCTATAATAATCAAACCGGAAATTGGTTGGATGATATTTTCAAGGTTATCGTGAGCTACTATTCTTTTTCGCCATACAGCGGTCATAATGACGGCGATTATGGAGAAACAAAAAAATGTATTGATTCTTTTGTGATTTATCAATATCCTCAACTTGAAGCAAATAATGAAATACCAAATTCGGAAAATGAGGATAGTGCCATTCCTCATGATCGAACGGCATCGTATCAATATGCTTTTTTATCCGATGACACATCCACGGATAGATCAAACCAAAAAATCAATGAGAAATTGAAACCTTTTAGACCATTGTATGATAAGATCTATTTCGATCTATACAACAGTTTGGAACTCGAAACTACATTAAATGGTAAAGAGTTAAAGAGCAAGCAGGAAAAATTTGCAGAAGAAAAATTCAATAATATTCTGCGTTATGCTCAAAACACAAGTAAGATCGTGTATGATCACTATCCTTCATTATTTGATCGATATGCAGTCAATATTGAAACTCATCCGGATTGCTTCTGCAAGCCTGATGGAATTAACTATGCTATTCCATACACTTCGATCATTGATTCAACGATAGATAGGAAATACCATCACACGGATTTTGAGTTTATCGACAGTGTTCCAGAAACTGTTGATCCAAAAAATTTCTACCAGAACCATTTACGGCTTGAAACACAGATGCCGGATAACAGTTTTGACTGGGCTATTTCTTATTTCAATAAAGCCCATAAAGCAAAAGAGAAAATCATCGATCCGAACAACACCTCTGAAATAAAGATCGTGTTGCATCATTTTGATCCATCTAAAAGTTGGGACGAAGAGAATAAACGATTTATCATGGAATTTGCTACCTTAGACTATTTTACAGGAAACGCACGTCGAAATCTGTTTGAAAGTTTTTTGCCTACACCTGTACGTGATCGAAAGAGCGACAAGCAAATCGACTGTGCTGCAAGGTATAAAAATAAAGCTCAAAAAATTCAAGAGAGAGAGGAGCTCCTACGCTATACCAAAAACGAATGTCTGATCCTTCTTTATCTTATGCATTGGATATACCATCAAGACCAACATCAAGGACCAACACCCGAAGAAAGCTTTTTGTGGAACAATAATATCATCGACCCTACAGAACAACATAAGATCAATGGTACTCTAAAACGTCATTTTGGTTCTTTAGATCCGGAAACATTGTCTAAAATTACATTGACGATCCGAAAATCATTTTCAAAAATAGCTCCTTCTAGTAAAAAACTTGAAGATCATAAAATCCATGGATACAGTGAAAAAAAAGCACCTGTATATGATAAGGATACTCTGGAACGCAAATTTAATGAAGATAAAGAAATCCTGATGACTTGCAATTCACAAGCTGCGCGTAGAGTTTTTATCGATAAATATGGCGAAAAAATTTTTACCAATACACAGCTCCAGGATCTAATAACATGGATCCGTGAAGAATCCTACCGATACATGGAAAAATACTATATTAAAGAAGCCTTGGAAAACGATGGAGATCACTTCAAAATAAATACTACCGGAACAAGTTTTGCCGGATGCGGGACCTGGATCCTTACTGCGGATATGGATGAAAGCGGAAAACCTCGACCATTTTTACTGATAGACAAAAGATGGCATGTATCGGAAGATCCGAATAAAATGACATATCCCACATCCGGTAGTGCAGACTACTATGACAAAGCACACAAGAAAGAATGGGTAAAAGGAAAAGAAGAAAAAGATGTATCAAAATTTGAATCAATTCGTAAAAACCACCTCTCCAGAAACCCTTTTTTTACAGCAGCGGTAGAACATTATGAAGAACTGGGATTAAATTTAGAAGGTAAATACTATAAAGAAAGTGGGTTTGAAAATCCTGAATCTGAAATGTCCAAATTCGTTCAAAAATCAATTGATAAATTGACACTGCTTTCTTTTGGGCTAGACCGAGGACGAAATGTGCAACAATTCTCATTTTACTACAAATCAAACAAAACCGTATTGGACTATCTGAAAGCGAAAAGCAGTGCGGAAACCTCAAAAGAAGGGAAATTGTTCTTTATACCATTTAAAAAAGACATCATCTTGACATTTCTCAATAATCTTCAGATCGAAAATCAGGCGATCTATTCCCTTATAAAATTGATGGAACTTGAAGAAGATCTGTTATGGAAAGATGAACATTAGTAAAAATATACTATCTAATTACCTTATTCAAATATCATATTGCAAAAATGAATGTCTTTCCGATTTATCGTCAAGTCAGTAAGGCTAGAAATTCATTATATTTTTTGAATAAAGTTTGTATGAGTTAAGAAGATTAAATTCTAACTAAAATAGAGAAACTAAAAACCTTGGATATTTGGAATACTGAAATATTCCTCTATCCAAGGTTTTGATATTAACACTGTCTAACTTTCTTCAAATTAATGTTTTTATTTGGAGGTATCTCTTTTTTATTGTGAATATGGTCTTCTTTTGATAAAATAAATATGAGATTGATCTCAATTATATAAATGTTTTAATTAAAGTAGGAAATTGATAGTATCATCTTACCTTGCTATTTCCCTTATTCATTACATATCTATTCTGCTTACTCAAATGATATAAAAAAAGATATGTAATGATCTCATGGATCGTAGTGAAAATATGATCGTTTTTTAATAAAGTTTAGTAGAGTATCTATGTAAAACAAAATAATAAAATGAAGTGAACTATAGAAAATAAATGATAGGAATCTGTAGATGATCTTGAATGGAGGGTATATGAAAGAAATCGAAATAGATGATCTAAAGCAAAAATTGGCAGAGAGTTTGGAAGAAAATGTCATTCTCAACAGCATCCCTCTTGAATTTCCGCAAGAGCTTATGGAGCTAACAAAGGAGGATTTTCCGGATGATTGTGATTATCGCAAAGATCTGACACAGAAGCGATGCATCACGATCGATGATGAGAGCACCAAGGATATCGACGATGCATTATTTTTAGAAGAAACGGACAAAGGATACCGATTATGGATCCATATCGCAGATGTAGCAAGCTATCTACGCTTGGATGAACTGTTGTATGACGATGCGGAGGCTAGGGCTACTTCGATCTATCTCCCGGATCGTGTCATACGGATGCTGCCACCTCTATTTTCGGAGGATCTTTGTTCTTTGTTACCGAACGAAAATCGACGAGCCATGAGTTTTTGCATCGATCTGGATCAACATTACGATGTCCTTTCTTTGAAGATCTACCGATCGCTAATATGTTCATCGATAAAATGTTCTTATGAGGAAGTGGAGAAGGTGATCTCAGGAGAAGGGCTTGAAGATCCGGCGATCCAAGAGAAGTATGATAAAAACACTCAGGAAATGATCCAAAAATTGAATGCTCTGACAGAAAAATTGACCGATAAGCGAAACAAGGATCTATCCTTCATCAACAAAAAGATCAAAGTGACGGACTCGGATCTCATCATCTCATCCAAAGCCCAGACAAGAGCAGAGCAGATGGTCGAAGAATGTATGGTGCTCGCCAACAAAGAAGCCTCAAAGTTTATGGTTTTGCAAAAACTTCCGATCATCTATCGAATACAGGATGGATCCGGAGGTTCTGCCTCTTATAGTCATAAAAATCTCGGGCATAAGGATCTCAATATCGAAGCGGGACAAGGAGGCTATGCTTATGTCACCTCCCCGATCCGAAGATTTGCCGATACGGTCAATCAAATGATCCTCTGCTCTTATCTTGATGGCGATCCGATCGAGGAGATCCACGAAGAGTTTCATGAAGAATATTTGGAGTCCGTCTCATTTTTCCTTACCAAAAAATCGATGCGGGCAAGAAATCTATCTACGAAGCAAAATAGGATCTGTGAAGGTTTTTATTTGTTACATCATGCAGAAACTAAGATGATACAAGGCTTTTTATCGGATCAAATATTCAAAGAAAGCAGGGTCCTATCTAGATTTCAGATCGACCTTAATGATATTCACTTTACGTTGATCGGCGAATTTTCAGCGCTCCCGATGAAATGGTATGAACTGAAGATCACAAGATGTTCAGACGGTTCGGCAGAAGTTGTCTCCTGCATCCCGATCAAACAGCAGAGCTGATCAAATTCTTTTCTCCGAGTGATCCTGTCGTACGAATTGCTTATCCTGTTTAATAGAGATATGGAACCTTGCATCAATGTATAGAATAAGAAACAGGGTCTGATCTAAAAATCAGTAAACCGATCTTTATAGCAGACCGATCTATGGTAAAATGATATCATAAAAATCGATCTTGATCAGACCACAAAAAGTTGGACTTTGTATGTAATACTAAACCTTATTAAAAAAAGTTCTCAACGATTTGTATTTTGAATAATCGTTCTTTGCTTCCAGCCTTATAGGAAACACTGACCCCACCATTCTATCGTTCCTTCAAAGCAGAACGATCATGATTTCATCTAAGGTTTATTCGATTTTAGTATAAAAAGACCGCTAAACATATTCTTCAACCGGAAGCCTTCGAGCTTCCTTTTTATTTAACTTTTCATTTTTAAGCCTTTTGGATCGAGCTGATGATCTGTGCTTTTTCAGTAAATAAAAAACTGTTGCAAAATCTCTCATTCTGCAACAGTTTTATTTAATGATTAGTGTCGATATTTCGGCTCGATCACTACACGGCGATATGGGTCTTTTCCTTCGCTATAGGTTTTGACATAGCGATCATCCTTCAAAGATGAGTGGACGATCCTGCGCTCGTAAGGATTCATCGGCTCCAGCTTGAGTATCCTGCGCTGTTTTGTAGCCTGTCTAGCCATCTTATTTGCGTATTTTTTCAGCGACTCTTCTCTCTTGGATCGGTAGTTTTCGATATCCAAAAGAACTCTGCTGTATTCGGTCTCGCCCTTATTTACTGCAAGATTGGTCAGCATTTGAAGAGAATCCAAAGAATCTCCTCGACGGCCGATCAAACGAGAGGCCTCATCACCAAAAATTTTCACAACGATATTATCGTCTTCCACACTTGTATTGATCTCTACATTGCTGATCCCGATCGACTCAAAAATTTCTTCAATAAATGTTTTTGCTCTTTTTTCAAGTTCTGAAGAGTCCAGTTTTACAGACTCTTTCACGATCTCTTTCTCAACTGCTTTTGGAGTTTCCTGGATCGGTTCTGTTTTAGCAATGGTATTGTCTTTTTTTGAAACTTCATTGATCAGAGTAACTTTTACTCTATATTCTGTTTTGGCCAAAAATCCAAAAAATCCTCCGGATTTTTGCTCATCGGTTTGAATTGTTACATTATCGATTGTAGTACCAAGTTGCTTGAGTGCTGCCTCAACTGCTTCTTCCTTGGTCTTTCCTACAGTTTCAACATACTTCATCATTTTTTAGCCCCCTTCGATTTGGTATCCGGCGGAGTAGTTGCTGCCAGATTTGGCTTTATAAATTGCTTTTGCAGGATCGAAAAAATATTCGATACTGCCCAATACAATGACAATCCGGCTGGGAAACTTTTTCCCCACATTAAAATCATAATTGGCATCATATAGGTCATAGTCGTTGTCATTTGGTTCTTAGGCTGTCCTTTTTGCATCAAGGAACTGTCGATATAGGTTGCAACTGCTGCAACGATCGGTAAGATAAAAGGTACGGCGATGGAGCCTAACATGATGATATCCGGTTGGGACATCGATTTTACCCAAAAGAATCCCTGATCGGCTGCCTGATATGCAGCCTCTGTATTGAATACAAATTGAACCGGATCCCGAAGAACTTTGAACAGACCGAACAGGATCGGTATTTGCACAAGAAGCGGTAAGCATCCCATGAATGGATTGATCTTGTATTCCTTGTATAGTTCCAAAGTCAACTGACTTTGTTTTTCTTGGTTGTTCGGGTATTTCTTCTTGATCTCGTCGATCTTTGGTTGAAGTTCTTGCATGGATTTCATCGAGCGATTTTGTGCATGAGTCAAAGGCAGTAATGCCAATTTGATCACGACGGTAAAAATGATGATCGCCCACGCATAATGACCTACCAAGTCATAAATAAACTTCAATAACAATCCTAGTAATTGTGTCAATTAATCCTCCTTATGGTACCGGGTCGTACCCTCCCTCATTAAAAGGGTGACATCTCAATATGCGTCTTACAGCAAGATAACTCCCCTTGAATGCTCCGTACTTCTTGATCGCCTCTATCGCGTAACTGGAGCAAGTCGGCTGAAACCTACAAGTTGGTCCTTTTATCGGAGATATCGCCGTTTGATAAAATCTGATGATCCATATCAGACATTTGCTTAGTATTTTCATAAACTTTTAGTCCAATTTTTCTAAACAGGTATTGGACGGACCGTTTGATCTCAAAAAAGTTGTTATCCTTAGCAGCTTTTCGTGCCACAAAAATGATATCATGACCTTCGTCCCTCGGCTCAAGCAAGATCAAAGATTCCTTCAAATATCGACGGATCCGATTTCGAATCACCGCATTGCCGACTTTTTTTGATACCGAAAATCCGCTCCGAAAGCGATCGGTCCCATTCGGCAGATAGTAGATGACTAAATTCTTGCAGCCATAAGACTTTCCCTTGTTGTACACCTTTAAAAAATCATTATTCTTTTTGAGTCTTTCAAATTTCATTTGATACCCCAAACTAACAAAAAAGGCCACAGCTCTTGGGTGGCCACAGGTTTTATGCAGTTAGTCTTTTTCTTCCTTTTGCGCGTCTTCTTCTAAGGACATTTCTGCCATTTGGAGTTCGCATTCTCTTTCTAAAACCGTGCTCTTTTTTGCGCTGTCTTTTCTTTGGTTGATAAGTTCTTTTCATTCAATAACACCACCTTTCCTCTTTTAAGTATACTATAGAGGCTGTTTTTACGCATATTACAGAAACAATTATATAATTTTTTAAAGTTCCTGTCAACGAAAAAATTAAAAAGATGTCGCCAACAGGAGCCTGATAAAACTTCAAGCTTCTGTTTATTTTACCAAAAATCTCTTTGCCTATGATCCACCATGGATGATATTTGCTCTGACGAAATCCAAAGGCTCTGATCGATATGCTAATTGGATCTTCTCACATTGATCTCTCCGACATTTGAAACATTGACAAACAAAGGTCTCTCTTTGGGCTCGATCACTTTCCAATCTTCAAATAATGAGGCATCATCCGAGTCGATGCTCTTATTCATCGTCTCTTCCATCCGATCGATGATCTGATCAAGATCCTCTTTGTTCTGTCCCTTTGAACCGTCCGAACTGCTCGTATCATCACCAAAGGTAGAAGATATGATCTGATCATATTGAGTTATCTGATCTTTGATATCAAAGCTCATCTCGCCCACATTCGTCAGATTGATCAATTCGTGGACCTTAGAAAGATCCTTGATCGAACAATCGATCTCGCCCACATTGTTTGAGATATAAAGTGAATCGATCGGTGTGATATTATTGATATCGACCTCTCCTACATTATTTGAAAGACGAATGTTTGCCGTGATATCACTTAGCTCGACATAGCCTACATTGTTTGATAGACCGAGTTCTTGGATATTTTCAGGAACACCGATATCGATGATGACCTTTCGCTCATCGTCAAATGAATCATTGTAGAAGAGCTCAAAATTCTTGTAGATATCATTTGGGAAATGAGGCTCGATATAAACCACCCCATTTTTTTCGATGATGTTCATCGATGTTTTTTCCCAATACTCCTTTTGTTTGTCATTCATTTTTCCGGAATGTAACAAATAGAATTGCACTTCCAGCCGCCCCGATGAAGAAGGTCGAACATAAGTTTCACCTAGATACGACTTCACCAATACTCTCTTATAATTTGTGGGATCGATCTCGATGTTCTTTTTGATATCCGTGATCAATCTGCCTTCATCATCCCCTCGATAGTCGATCGGTATTTCAGATTCGATCTCTTGAGGTTTTACCGCACCTTCTACATTTAACACGGAGCGGCTCGGATGCATCAATATACCGCATCCTGAAGTCAACAACATCATCGCAGACACCGCAACGATACTTATTTTCTTTTTCAAAGAATATCTCATTAGATCCTCCTTCTCAAAATTTTTTATTTTTATAATATTGTTCTATGACAATAATACAGTAAGACAGCTTTTTTGTCTATCTATTTTTATAAATTTATATAGAAATTTTCAGATCCATCCTTTGATGTTGCTCGTGGAAAGCTTTCAAAGTATGATAAAAAGCCTCATTCCGATGGTATAATAAGCGAAATTTAAGGAGGTTCTGATGGAATGGATCACTTTTGAAGACTTTTCGAAAATAGACATTCGTGTCGGGACGATACTGGGGCAAAAAATTTTGAAAAAGCACGCAAACCTGCCTATCAGCTTTGTATCGATCTTGGAGAAGAGATCGGCATCAAAAGATCGTCTGCTCAAATTACAGATCTTTATGCTTTAGACGATTTGATCGGAAAAAAAGTTTTATGTGTAGTAAACTTCCCACCCCGCCAAATTGCAAACTTTATGTCTAAAGTCCTTGTACTCGGCACCTATTCCGAAGGCGGCGTCGTATTGATCACTTCGGATCAAAAGGTAAAAATGGTGATCGATCCGGTTGATTTAGTTGTATCTATTCCAAAACGTTGTTAACAAACTTATCCACATATCCACTTTTTGAGTGGATATATTTTTATTTTTTTATGAAAAAATTTTTATCCATTTTCCCCCAAAATTTTTTTATATGACTTTTCCACTTGTCCACATATGTGTAAAACTTTGTGGACAAAAACAAATTTATGTTGATTTTTGATTTTTTCTGACCATCTAATTTTATATTATATAAATGTAGTTTTATTTTTTATTTATACACGATGTACTTTTCAACAGGCTGGGGATATTTTATGATTTTACTTGAAAAATAGTTCTTATCCACTTCTATTTTTATTTATCCCGATCTTATGCGGTTGTATTTCACATCTAGTTTTTGGTATAATGTTTCTACATCTACGAAAGTAGATTGGGGATTATTTCTGAATATGGAGGAGCTATGGAACTTAGGGAAGTATGGAATAAGGTATTGGATATATTAAACTCAACATCAGATCAAAAAAAAGGAGCCATCAACATATTATCAAGTGTAGAACCGTTGACGCTTCGCGATGATGAGATCGTTTTATTGACCGAAGAAGGATTTTATAAAGAAGTCATAGAAAATAGAACGAAAGAGATAGCTCTTGCACTTTACTCCATTTTGAATAAAAAAATGACGGTCACGATCATCTCAGATATTGAAGAAATGAGAGGAAACTCTCCATCCAGACAGGTAAAAAATTCGCTACAAAGCAATCTTGTACCAAATCACACTTTTGATACATTCGTTGTCGGAAACAGTAATCGTTTTGCACATGCTGCCTGTCATGCGGTAGCGGAAGCACCCGCGAAAGCCTACAATCCTTTATTTATCTACGGAGGTGTGGGGCTTGGAAAAACACATTTGATGCATGCGATCGGTAATCAAATTCTAAATGACAATCCAAGCGCAAAAATCATCTATCTTTCGACTGAAACCTTTATGAATGAGCTGATCAACTCGATCAAGGATGATAAAAATGAGGAATTTAGAAATAAATACAGAAATGTCGATGTACTTCTGCTCGATGACATCCAGTTCATTCAGCATAAAGAAAGTACACAGGAAGAGTTTTTTCACACATTCAATGCTCTTCACAATTCTTCAAAGCAAATCATTATCTCCAGCGACCGACCGCCAAAGGATATCGCTACTTTGGAAGATCGGCTCCGATCACGATTTGAAATGGGATTGATCACAGATATTCAGCCACCGGATTATGAAACAAGGATCGCCATCCTTCGCAAAAAATCTCAGGCGGATAAAAAATCCGTACCGGATAATGTGATCGAATATGTAGCAAAAAATATCAAATCCAACATAAGAGAGCTTGAAGGTGCGATCAATCGAATATCAGCTTATGCAGATCTATATAACAAAGAGATCACACTCGAATTTGCAGAAGATGCACTCAAAACATTACTCAGCGGGAAAGAAAACAAGGAGATCACTGTAGATGACATCAAAGAACGAGTCGCACAGTACTACAATGTTAATGTCGATGAGCTTCATCAAAAAAAACGTACAAAAGAGTTAGCATTCGCAAGACAAGTCGCGATGTACATCAGCAAGGAATATATCCCAAATATCACCTATTCTGCAATAGGCGAACATTTTGGAGGAAAAGACCATACGACCGTTATGCATGCTGTAACAAAAATCTCCAGTGAAATGAAACAAAAAAGAGATGTCAAAGAAAAAATAGAAAATATTGTAAATGACCTGAAAAACAGTTGATGCTTTCTAAAAATGGATCCGAAAATTTAGATCTTGAACTATTTTTTATCCACAAACCAAAAGAATAACTTTTATAGATCTATAAAGTTATTCAGCTACTTATACACATATTAACAGCCTCTACTACTACTATTAATAAAATTATTTATATTTTTATAGGAGAAAGCGATGAAATTTACTATTGAACAAAAAGATTTCCAACAGGCTTTGAACATTGTCCAAAAAGGTCTTTCCGGAAAAAATCTAATGGATGTTCTAAAAGGGATACACATTGAAGCATCCGAAAATATGCTTACAATGACTACCAATAATTTAGAGCTTGGTATCGTAACTAGGATCCCGGCAAATATTTATGAAGAAGGGAAAGTCCTGATCGAAGGAAAAATACTTTCAGACATTATAAGAAAATTGCCAAACGACGAAATTTCATTCACAGTAGGAAAAGATGATATCGTAAATATTACTTCAAGCAGAACAAAATTCAACATCAAAGCAATGGTAAATAACCGTTTTCCATTACTCGAAGAATTTGAAGATGATCGATATCAGCTGATCGACAGCAAAATTTTTGTAGATATGATCAAAAAAACAAACTTTGCAGCTTCTCATGATGAGGCGAGAGGAGTATTGACAGGTGAACTTTTGGAGATCGGAGACGATACGATCTCGATGGTAGCCATCGACGGATTTCGTTTGGCTATAAAAAGGCTGAATTCAAGCTTCAATATGGAAGAAAAAAGAGTTGTCATCCCATCCAAAACACTTCAAGAGATCGCGAGGATCATCGAAAACTCTGAGAGCTTCGGACTTTTGTTCGAAAATCGCTCCGTCTCTTTTAAGCTTGATAATACGATCATCAATTCAAGATTATTGGAAGGAGATTTTATCAACTATCAGCAGATCATTCCAAAAGAATTTATGACCAAGATCAAGATCAAAAATAAAGAATTTGTAGATTCTCTAGAAAGAGCCCAACTCGTATCCAATAATAATCTCGTGATCCTAAATATCAACGAAGATAATCTAAAAATAAGCTCAAAAAATTCAGAAGTAGGAAATCTGGAAGAAGTTATAAAAATAGAGCTGGAAGGAAAAGAACTTGAGATCGCTTTCAATATTCGCTATTTTACAGAGGCGCTTCGTAACATTGAAGATGAATATTTGTATATGAGCTTTAATACCAATATCAGTCCATGTATTATAGAGCCTGAGTCAGACGAGGATTACACCTACCTTCTTCTTCCTGTAAGAATATGATCAAGAAAAGACTAAAGATCAGAAAAAAGCATCATCAGTTTTTTATAAATTATAATTTTAGTTACAAAATTTTTATTAAAAATTATAAAAAAGTACAGAGAAAAAATATTTCTGTACTTTTTTTAATGCCAAACTTATTACTTTGTAAAAAATATTATCCATTTTATAAAAAAATAAACAAAACATTGTTTTGAAACGAATATGAAACTATTGAACATATTACATTTTATATAGACTATTACTACAGGATTATGTATAAAGTATAAAGAAGTATCAAAAATAATATATTTATCATTTTTAATAACTGAAATTTAATATTCTTACTTATATAAATATATGATAAAATAACTTTCGTAAGCTGTATAAAATATAAAAAAATTTAAAGAAAATAATAATTTTGTACAGTTAACAAAAATTTTTAAGAGGAGAGATAATAATGAAAAAAAGATTGTTGTCATTCGTCATGGCAGTGATCATGACGGTTATGTCAGTTTCGGTAAGTGATTTTAGATCTTATGCAGAAGAAAATTCTGATAAGATCGCTTCTGATGCGACCCTATCATCAAAAATTGATGATAGTACAGTGGATGCATTATCGAATACCGATTCGAAAGCAGAAGAAACTGTAGTTTCTTCTAATGAAGGTGGAGGTCAAATAGAATACAAAGTGACTTTCAATAGTGATGGTGGATCAACTGTTGAACCGAAGGTGGTCAATCATAACAGCAAAGTAGAGAAACCAAAAGATCCAACAAAAGAAGGTCATAAATTCCTAGGTTGGTATAATGGAGAAGAGTTATTTGATTTTGATAACAAGACAATCACAAATAATATCACATTAACAGCTAGATGGGAGAAACTGTACAAAGTAACATTCAGCTTTGGTAATGGAAGAACTAAAGATCTCGAACAGTACTATGAGAGAGGGAAATTAGTAACAGAACCTAAAGATAAACCAGATCTTGGAGTAGAATCTCATGAGTTTGAGCATTGGATGATTAGAAATGGAGAAAAATATAATTTTAATCAACCTATTACTAGTGATCTTCATTTAGTAGCAAAATATAAGGTGAAAGAATATAATGTAAAATTCTTAACTAAAGATGGAGCGGAATATCAAACGATCAAAGTAAAACATGGAGAAAGTGTATCTAAACTTCCAGAATTAAAAGATGAAAAAGGATTCAAAAAGCTTAACTGGGTAATTCAAGGAAAAGATATGCAATTTACAACAGAGTATAAAGTAGAATCCAATTTAGTAATTGAACCATCTTATGAGAAACTGTACAAAGTAACATTCAGTTTTGATAATGGAAGAACTGAAGACCTCGAACAGTACTATGAGAAGGATGCAAAAGTCAATCGACCAACAGAAGATCCGATCCCTGCAAAAGATTCTTATGAATTTGAGTATTGGACGATCCGAAAAGCAGGAGGGATCAAAGAGAAATATGACTTTAACATGCCGATCAATGCAGATATTCATTTAGTAGCAAAATATAAACTAAAAGAGTATAAAGTGACATTTAATAGTGATGGTGGATCAACTGTTGAACCGAAGGTAGTCGATCATAACAGTAAAGTAGAGAAGCCAAAAGATCCAACAAAAGAAGGTCATAAATTCCTAGGTTGGTATAATGGAGAAGAGTTATTTGATTTTGATAACAAGACAATCACAAATAATATCACATTAACAGCTAGATGGGAGAAACTGTACAAAGTAACATTCAGCTTTGGTAATGGAAGAACTAAAGATCTCGAACAGTACTATGAGAGAGGGAAATTAGTAACAGAACCTAAAGATAAACCAGATCTTGGAGTAGAATCTCATGAGTTTGAGCATTGGATGATTAGAAATGGAGAAAAATATAATTTTAATCAACCTATTACTAGTGATCTTCATTTAGTAGCAAAATATAAGGTGAAAGAATATACAGTAAGTTTTAATACTGATGGAGGAAAAGAAAATATAGCTCCTATAGTAGTAAAATATGGTAGTAAAGTAGAGAAACCAAAAGACCCAACAAAAGAAGGTCATACATTCAAAGAGTGGCAATTAGACGATAAAGAGTATAAATTTGAAACACCGGTCAAATCGAATATCACATTAAAAGCTGTTTGGGAACCGATCGTTAACAATCCGGGTAATCCTTCAACACCGGGGGGTTCGGTAAATCCGGGAACTCAACCTAGTCAACCTGCACCTCAACCTCCAACAGGCGGTGGAGGAGGCGGTGGCGGCGGTGGAGCATCCACTCCTGCAACCACGATTGCTGAAAACATCGTTCCTCTAGCTCCTTTACCGGAAGATAGTACCATTGCAGTTTTTGTTATAAACTCTAAAGATTACCAAATGAGAGAAGATGGCAAAATGGTATCTAAAAAACTGGATATCGCTCCGATCATTCACAACTCCAGAACGATGCTTCCTGTAAGAATAACAGGCGAAGTTCTTGGTATCAAAGCGGATTATGACAATAGCACAAAGACTGCAAAATTCACTTATATCGGTGAAGATAAGAAAGAGAATATTATCGAAATGACCATTAGAAAGAAAATGATGAAAGTGAATGGGGTAGAAACTGCATTGACTGCAGATATTATGGTGATCAATGGTCGTATGATCCTTCCGATCTCAGATGTTCAAAGAGCATTCAAAGGTCTGGGTCTAAATATCGACATTTTGTGGAATAACGAAACAAAAGAAGTTACACTAAAAAGATCTGAAAAATAGTTTTTGAAAGATCAAATCATTACTGGCCTCGGAAAGAGAGATAAACTCTACTGATCGGGGCCAGTTTTTTTATGATAAAGTGTGCATTATCGTAAAGATCGATCGTAATAATGGATCATAGATCAATATTAGTCGAAAAATTTGAGCTTTTATCTATACGGATCATAATAAGATGTATTATAAATAATTTTATTTTAGATCCTTCTATAAGCATTCGAACAAAAATTTTAATAAAGATCGCTCATCTTTTGATCTGTTCTTCTTATAAATATCAAAAGTGTTACTCTTTGGATAAAATATGTATTATTCGCGTTATATGGCTAAAAATTATATTTTTTAAGGAAATAGAGTTTTTTTGATATCTAACCTTTTATCTTCGTTAAAAACTGGTAAATAATGCAAATTTATAGTATAATAATAAAGTGGATAATTTTGAAATTTATTTTTGTTATTAAAAAAATCATGAAGAAAATAAAAATCGATACAGAATATATTAAATTGGATCAGCTCTTGAAATTAGCGGATATTGCCCAAAGCGGAGGACATGCAAAAATATTGGTGTTATCCGGTTTGGTAAAAGTCAATGGCGTGATCGCAAAGGAGCGAGGAAAAAAACTCCGAGAAGGAGATATCGTTGATTGTGAAGGACAAGAAGTACAGGTGATTTAGAGGTCGATATGCGGATTTTGCAAATGGAGCTTAATCGTTTTAGAAATTATAAACAGGAGCATATTTCATTTGATGATGGGGTCAATATTTTTTTTGGCAATAATGGAGAAGGAAAGACGAATATTTTGGAAGCGATCTATATGCTTTCTTTAGGACGTTCTTTTCGTACAAATAAGGATAAAGATATGATCGCGCTTGACTCAGAAACCTGTTATGTACGAGCGATGGTAGAAAATAATACCAGGGAATATAAGATCGAATATCGCATTGATTCAAGATCTAAAAAAGCGATCAAGATCAATGGCGTTCCGATCTCTAAGATAACCGAACTTTTGGGTATCATCAATGTGGTGATCTTTTCACCGGAAGATCTCGGTTTAGTAAAAGATGGACCAAAGGAGAGACGAAATTTTATCGATAGAGAGCTGTCCCAGCTTCGTCCGAGGTACTATATCTTATTGAATAATTATTATAAGAGCCTTTTACAACGGAACAATCTTTTGAAATCAAAAGATCCGGATGAAGTTTTGATGGATGTGTATGATCATCAGCTTGCCGCAAATGGATTGGAGATCACCAATTATCGTCGAGAATTCATCGATAAGATCGCAGATATTGCAAAAAACAATCATGCTAAAATTTCAAGTCAAAAAGAAGTATTGTCCGTATTATATGAGCAAAGCATCAAAGTAGATACGGTGGAAGATTATTTAAAAGAATTGCAAGAGAGTCGAGAGAAGGATATTTTTCGTAAAACGACAACAAAGGGGATCCATCGGGATGATCTGGATATAAGGATCAACGGTATCGATCTACGCAGTTTTGGATCACAGGGTCAAAAACGAAGTGCCGCGATATCTCTGAAGCTTTCGGAAATACAGCTGGTGAAGGAAATCAAAGGAGAATATCCGATCGTATTGCTGGATGATATTTTTTCTGAATTGGATATTCATCGTCAACATATGCTTTTGGAATCGATCAAACATACCCAAACTTTTGTTACAACGGCGGAGGATGTGGCGATCGATCTGGATGCCAAAAAATACAAGATCAAAAACGGATCAGTTTCCGAGTCTTATCGAGTAGACTGGTGCTAAGTTTTGAAATAGAATTTTGATATGGATAGGAGTTATTATGACAAATGATATGACCAACATGGAGCAAGTAGAAGATTTGAAAGATACTCGTGTCGATGGGGAATATGGAGCGGATCAGATCCAGGTTTTAGAAGGTTTGGAGCCTGTTCGCAAAAGACCGGGGATGTATATCGGATCGACCGGAGCAAAAGGATTGCACCATCTTGTTTACGAGGTGGTGGACAATGCGATCGACGAAGCCCTCGCAGGATACTGCAAGAATATCTATGTTGGTATTTTGGAGGATAACTCCATTATGGTAACGGATGATGGTCGAGGGATCCCTGTCGAGATCCACCCAAAAACAGGAAAAACTACCTTGGAGACTGTTTTGACGGTACTTCATGCCGGAGGAAAATTTGGAGCCGGAGGTTATAAGGTATCCGGAGGTCTGCACGGTGTCGGTGTTTCGGTCGTCAACGCATTATCCAAAAGTCTTGTCGCTGAGATTAAACGTGATGGAAAAATTCATCGTCAAGAATTTAGCCGAGGCGAATCTCTTGGAGAAATTCATATTGTTGGTGAAACGGATGAAACAGGAACGATGGTTATTTTTTCACCGGATGAAACGATTTTTGATGAAACGATTTATAAATATGAGACTTTGGAGCATAGACTTCGTGAACTTGCCTTTTTAAATAAGGGGATCTCGATCACATTGGAAGACAAAAGACCGGAACAAGAGAAGAAGAAAACTTTTTACTATACCGGCGGTCTGATCGAATATGTGGAATTTCTCAATAAAAATAAAGATCCTCTGCATGAAGAAATCATTTATTTTGAGAAAAAGGTAGATACCTACACTGTTGAAGTTGCAATGCAGTACACAGATGCATACACTGAAAATATTTACACTTATGCTAATAATATCAATACGATCGAAGGTGGGATGCATCTGACGGGATTTAAGACTTCATTGACGCGTGTGATGAATGAATATGCAAGAAAAGCCAAGTTTCTTAAAGATAAAGACGAAAGCCTTTCGGGTGAAGATGCACGTGAGGGTCTGACGGCGATCATATCGGTGAAATTAGAAGATCCTCAATATGAGGGGCAAACAAAGACTAAGTTGGGAAATCCGCCGGTCCGTGCGATCGTTGATTCCGTAACTTTTGAGAATGTGGAAGCCTTTTTGGAAGAAAATCCGTCTTCAGCAAAGATCATTATTAATAAGACGCTGACAGCTCAGCGAGCTCGAGAAGCTGCCAAAAAAGCAAGAGAACTCACCAGAAGAAAATCGGTTCTTGAATCGACTTCGCTTCCGGGCAAGCTATCCGATTGTAGTGAAAAAGATCCGGCAAAATCGGAGATATATCTTGTCGAGGGAGATTCCGCGGGTGGATCTGCAAAAGACGGACGGGACCGAAAAACGCAGGCGATCCTACCGCTCAAAGGAAAGATCCTCAATGTTGAAAAATCGCGTTTGGACAAGATCCTATCTTCCGAAGAGATCCGAAATATGATCACGGCATTCGGTTGCGGATTGGGTGATGAATTTGATGAAGAAAAACTCCGCTATCATAAGATCGTCATTATGACAGATGCGGACGTGGACGGTGCACATATCCGAACTTTGTTGCTAACTTTTATGTTCCGTTATATGAGACCGCTTATCGAGAAAGGTTATGTTTACATTGCGCAGCCACCGCTTTATCAAGTCAAAAGAGGAAAGAAAGCGCTGTATGCTTATGATGAAGAGGGATTACAGAAGGCGATGGAAGAACTCAAAGGTTCGACAGAACCGGAGGTGCAGCGATATAAAGGTCTTGGAGAGATGAATGCGGATCAGCTTTGGGAGACGACGATGAATCCTCAAAATAGGACTTTGCTTAAAGTGAATATCGAAGATGCATCGGCAAGCGATGAGACTTTCGTAATGTTGATGGGTGATAAGGTAGAGCCAAGAAAGAATTTTATCAACGAACGTGCAAAATATGTAAAGGATCTGGATATTTAACGAATCCCAAAATAGATCTTATAATAAGAGGTAAATATGATTGAAATAATAGATAAGGTAAAAGACGTCGAGATCAAAGAGGAAATGGAGAAGTCCTATATAAGCTATGCGATGAGCGTTATCGTAGGACGTGCGCTACCTGATGTTCGTGACGGATTGAAGCCTGTTCACAGAAGGATCCTTTATGCGATGGGTGATCAGGGACTTACTCCGGACAAAAAATATCGTAAGTCAGCGACTGTAGTCGGGGAAGTAATGGGTAATTATCACCCGCACGGCGATTCACCGATCTATGAAACGATGGTCAAAATGGCACAAAAATTTGCGATCCGCTATCCTTTGGTCGATGGGCAGGGAAACTACGGGACCATCGATGGAGATTCGGCGGCGGCGATGCGTTATACCGAAGCAAGAATGATGCCGATGGCACTTGAGATGCTGCGTGACCTGAACAAAGAAACGGTCGATATGGTGCCGAACTTTGACGGAAACAAAAAAGAACCTTCCGTCTTGCCTTCACGATATCCGAATCTTCTTGTCAACGGTTCCAACGGGATCGCAGTAGGGATGGCAACATCGATCCCTCCTCACAACCTGAAAGAAGTGATCGATGCGGTCGTTGAATTGATAGATAATGAGGATGCAACAGTGGAAGATCTGATGAAGCATGTGCAAGGACCGGATTTTCCGACCGGAGCATATATCATGGGAAGATCCGGTATGCTCAATGCCTATCGAACAGGTCGCGGACGTGTGATACAAAGAGCAAAGACAGAGATCGAAGAGATACAGGGTGGAAAAAACCGGATCGTTATCAAAGAGATCCCATATCAAGTGAATAAAGCACGATTGGTAGAAAAGATCGCTGAACTAGTCAAAGATCGAAAGATCGATGGGATCACCGATCTTCGCGACGAATCCAACCGAGAAGGGATCCGCGTCGTGATCGAGACGAGAAGAGATGTCAATGTAAACATCGTGCTGAACAATCTGTTCAAACATTCTCAGCTTCAACAGAGCTTTCCGATCAATATGCTCGCGATCGTTGACGGTCAGCCGAGAGTGCTCGGTCTTTTGGGGATCATTCGAGAATATTTGAAACATCAGGAAGATGTGGTCACTCGGAGAACTCGATTCGATCTGAAGAAAGCACAAGATCGTATCCATATATTAGAAGGATTGCTCAAAGCGATCGATCATATCGACGAAGTGATCGCGATCATCCGATCCTCTTATGACGATGCTCAGGAAAAACTGATGGAGCGTTTTGAATTCTCGGAGATCCAAGCACAAGCGATCTTAGATATGAGAATGCGTCGATTACAGGGACTTGAGCGAGAAAAACTCGAAGAAGAAAGAACACAGCTTTCCGAAAAGATCGAGTACTATCTCAGCTTGCTTGCAGATCGACAAAAACTACTCGGTGTCATCAAAGAAGAGATCATAGCGATCAAGGAAAAATATGGTGATGCTCGAAAAACGGAGATCCTGGAATCCGAAGAAGATCTCGATGATATCGATATGATCGAAGATGAAGATGTGACGATCACATTGACTCATAACGGATATATCAAACGAATGCCGGTGGATACCTATAAAGCGCAAAAACGCGGAGGTAAAGGAGTCTCCTCGATCACGACGAGGGAAGAGGATTTTGTTGAGAAACTGATCACCAGCAGCAATCATGCCAAGGCGGTATTTTTGACCAATCACGGTAGATTGTATCGAATGCCGGTGTATAAGATCCCGCAATCCAATCGTACTTCCAAAGGAACCAATATCATCAATCTGATCCCGCTCGAGCCGGAAGAAAAGATCACGACCCTTCTTTCGATGAAAAACAACGAAGACAATGAAAAATTGATGATGTGTACGAAATATGGTATAATCAAAAAAACAGAGCTGTCAGAATTTAGAAGAAGTTCAAGAAACGGATTGATCGCGATAAACCTCAAAGAAGGCGACGAAATGATCTCTGCCACAATAACCAGCGGGGACGATAAACTCGTTGTCGTTTCCAAAAAAGGAAAAGCGATCACATTCGACGAGAAGAATATCCGACAAACCGGAAGGAATTCGATGGGCGTTATTGTCATGCGTTTGGATCAGGAAGATGAGATCATCAGTATGGAGGTTGTCGAAGAGGGCAAAAATCTTCTGGTAATTTCTGAAAACGGCTACGGCAAAAAGACTTCGGTCGATGAATATAGAACACAGGCAAGAGGCGGAAAAGGGATCAAGACTTATAATGTAACGGAGCAGACAGGAAACTTAGTGGGAGCAAGAATGCTTTCTGAAAGCGATGAGATCATGATCGTCAATTCGGATGGAACACTCATTCGAATGAGTGAAAGCGAGATCCCATGTCTAAGCCGTGTCACCAAGGGTGTTCGCCTGATGCGAAGTGCAGACAGTAAGATCGTGTCTTTTGAAAAAATAGAAATGACATCAAGTGATGAAGAAAACGAGGACAGTGAAGAATAATCAGACATAGGGTTTTATCGGTATCAAGAAAGATGTGTTGTTTATATTGAGAAAGGAAAATCAAATGAGATCAAGAGATAAGAAAAAGAGACTTGGACCTTTTGTTGCAGGAGCTGCTATAGGAACAGCGGTAGGATTATTTTTGGCAAAAAAACCTGGTGATGAACTCAAAGAGAATATTAATGAGAATATCGAAGTGATCAAAGATAAAGCAAAAGATGCTTACGAGAATAAAGATGAAATCATCGATAATATCAGCAGAAATATTAAGAAAATCACTAAATATGAGATCAAAAATTTCATCAATCCGAAGTATTATGCAAAAGAATATGATGAAAACGGCAATGTGAAACAAAAGATCGAAGATCTGAAAGAAGATGTAGAAGAACTATTTGATGATGAGGACTTTGATTTTGAGTCAGAAATCAAAAAAGCGAAGAAAAACACGGAGCGCGCAATTCGAGATGCCAAAGATAATGTCGGGGACTTTGTCGAAGATGTGATCGATGATTCGAAAGAAGGCCTTCGGGATGCCAAAAAAGCGACAGAAAGAGCAGTAAGAGACGGAAAAGACAAGGTGAAGGATATCGCAGAAGATTTGGTGGATGAAATCAAGAAGTAACCTATAGAAAGGAGTTCTCTATGAATATTTGGGAAGTAGGGATCTTATTGATGGGCATAGGTGTTCTTATTCTATGTATTTTTGCAGCAACGACGATCCGGGATCTGGGAGCAACATTCAAAAGAATCGATCGAATGCTTACAGATCATAACGGTCAGATCGAAACGATCATCACCAATGCAGCAAATATCAGTACAGAGGTCGATGGGATCGCGACCAATGTGAACAAAGCTACTGATGTGGTCGGTATGGTCAGCTCTTTCTCGTCCGGGATTTCAAATATTTTTAAGAAAGATGATTCTTCAAAAGAATTCTATGAAGAAAAATTTGATACTTCCACAATGGACAGTGAATTTGACGATCTGGATGAAATGCTGAAAGAAAATTATCAGCAAGCAAGAAAAAATGCAAGACAAAATATCCGATCAAGAAAAACCATGACAGAAGAATTAGAGGATCTTTCAACGTTAGATCAAGATAAAAATCATCTTAAAAAAAATAAACATAAAACAGAAAACCTTACTGATGATCTTGCAGATCTTACAAAAGAGAGCTGATCGGAGAGGAGGTTCCTATGATATGGAAAACGGGTTTAGTATTTCTCATTATCGGCATTTTGATCCTATTCATTGTTATTATCGATTTTGGAAAGAAGCTTCGGGTGACAGCGCTCGGTTTTGGTGAGCTTTTTTCCGGTGTAAAAAATGATATCCTAACGATTACCGATAATGTAGATTCCATCCGTCTAAAAACAGAGGAAATCTCTTCCAATATTAAAAGCATTACGAATGTGATCGGTTTTATCGCATTGATGTCAGCAGGATATTCCAGTGTTTTTAGAAAGAATAAATGCAAAGACAGATAAAGTAAAGATTATTAAGAGGAGAGTATATGTCAAATATCACTTTGGACACTAAAACAGGAGATAAAGATTATACGATAAATGTTTTCGGAGAAATTGATTTGAATACGGTCGATCATCTTGAACGAGCTATCGATGAGGGATTAAATCTTAAAAAAGATATCGTTATTGATATGAACCATGTTAGATTTATTGATTCGACGGGTATAGGTTTACTAGTGCAAACCTATAAAAAGCTCAAAAATAATGGAAACATAATTACAGTATTAAACGCAAAAGAAAATGTGAGAAAGGTATTCAAAATCACCTGTCTTGAGGATACATTCAACATGGGGGTGTAAAAGTGATTGACATGAATCAAAAAAATCTAATAAGAATGACAGTGCCAACAGACTCATCGAATATTTCCGTCGTGAGGATGACTGCTTCATCAATAGCAAATCGCGTCGGTTTTAATATAGAAGAGATCGATGACGTTAAAATTGCTGTCTCCGAAGCATGCACGAATGTGATCAAGCATTCCAAAGTATCCAATTTCGATCTGTTTTTTGCACAGGGTAGTAATTTTATGGAAATTGAGATACAGGACAGAGGGATCGGTTACGATTTCTCCTCGTTGAAAGATCCGGAGCTGAATGATCAAAGAGAATCCGGCGGATTAGGGATCTATATCATCAAGATGCTGATGGATGAAGTCATTATCGACTCTGAATTAAACAAAGGTACAACGATTTATATGAGAAAGCAAATAGGGAAAGAGGAATAGTTAATGTCAAATTCTTCTAGTAAAAAGAAGGAACTATTTGCCAATCAAAAATTTAAGGATTACGAAAACAAAGAGCTTTTTATATTATTTGCCAATGAACGAAGTCGCGAAATTAGAAATGAGATCGTAAATCGACATATGTATATTGCTGAGCTGTTATCGAAACGATATATTGGCAAGGGAATAGAGTATGAAGATATTTTTCAGATCGCTTCACTCGCATTGATATATGCGGTAGAGCGTTTTGATATCACGAAAGGATATGAATTTTCTAGTTTTGCAACACCCACCGTTGTAGGTGAAATAAAAAGATATTTTCGAGATAAAGGTTGGGCAATTAAAGTTCCACGAAAAACTCAAGAACTTGCACTGAAGATCAACGATGCTAAAGAAAAACTACAATCGGATATGGGAAATGTGCCAAAAATCAAGGACATAGCAAAATACCTTGAAGTTACGGAAGAAGAAGTGATGGAAGCAATGGAGGCTTCTCAACTTTTCAGTATTCGTAGTTTGGATCTGATGAAGGAAAATAATGATAATGATTCATCAATCAGTTTTGTGGATGTTCTTGGGAAGGATGACCAAAACTTTGTTGACATTGAAAACATTGATTTTATTAAGCGTTTTGTAGCTAAATTGGATGACATCGAAAAGAGGATCGTTATCGGACGATTCTTTGAGAATAAAACGCAGGTCGTTATCGCAAGAGAATTGGAATTATCTCAGATGACGATATCGAGAATTGAGAAAAAAGTGTTGCTAAAGCTTAAAGAGGAATATATCAAAGCAATGAATTAGGTGGACGAGAAGTCCACCTTTTTTATATCAATCGATCTAAATATTGAAAAAGATATGTATTCATTCGGTAGATCACCAGGATACGAGTTTCGTCTTGCAGAACAAGTATCGTGTCCCCTGATTTTTCGATTTCTTTTTGATGTGTTTTGAGCACTTCCATTGCTTCGGTAAAATGTTTTTTATTCAGATCAATATTATGGGTTTTCATAACTTCCTCCTTGTTGGGCTTATGGATAGTATATCACAAAAAGGTCGATTTGAAAATTTATCCTTAGATCTTTGATCGGAAGATGCTTTGCAAAATGATTTTGGATCTCGTCTTAAATATTGAAATGAGATAAAATTTTTGTAAAAAATTATGTGTTTTACAGCTTTTTTCGCCAAATTATGTTAAAATTAATTGTGGAGATATGCCAAATTGTAAGTTTGGTCTTATTGATGTTCGCTTTTAGACAAGGCTCTGCTTTGTAAAAATAGAAAAGAAAAGAGGTATTTTAGTTTGGGACTTTTAGAAAATTTCTTAGCAAAAAGATATTTGAATAAACTGGGAAAGGTGGTCGAGCAGATCAATAAGCTGGAACCGGAGATGGAAAAGCTTTCGGATCAGGAGCTTCGACAAAAGACAGAAGAATTCAAAGGACGATTAGCAAATGGAGCAACGACCGATGATATCTTGGTCGAGGCTTTTGCGGTTTGTAGAGAGGGGTCAAAGCGTTCTTTGGGGATGCGCCACTACGATGTACAGCTTCTGGGCGGGATCGTTCTTCATAAAGGAAAGATCGCGGAGATGAGAACAGGAGAAGGTAAAACGCTTGTAGCGACTCTTCCCGTTTATTTGAATGCTCTTGAAGGAAAAGGGGTCCATGTTGTTACGGTCAATGACTATCTGGCGAAGCGTGACGCGGAATGGATGGGCAAATTATACGGATTTTTGGGTTTAACGACAGGTGTGATCGTTCATGGGATCGATAATAACCAACGTAGAGAAGCATATAATTCGGATATCACTTATGGAACAAATAATGAATTCGGTTTCGACTATCTGAGAGATAATATGGTGACCTATGATCATCAGATGGTTCAGCGTCCTCTCAATTATGCGATCGTGGACGAGGTGGACTCGATCCTGGTCGATGAGGCGAGAACGCCGCTGATCATTTCCGGACAGGGAGATAAATCGACTTCCCTATATAGTCAGGCGAATACCTTTATTTTGGGTTTGAAAGCAGAAACGGATTATACGATCGATGAGAAAGAAAATGCATCGACTTTGACAGATGAAGGTCTTGCAAAAGCGGAGAAATTCTTCAATGTAGAAAGTATGACGGATATTGCGAATATGGAGATCTATCACCATGTAAATCAGGCGCTTCGTGCAAATACTTTGATGAAACTGGATGTAGACTATGTAGTGAAGGACGGGGAGATCATCATCGTTGATGAGTTTACGGGCCGTTTGATGTTCGGACGTCGTTACTCTGAAGGACTTCACCAGGCGATCGAGGCAAAAGAAGGTCTTGAAGTGCAAAGAGAGTCCAAAACATTGGCTACGATCACTTTCCAGAACTATTTCAGAATGTATAAAAAGCTTTCCGGTATGACGGGTACTGCAAAAACAGAAGAGGATGAATTCCGAGCGATCTATAAGATGGATGTCGTTCAGATCCCTACGAATAAACCGATCCAGCGACAGGACCAAAATGATGCGGTGTACCGAACAGAGCGCGCAAAATATAAGGCAGTCGTTGACTCGGTTGCTGATATCCACAAGACCGGACAACCGGTATTGATCGGTACGATCTCGATCGAAAACTCTGAAATGCTTTCGGATATGTTGAAGAAGAAAGGCATCAAGCACGAAGTATTGAATGCGAAGAACCATGAGAAAGAGGCGGAGATCGTTGCGCAGGCGGGACGTTTCGGACAGGTTACGATCGCTACGAATATGGCGGGTCGTGGTACGGACATTATCTTGGGAGGAAATCCTGAGTTTATGACCAACCGCGAAATGAAAAAATTAGGCTATGAAGATCATATGATCGCTTTAGCGAGCGGATTTGGCGCAACGGATGATCAAGAGATCCTGGATGCAAGGGCTAAGTATCAGGAGATCCTCGCTGAAAAGAAAAAAGAACTGGAGCCGGAGCAAAAGAAGGTTGTTGAAGTCGGCGGTCTTGCGATCGTAGGTACTGAGCGTCACGAATCCAGACGTATCGACAATCAGCTGAGAGGTCGTTCCGGTCGTCAGGGAGATCCGGGCGAGACGAGATTTTTTATCTCTCTTGAGGACGAATTGATGAGATTGTTCGGTTCTGAGCGTATCCAAGGAATGATCGACAAGATCGGGATGGAAGAAGATGATGCGATCGAAGCAGGGGTCCTTTCACGCTCGATCGAAGGTGCTCAAAAACGAGTGGAAGGCAAAAACTTCGGTATTCGTAAAACCGTTCTTCAATACGATGATGTTATGAATAAACAGCGTGAGATCATCTATGGGGAGCGAAAAAGAGTATTGGAAGGCGAAAATCTTCAATCGGAGATCCTGGCGATGATGGACTCTCTTGTGGATGAAGCAGTCTCCAAATATGTTCCTGAAAATGGCGGTGAAGCGGATCTGATCCCGCTGAATGAGCGTTTGAAATATCTTTTTGGACCGGAGATCTCTGTAAGCGAAGACGAAGTTAAAAACAAGTCGTCACTGGGTGAAAACCTGAAAAATCGTATCCATGCATACTATGATCAGCTGGAAAAAACGACGCCGATGATCGATTTTCGTGAGATGGAGCGTGTGATATTGCTTCATATGGTCGACAGTAAGTGGATGGATCATATCGACGCGATGGATCAGCTGCGAAAAGGGATCGGTCTTCGTTCGATCGCGCAGGAAAATCCGGTGATCGCATATCAGCAAGAAGGTTTTGATATGTTCGACTCCATGAACGAGAGTATCAAGGAGGATACGGTACGCTATCTGATCTTGGAAGTGTTCGCGCAGAGACAGGCAGCAAATGAGCAGCGTATAGAAAGCCAAAGACGTCTTGAGCGAAAGCAGGTCGTAGATATCGAGCAAACGAGAGAAACCATCGATAATGCATTGGAGCAAAAGCCAAAACAGGCGGTTCGCGTGAATAAAACGGGAAGAAATGAGCCTTGTCCTTGTGGAAGCGGTAAGAAGTATAAACAATGCTGCGGTAAGGGAGAATAAATGTTAAATATCGTTGAACATAAGAATAATATAGAACAGATCCTTCAAGGTGTAGAAGAAGTGCGAGGTTCTCTTTGACTTAGATGCACTGGAGGATGAAAAATCGGAGATCCTGAAAGAGATGCAGGATGATCCGAATATATGGCAAGACCCTTTGAAGAGTCGAGAGATGACCAGACGATCCAAAGAGATCGAGGATATCCTCAACACCTTTTATCAAGCAGAGCAGGATGCGAATGATCTTCAGGAGTTATTCCTTCTTGCTCAGGAAGATGAGTCGATGGAGCAGGATCTGGCGAAGGAGATCGCCATTCAGCTGAAAAGGATCGATGAACTAAAACTGAATACGATGCTTGATGGGAACTACGATGATCTGGATGCCATCCTATCGATCCATGCAGGCACCGGCGGTCTGGATGCACAGGATTGGGCACAGATGCTTCTTCGCATGTATCTGCGTTTTGCATCCGACAACGGCTTTAAGGTCAATCAGATCGATATCAATCCGGATCCAGAGGCAGGTATCAAGTCGGTGACCCTTGAGATCCAAGGCAGAAATGCCTATGGTTTTCTTAAGGCGGAAAAAGGTGTGCACCGTATCGTGCGGATCTCTCCTTTTGACCCTTCAGGCAAGAGGCATACCTCTTTTGCCTCGGTCGACGTGATTCCCGAGTTGGATGAGTCGGTCGAAGTGGAGATCCGTCCTCAAGATCTGCGGATCGACACTTATCGAGCGAGCGGTGCCGGCGGTCAGCATGTCAATAAGACCGAATCGGCTGTAAGGATCACCCATCTGCCGACAAATATCGTCGTGCAAAGCCAGAGTGAGCGATCTCAGCTGATCAACAAAGATATGGCGATGAAAATGCTCAAAGGGAAACTGGTAGAGCTGAAAGAACAGGAAAACAAAGAAAAGATCGAGGATCTTCAAGGGGAATACAGCCAGATCGCTTGGGGTAGCCAGATACGAAGCTATGTATTCCAACCATATACATTGGTCAAGGACCATCGTACCGGTTTTGAGATCGGGAATATCGGGCAGGTGATCGATGGAGATATCATGCCATTTATCCTTGCTTATCTGAAAGACCAGAAACAAAAGGGCAAGGCGGAATAATGAACTTTTTTATGAGAGAAGCTTTGCGAGAGGCGTATGAGGCGTATAAAAAAGGGGAAGTTCCGGTAGGCTGTGTGATCGAAAAAGATGGGAAGATCATCGCACGAGGACATAATCTTGTAGAAATATCTCAAAAAGCAACAGCTCATGCCGAGATCCTTGCGATCGAACGAGCCAACCAAGCACTTGGCGTTTGGCGATTAGAAGGTTGTGATCTATATGTCACGCTGGAGCCCTGTGCGATGTGTCTCGGTGCGATCATCAATGCAAGGATCAAAACGATCCATATCGGTGCAAGGGACAAAGAACGCGGTGCCGTGATCGGCAAGGTGCCGATACTACAGGATGATCTGATCCCCTGCAAAACAGAAGCGATCATCTATGATGAACCGATCTGTTCATACATTTTAAGCAGGTTTTTTAGAGAATTACGACGAGGAAGGATCGTAAAAGCCGCTGACAGATAAGGAGAATAATGAAAGCAGATCTACATTTGCATACAAGATACTCCGACGGATACAACTCTGTGGATGAGATCATTCAGATGGCAGTATCCAAAGGATTGACACATATCGCGATCACCGATCATGATAATTTGGTCGGCTATGATGAGAAAAAACAAAAAGCGGAAAAAGCAGGTCTACAGATCACAAAAGCTTTGGAGATCTCCGCCAGAGACTACGAGACGGGAAAGGTCGTACATGTTTTAGGTTACAATATAAAGGATGAATACCCGATCTTGCGGATCTGTGATCCAATGAAGCAAGCAAGAAATGACAAGGCCTACCAACAGGTATTAGGGTTAAAAAAATTAGGTTATGAGATCGATTACGACCATCTGTATGAGCATGCGAAAGGGTATATTTTTAAGCAGCACATCTTTGAATTGCTTTACCTTTCGGATCAGGTGGAATCCCTATTCCCTTCCATCCATGAAACCATGTTTCGCCGTGGAGGAGAGCTATTCTTCCATATGGATTATGTCGATGTAGTGGATGCGGTAAAAGCGATCTCGGATGCCGGAGGATATGCCGTGATAGCGCATCCCAACCAGCAGAATAATATCGAAACTGTGCAACGGGTAGTCAAATATGGTTTGCGAGGGATCGAATACAATCATATTTCAAACAGCGAAGAATACAAAAAGATCATTCTGGAATATGCTAAAAAATACAAGCTGTTTTTGACAGGAGGATCCGATTTCCACGGGAAATTTGACCGCAGGATCAATGAGGTCGGGTCTCACTTAAGTGAGGAAAGCGGGTACCGGATATTTGACTGAAGGAGGAATCAATGGATAAAAAAAGTACCAAAGAGAAAAACATCTCTGCAGAAAAAATCAATCAACTGATAGAGGAAAACCAGAATTTGAAAGCGATCGTATCAGATTATACCGATCTTAAAAATTTTGCAGAAGAGGTGGTCGAAAAGCATAACAGCTTAGTGCTTGAATATAAATCGAGACAAAATGAATTGGCCGAAGCGAAAGAATCGGAAAAATCTTTGAAAGAGCAGCTAGAGCAAAAAGATCAAGAGATCCAGCGGCTAAAGGATCTATCGGAGAAATTAGAAAAAAGACTGGTAGATTTCCAAAATCATATCAACAGCTTACTGGATCGTTTTCAGGCGCTGGAAGAGGAAAACAAGAAGCATGAAGCGACGATCTCGAGCCTTGAACGCTATATCGAGATCATGGATCATCCTCAAAAGCGTATCAAAAACGAAAGAGGAGCCGGCCGAAAGAAAAAATACACTCAGGAGCAGATCGACTTTATCGTAAAATCACGTTTAGAGGGAGTAGAATATGATGTGATCATGGCGGAGTCGAACGAAAAATTTCCTATCCGCAGTTGGACGATCCAAGAGATCAAATACATCTTCAATCGATATAAAAAGGGTTAATGTTTCACGTGAAACAATGGTTATGTTAGGAGGATCGTATGGCGAGATCAAAAGTATTTTTTGCGGACTATCATTCATCATCTAAGAAAGACAACCTTTCTGAAAAGATCAAGAGGATGTTTGATAAAGCGGGTTTTGGTGATTTGATCGAGCAAAATGGACTGACGGCGATCAAACTTCATTTTGGAGAGAAGGGCAATATCACCTACCTCCATCCGGTCAATGTTCGGCAAGTCGTGGATAAGGTCAAAGAATGTGGAGGCAAGCCTTTTTTGACGGACACCAATACCTTATATTCCGGAAGCAGAACAAATTCGATCGATCATATTCAATCTGCCATCGAAAACGGTTTTGCCTATTCGGTGGTCGGGGCACCGATCATTATAGCGGACGGCCTATACAGCAAAAATTCGGTCGATGTTCCCGTGGATCTCAAACATTTTCAAGAGGTAAAGATCGGTGGAGAGATCTATCATGCGGACTCGATGATCGTGCTATCGCATTTCAAGGGGCATGGTATGGCAGGATTTGGCGGAGTGCTCAAAAATTTGGCGATGGGCTGTGCGACAGCACCGGGGAAACAAATGCAGCATTCCGATGTATTGCCGACGGTCGACCCGAATGAATGTATCGGATGCCGACGCTGTTTTGCGAATTGTCGAGTCAAGGCGATCAAAATGGTGGACAAAGTCGCTGTGATCGATCATGATATCTGCTACGGATGCGGAGAATGTGTCACCCTTTGCCCGACAAGAGCGATCGATGTCGAATGGGAGACGGAGAGCGATGTATTTGTTGAGAAAATGGCGGAATATGCTTTCGGTTCTGTGAAGAATAAGGAAGGCAAGGTCGGTTATATGACCTTTGTGAGCAATATCACACCACTGTGCGATTGCGTCGGATATTCGGGCAAACCGGTCGCAAATGATATCGGATTACTTGCCAGCTTGGATCCGGTCGCATTGGAGCAAGCCTGTCTTGATCTTGTGATCAAACAGGTAGGGTATGACCCGTTTCAAGAGATCCATAAACATGTTCGTGCAGAGCGTATCATTGAATATGCCGAGGAGATTGGTATGGGAAGCCGAGAATATGATCTGATCCGCTTGTAAGAGCTTGAAAAAGCTTCAGAGAGTTTGGATCTTGATACAAGAGAATAAGTTGATTTAAAACTGACTTATTGGAAGAAATGTTACTTCGGATGAGTCAGTTTTCAAATTTATTTATAGATATCAACTTTTGTTTTAAGCGATCAAATTCTTTATTCATCCTCAAAAAATTTTTTTGTTCATATACATTGATCTTTACGGAATATACTTAAGAAAAATTTAACTTTTTTGTAACTATTTTTTTAATAAATTGGTATATAATTTTTTACAGATGAAAGGAGGGATCGTTATTTCGACAAAAGAAAAACCTCTTATTGAAATAAAACATGTGCGCAAGGTGTATCGCATGGGTGAAGAGCGAGTGGTTGCGCTTGATGATATCAGCTTAGATATTTACCGCGGTGAGATCATTTGTTTTTTGGGAAAATCCGGTTCCGGTAAATCCACTTTTTTGAATATGGTGGCAGGGCTGGAAAAACCGACTCGCGGTGAGATCAATATTGGAAATGTGCCGATCCACAAGCTTTCTGAGGAGCAGGTCACTTTGTTCCGTCAGAAGAATATCGGATTTATCTTTCAGGCATACAATCTTCTTCCAATGCTTACGGCACTTGAAAATGTGGAATATCCATTGGTCCTAAGAGGGATGGATCGGAAGCGAAGAACAAAGAGAGCAAAGCTGGCATTGGATGAGGTCGGTCTGAAAGGTTATGAAAACAGAAAGCCCACACAGATGTCCGGAGGTCAGCAACAGAGGGTTGGGATCGCCAGGGCGATCGCAGTGGATCCGAAAATCATTTTTGCGGATGAGCCAACAGGAAACCTGGACTCCAAAACAACGGAAATGGTCATGAATCTTATTATTGAGCGTGTCCATGCCAATGAGCAAACGATGATACTGGTCACCCATGACAATTCGATCGCTCGTTATGCGGATCGGATCGTTACGATCAAAGACGGCAATATCATCAATGTTCAGACGAGAGAAGAGTTTGATCCGCATGAAGAGATCGCGGACAGCTAATAAAAAGAAAACAGGATCTTAGATCCGGCGATAGACAGAGATTTTAATAAGAGAAGAGTTGTAAAAACAACAAGGAAAGGTAGAAACAATGAGGAAAAGATTTTTGTCAGGATTGATGACAATGGTTATGGTATTGGGACTTGCGCTCCCATATAAAAGTTTTGCGGCGGATGGAGACTTACTAGTAACGGTTGATATTCCGGGGGTGAGTGAACATCAAACCGAAGTAGTTGCGAAAGTAACTATAAATAATACATTAAAGACAGCTGTTAATAATGTTGTTGTAAACTTTGATAAAGGAAGTTTGCCTGGGAATGTGACACCAACAAAACAAACGATATCTTCTATTGGAGCTGAATCATCATCTGCTGCTCAAGAATTCAAGTTGGATCTGAATGGAGTTCCACTAGGAAAGTCATTGACTTTTGTGATCACTGCAACAGATGGGAGTGGAAACCACAAAGGTACAGCAACGAAAGTTTTCAGCATTTCACCAATAGATTCTGACGATATTGGAAAGCCAAATCTTCCTACGATCACAGAAAAGGATTATACTTATAAACCGGATCCAACTGTGAATTATAATCCTCAAATGAAACTTGAGGTGGTAGCACCAAAAGGCGGTTTGAATGGCGGTACTACAAATTCTGTGCAGCTAAAGATGAAAAATACCGGCAATGCACCTTTTAATAAAGTAGTGGCAGGGATCAGTCTAGGCGATAAAATGACTTTGCAGAATGCTTCTACGGAGCAAGATCTTGGATCGATGAGCCGAACGGGTGAGGCAACTGCTAGTTTCCCTATTTTTGTAGATGCAAGTCATACTGGTGGTAATGTCCCGCTTTCTTTTACAGTTAAGGCAACAGACCCGACAGGCAAAGAGGCGACTTTTGCGATCACAGAATATGTGACGGTGAATGCAGGGACTTCTCTTGCAGATCGATTGGAGATCGTTAATATCCAAAATCCTGCAAATGTAGCTACTGACCAAAATTTCAATCTGAAATTTGCTGTTAAGAATAACAGTTCTTCCACAGCAAAAAATATCAAGGTCACGGTAGAACCGACAGCGCCGATCGTCAATAAAACAAAGAATATTTTTGTTGTGACACTTGCCGGCGGAGAGTCAAAAGCTTTTGATGTTCAAATGTTTGCTGTAGGTGGAGGAGAGCTCCAATCTCAGAACTATCCGATCAAGATCACTGCAGAGACGAGCGGCACGGATGCGAGCAGTATCGTGCAATATACCGGGGTGTTTGTAAATGCCGGTGATAATAATAAGAACAAGACCGTACCGCAGATCATCATTACAAACTATAATTATGGCAGCTCAGCAGTCGTTGCGAATGAAGTATTCCCACTTTCGATCGTTCTTAAGAATACGAATACCGGCCAAACACTACGCAATATCAAGGTATCCTTTACTGCTGATGAAGGCATCTTTATCCCTCATAACACCAGCAACTCTTTCTATATTGATAAGATCGGACCGGGTGCTTCACTGAATAAAACAGTGGAATTTATGACAAAACCGGATGCACCGGAAAAAACCGTATCGATCAATGTGGATATGAGCTATGAAGATAGTAAAGGAAATCCCGTTTCAGTAAAAGATATTATTTCAGTACCTGTTATTCAGCAACGAAGATTGGTGATCGACGATATCGTTCCGACCGATCAGTATTTTGTCGGCGAGCAGGGCAATCTGTCCGTTCAATATTATAATATGGGTAAAAATACTCTGAATAACTTGGTGATCCATGCGGAAGGCGATTTTGACTTTCCTCAATCGACCAAGATTTTTGCAGGAAAGTTTGATGCAGGAAAAAGTGACATATATGATCTACAATTTATTCCAAAAAATACCGGCGAGACCAGCGGAAAATTGATCTTTACGTTTGAAGATTCCAATGGAAAACCGATCACGATCGAGAAGCCGTTCACGATCACTGCACAAGAACCGATGCCGGAAGAGCCGATGATGGATGAAGAAATGATGCAACCTGAAGGTGGTGGCAAAGGGAAATATATTGCGATCGGAGCGGGTGCTCTTGTGGTTGTCGCTGCTATCGTGATCTATAGAAAAAGAAAGAAAAAACAACTGGACAGCTTGGACATTGGGAATGAATAGGCAGGTGAAAATATGAATTTTCATGACATACTTTTTATGGGTTTGAAGAACCTTTTGCGTCGAAAAACCCGTAGTATCCTTGCCATCACCGGAGTTATTATCGGAACGGCTGCGATCACCGTCATGGTTTCGCTGGGGATCGGGCTTCGTGAGAGTTTTGAAAGTCAGATCAAAAACTGGGGAAACTTGCATATGATCGAAGTGAGTCCCGGCGGAATGTATCAGGAAGAGCCCGGAAAGAAAAAGAAAGAAGCGAAACTTACGGATAAGACGATCAAAGAGCTTGAAAAACTGCCTTATGTTACAGCGATCACGCCGGAAGTTCAAACTCATATGAAACTGGTGATCGGACGACATGTTACATCGGCGAGGATCATCGGAGTACGACCGGAGGTTTTTGAACAGTTTAACTTGAAATTGCAGGATGGACGCTACCTGACAAAGAATGATAAGATGGGTATCGTTTTTGGGAAAAATGTGGCGAAATGGTTCCACAATCCTTACAGCAACAGTTATCCGGAGGACGAAGATACACTTCCTGTTGAAGTGATCAACGCTCGTGTAAAGATCACGGGAGATATGAATTATGGTGAACGATTTAAAGACCCGGATCGAACAACAGCGGATGGGAAAGTGATCAATTATTCATTACATGATGCCAAAGGGATCGGGCTTTTGGAAAGCGAAAATGACGATTACAGTTATTCGGTGATCATGAATATCGATGATGTTCGAGAGTTGATCAAACAAAGAGAAAAAGACGAAGGGACAAGCGGATTTTCTACATTAAAAAAATCGGAATATGAACAGGCAAAAGTATATGTGGAAAATACCGAGAAGGTAAAGGATGTAGCAAAGACTCTGAAAGAAAAAGGGTATATGACTTTTTCACTGGTAGATATGCTCGAAGAGGTCAAGCAGATGTCCAATATCGTTCAGGCTGTGCTTGGCGGGATCGGAGCAGTCTCTCTGTTGGTTGCTGCACTTGGTATCACCAATACGATGATCATGTCGATCTATGAAAGAACAAAAGAGATCGGTATCATGAAGGTGATCGGGGCGAATATAAAAGATATTCGAAAATTGTTTTTGATCGAAGCGGCAGCTATTGGTTTTTTTGGCGGTTTGATCGGACTTTTGATCAGTTACGGATTATCCGCATTGGCTAATTTCCTTTTGACCGATTTATTTATGCAAGGAATGTATATGGATCCGGAGGCAGGTATTTCTGGCATCTCGATCATCCCTTGGTATTTAGCTTTTGGCAGTCTTTCGTTCTCTACCGCAGTTGGTATCTTGGCAGGATATCTTCCGGCAAATCGTGCGATGAAGCTTTCTGCTTTAGAAAGTTTGAGAAATGAATAGAATGTGTATTTTTAAAAATTGAAATAAAACCCTTTTGTTTGATCTGATCGAATGAAAGGGTTTTGTTATGGGAAGATATTTTTTGATAGTGAAAAAGCTTTGTTAGATAATTTTTTGATAAAAGACAAAAAAAGGATTTACAAATATCAAAATTAGCGTTATGATATACTTGTTAAAATAAATTTGTCTTCGGGGCAGGGTGAAATTCCCGACCGGTGGTATAGTCCACGAACCATTTTGGTTGAACTTGTGAAATTCAAGTACCGACAGTAAAGTCTGGATGAGAGAAGATGTGAGCGTTTGACCTTTTTTGGTCGGATTGACGACTTCAAATTTTATGCCCTGATTTTTCAGGGCTTTTTTGATGCACATCGAAGACTATAAAAAGGAGATGTATTATGCAAACCAAAACCACAGAAAGAACGGATTTTATGGAGAGAAAAGCTTTTTCGAAAACGAATGTCTTAACAAAGACGGCTGTATTATCTGCGATCGCATATATCGTGATGTTGTTTGAATTTCCATTGCCATTTGCACCTGCTTTTTTGAAATTGGATTTTAGCGACATTCCTCCGTTGATCGCATCTTTTGCATTGGGGCCTTGGGTCGGTGTTGCGGTTGAGTTTATAAAAAATCTGATAAAATTTATTACAAATACACATACCGGAGGAGTCGGTGAGTTAGGTAATTTCTTGGTAGGAGCATCTTTTGTTCTTACTGCGGGATATATTTATCGCATCAAAAAAGAAAAGAAATTTGCACTGTTGGCTTGTCTATCTGCCACGGTGGTGATGACATTGGTTGCAGTTGCATTTAATAATTTCATATTGATCCCATTCTACTCGAAAGTAATGCCGATCGAAGCGATCATTGCGATGGGGTCTGCGATCACATCGAAGATCCATGATGTGCCGACTCTAGTGCTTTATGGGATCACACCATTTAATCTGTTCAAAGGATTTGTGATCTCGGGCATCACGATGGGGATCTACAAAAAGATCAAGCCGATCTTAAAAGCCTAACACTTTCTAATTGTATACGGGAACTCTTGTATAGATAAACTATAATTCATCCAAACCAAAAGCCGAGGTGGACGTCACGTCCACCTCGGCTTTTTCATTCTTTTTATTTATAAAATCTTAATGAAAGCAATGACTGTTTACGGGATCGCAGAGTTGTTTGGATCTACTGCTGATGTGGATTTTCGCTCCCTGAGAACTTGTCATCTTGTCGTGGATGATAGAATGCTGAGTTCTATCATCCACACTGTACAGGTATCTATAAACAAATGATCTTTCGAAACGAAATTACTGAAGTTTCCATACCGGGATATTTGCTCCATTGGTGACTTTCTCGATCACTTCAGCTGTGCCATCCTGTCTATAAGCATCGACGATCTTCTTGTAAACTTCATTGTCTTTATCCTCTTCACGAGCTACGATGACATTAATATAAGGTTTGGAGGTTGCATTTAGTTCCTCCAGGAATATCGCATCTTTTGAAGGAACCAGCCCGGCATCAACAGCGATACCACCATTGATGATCGCTGCTGCAACATCCGGAAGAGAACGTGCTGTTTGAGACGCATCAAGCTCAGATATCGTTAGGTTCAATTTGTTTTCAGTAATATCATTTACGGTTGGAGTATCTCCTTTTGACGGGTCCACAGTAATCAATCCCGCTGTTTGAAGTAAAAGCAATGCACGGCCACCATTTGTAGGATCATTCGGGATAGCGATCGTATCTCCTTCTTTGATCTCGGATACGTCTTTGATCTTTTGAGAGTATAGTCCCAATGGAGAAATGATCGTTTCACCGATCACGGTCAAATTGGCTTTTCTTTCAGTATTGTAGCTTTCCAAGAAAATATAATGCTGGAATGCATTCAGCTCAACATCTCCGTTTGCAAGTGCATCATTTGGCTGGTTGTAATCAGTAAATACTACGACCTCAAGATCGATGTTTTCTGCAGCTACTTTTTCTTTCACATGTTTCCATACTTCTTCTTCGTTTGTTCCTACAACACCGACTCTAACCTTGGTCGGCTCGGTTGAAGGTGAATCGCCGCCTGCTGTTTCGTTTGTTTTTGAGCCGCAAGCAGTTAATGCAAGTGCAGTGATCGTAAATAGTGCAAATAATTTTGTAAGCTTTTTCATTTTCATGACCTTTCGGGATTTTCCCGCCCTTCCTTATTATAATTTTATGTCGACCCTTGTGGGTGTATGACCGAAATAAATTTTATGTTTCTTGTGATTCGATATATCCTCTGATGTATTGTTAGAATGACCTATTGATCCTAGTGCTTTACCAAACGGATCGCAAGGTTTGCGATCGCCTGGATAACAAAAACCAGCAATAGTATCAATACGGTCGCAACCAATGTCACATCATCGTGTAAGCGATTGTATCCATAACTCAATGCCATTTTGCCCAATCCGCCGGCACCTATGGCTCCTGCCATTGCGGTCAGACCGACCAAGCTGATAACAGTCACCGCACCTGCTCGGATCAGTCCTTCTTTCGCTTCGGACAGATAGACATTTGTTATGATATGTCTTGTTCCAAAACCCATCGATTGAGCTGCTTCGATAACACCTTTATCTACTTCGGATAATGCATTTTGGACCTGTCTTGCGTAAAATGGAACGGTTCCTGCGACGAGAGGCACGATCGCTGCAGTATTTCCGATCGTTGTTCCTACGATCAATCTTGTAACGGGGGCGATGATCGCCAGCATAATTACAAATGGAAGGGATCGTCCGATATTTACGATCTTATCCAATACGGAATGAAATTTAGGGCTCTGCTTGATCGCTCCGTCCTCTGTGATCGCAAGAAGTACTCCGATCAGGATGCCGAAGATCCCTGCAATGATCGATGTGACCAAAACCATGTAGATCGTTGCGAGCGTTTCCTGCAAGAACATCTCTTTCAGCTCGATAGCATGTTGAAAATAATGCATCATGCGTTACCTCCTGATTCTAATAATTGGGCAAGCATCGGCTTTTTGTCTGCTTTCTTTTTCTTTGTGGATGGTACACTGATCGATTGCTTGTCTGCATCCTCAGAGATCTTGATCTCATCATCTGTACGCCGTAAAGAAATTTGCTTTGTGGATTGGTCGATGATCTCTACACCGACTTTCTTTTCTTTTAGATACTGAAGCGCCGCTTTCTTATCATCTTCCTCTCCGGAAAAACTTACCACCAGGGAACCGACAGGAATATCTTGTAGAAATTCGATGCTGCCGGATAGAATATTGGTCGTCACATTGAAATTGTTTTGCAATGTTGCGATGATCGGCTGGCTGGTGCTTTCTCCAACATAGGAGACCCTTGCTAAGATATCCTTTGGATCCAAATGGAGTACGGATTTATGATTTAGAACTTTTTCCAGTGCGGAGTCGATCTGTGTCGCTGTGTTGATAAAGGACCTTGTCAGTGGTTTTTGTGGATTTGAGAATACTTCGACGATGCTGCCTTTCTCGATGATCTCTCCATTCTCCATGACCGCTACCTTATTACAGATATCCTTTACCACTTGCATTTCATGTGTGATCAAAAGTATCGTCAGCCCCAAAGTAGTATTTAGTTTTTTGAGAAGCTTCAACACTTCATCGGTCGTTTGCGGATCGAGTGCGGAAGTCGCTTCGTCACATAACAGGATCTGCGGATCGCTCGCGAGTGCTCTTGCTATAGCGACTCGCTGTTTTTGACCTCCGGAGAGTTGGGATGGATAGGCTTTTTCTTTATCGGAAAGTCCTACCAGTGCGAGAAGTTCTCTCACTTTTTTTGTTTTATCCTCATCGGAGATCTTGCTCAGCTTCAAGGGGAAATAGACATTATCAAAGACATTTTTTGATTTGAGCAGATTAAAATGCTGAAAGATCATTCCGATCTTTTGTCGTTGCTCTCTAAGTTCCCGATCGTCCAATTTTGTGATATCTCGGTCGTGAATGAGGACTTCACCTGACGTGGGTTTTTGGAGTAGATTTACGGTTCGGATCAACGTACTTTTCCCGGCGCCGCTAAATCCGACGATCCCATAGATATCTCCTTTTTCGACCTTTAGACTGACATTATTGACGGCATGGACGATTCCTTTTTTGCTTTCAAATTTTACATCGATGTTTTTTAGTTCGATCATTTCTATCCTTTCATCGAGCAGAAATCCTGTGTGGATTTCTTCGACTTAACAAGACAAATTAAAAAATCCCCGTTCTCTAATCATAGATTAAAGGACGAGGATATCGTGTTACCACCTTTATTCATCAAAAACATCACTGCTTTGACCTCTGCCAGTACGGATCAAAAGACCTTATACTGCGTTGCTGTAACGGGCAAACCCGTGATGACCTAACTATTCAGCCATCAAGCTCCAAGACCATATTCGGCTCTGTTCCGCATTGCCTGCTTTCACCTACTCAGGCTCTCTGTAAATGTTTCCGAGTGCTTACTCTTCTCTTCATTGCTTTTATTGATTGGGGATATTATATCACTCAGAAAAATAATGTCAATACTTTTTTCAAAAATCCTTCAACTTGTATTTTGATCTTTAGGTTCGCTATTGCGAAAATGACTGCACTGAAGTATAATCGATAGTTGGGAGGTTTTTATGAAAATTATAGAAAATCAACTCTACAAATTGGAAAAGCAAGAGCAAAAATTATTGAAGAAAAATAGAGGATTGTTGCAAAGGAATTTGGCATCCGCTTTGGATAAGATCAAAGGAAGGATCCCGAATTCGTTGGAGCAAAAGATCAATACGATATTTGAAAAAGCATTTTATTCGGTATTTGAAAAAGGAACACCGATCATAGAAAAAACGTATCGCAAAGATGAGGTCAAGGCAAAATATATCGCTGATAACTATGTCTATGATAAGCTGAAAAACAGAAGAGCGCTCCGTAGCATCGAAAAGCCTTCAAAAAAGATCAAAAAATGGGGTAAACGGATCGCGTTTTTGGAAGGAGCGGGACTGGGATTTCTTGGGATCGGTTTGCCGGATATCCCACTTTTCTTAGGTGTTTTGCTCAAAGGGATCTATGAGATCTGTTTGAGTTATGGATTTGACTATACCCTATACGAAGAAAAGCTCTACATTCTAAAATTGATCCGGATCGCATTGGCTTCAGGGGATGAAAAAAGATCTCTGAATAATGAATTGGATCTTTTTGGCGATGAGATCGAAATGAATTCTTGGCAGGGTTCTTTGGAGATGGAGATCCGTTCGACATCCGCTCGATTGTCACAGGAGCTTTTGGCGGCCAAATTTATCCAAGGTCTTCCTTTGGTAGGTATTACAGGCGCTATTTTTAACCATGAGATCTATAAGAAAGTTACGGATCTGGCGGCGATCAAATATAAAAAGAGATATTTGCGAGGTAAAATAACAAAAAAGACCTCACTTGAGGTCTTTTAGCCGATGTCTATCGTTCATATTTACGAGCATGCTCCTTCAATTTTTCAAAGGTTTCTTCACTGATAACATGTTCGATACGGCAGGCATCTGCCATTGCCACGTCTGGAGTAACGCCTATTGCGATCAAGTACTCTCCAATCAGTACATGACGTTCATATACACTTTGCGCGATTTTGTGTCCTTCTTCCGTGAGTTCGATCAGACCGCCATTGTCCATTCGAATAAGATTTTTTTGGCGAAGCGACTTCATTGCGTTGCTTACACTTGGTTTCGAAAAACTGAGTTCATTTGCAACATCAATGGAGCGCACATAACCATTACGAAGTTTTAATATGAGTATCGTTTCCAAATAATTTTCAGCAGATTCTTGAATTTTCAAGTTAGCACCTCCATTTCAAATATATGTTACCAAAAATATATGAAATTTGCAATAGTTTTATTCATCACGAATCATCAAATGGGGACAATATGAAGAAAAATATATTACTGATATGCCAAGGAGAAAATCTCATTAAGATGCTCCAAGGGATCTGCCATGATCTTGGCTATGTATTTATCGTAGCAAATAGTTCAAAACAAGCGATCAAACTATGTTTGGAATACCATCCGGATATGGTTTTTATAAATTGTGATCTTTTGAAAGAGTCCAGTGTACATTTCGTCAAAAAGATCCATGCTTTAGATAAACTGATGTCGATCATCCTGCTGTCCAAAGAGGATGTTCCTTCATTGTATGAGAAGTATATAAAGGAAGGGGCTTCCGATTTTGTTGTCTATCCGATACATTCAACGGATCTGCGATCTCGAATACGCCTTCATGCAAAGATCCGAACGTTGAATAAAAAGACAAGTCATCAGCATCAGATGCTGAGCGCAAACAAAGGGATCAGCCCTTCCACTTTAATGACGGTAAGAGATTTTTTCAAAAAAAATGTCGGCTCTTACACGATCGCATCAGCTGCCTCGGAGATCGGGATCGCCTATCAGACGATGCATCGTTATATCCATCATCTACTCAGCGCCGGAGAGCTCGAAGTTCAGCAAGAATACGGCAATAATGGAAGGCCGCTCAACCGATATCTCTTCCGGAGATGATCAAATTCCTAAAAGTAAAAAATTACGATCAAATATTAAATTTTTTGAGAGAAAAATGTGATAAAACTCTATAAAAACCTTTTCTTCATTTATAATAGCTTCGTGTGATTATTTTAAGGAGGTTTGAATGAAAGAAAAAACAAAAAACAACAAACAAAAGAAGGGAGTCTTCAACGGTTTTCTTAACTTTGTAGAAAAAGCCGGCAACAGACTGCCTCATCCGGTGACGATCTTCGTCATTTTATCATTGGCAGTTATCGTGATCTCTGAACTGGCGCATCGTGCAGGACTTAGCACAACATACTATGATGCAAGAGAAAAAGCGGAAGTGACCGTTCAGGCGATCTCATTGTTTAATGCAGAAGGTCTACGATATATGTTTGACTCTGCGACCAAAAACTTTACGACCTATGCTCCTTTGGGAACTACGCTGGTAGCGATGCTTGGAGTAGGGGTCGCTGAAGAAACGGGACTTATTGGATCTACTTTGAAGAAGATCGTACTCAGTACACCAAAAAAACTGATCACTGCAGCTGTTATTTTTATGGGGATCATGTCTAATATTGCTTCCGACGCAGGATATGTTGTTTTGATCCCGCTTGGAGCGATCGTGTTCCTAAGCTTTAACAGACATCCAATGGCAGGACTTGCAGCGGCTTTTGCCGGGGTATCTGCAGGGTTCTCTGCAAACTTGCTTTTGGGAACATTGGATCCATTGCTTCAAGGTATTACAAATGAAGCGATCAAGATCGGAGGGTCTGATGCAACGATCCTACCGACTGCAAACTATTACTTTATGTTTGTTTCGACATTCCTACTGACCATCGTCGGTACGATCGTCACGGAGAGAGTGGTCGAGCCGAGACTTGGCACTTATGAAGGAGTCTATAAAGTGGATTCCATGGATATCAAACCGGAGGAGAAAAAAGGTCTTCGTGCAGCAGGGATCGCGATCCTTGGATTTATCGTTGTGATGGCATTATTGACAGTACCTCAAAATGCATTGCTCAGAACACCGATTATCGAAGATAATGTATTGAAAAAAATGGATCTGAATCCATTCATCAGTCATGGATTGGTTCCTACGATCGCATTGTTCTTCTTGATCCCGGGAGTAGTATATGGTATCTTTGCCGGAAGTGTAAAGAACGATAAAGATGTCGTTCGCGGAATGAGCAAGGCGATGTCTACAATGGGAGGATTCCTTGTACTTGCTTTTGTTTCTTCTCAGTTTATCAACTACTTTAACTATTCAAAACTGGGTATCCTTTTGGCTGTAGGTGGAGCAAATCTACTAAAGAGTATCGGATTTACAGGACTTCCTCTTGTAGTCGCTTTCATCTTTGTATCTGCTTTCATCAACCTGTTCATCGGTTCCGCATCTGCTAAATGGGCGATCATGGCGCCGGTATTTGTTCCAATGCTTATGTTGGTAGGGATCTCTCCGGCATTTACTCAGCTTGCGTATCGTATCGGAGACTCAACGACAAATATTATCTCGCCGCTGATGACTTATTTTGCGGTAATCGTAACATTTGCTCAAAAATATGATGAAGATACAGGTATCGGTACATTGATTTCATCAATGCTCCCATATTCGATCGCATTCTTGCTCTCATGGACAGTTTTGATGATCCTATGGTATTTCATAGGACTTCCGATCGGACCTGGCGCATTTATGCACTAATCAAATAGAATAAAAGTCACTGAAGGCGCAGCATTTTTGCTGCGCTTTTTCTATGCTTCTTACAGGGGGAAAATTAATCATAAACATAATGAAATTGATAAAAATATAAACAATAAGTACTTATAATAAACTTTTATGTCAAAAGATCGGATAAAATTGTGTAATGAACAGAAAATAAAATATCGATTGATTATACACTTAATAATTTATGATAGTTTGTTTCAAAAAATCAAATAAAATATCGATCGATAAAATAGTATAATTACTAGAATAACTGATCTTTAACTCCATTGATATAACTCAAATTTAATTATACAAAAGCAATGAAAATGTTTGTAAAAAGGGTTAGGATGTGCTAATATATAAATGACATTGTGAAGATGGAGGAGTAAATGAGGCGTTGCTTTTTATTTTTACTAATAGTTAGTTTAATAATACCAACTTTTTCTTGGGGGATGGAAAAATCATTACAGGATGGACTTTATCAAGTGGAGGTTGGTCTTTGGCATGCTTATGAAGAAAAAGAATCGATGGGGAATACGGGCCTTGTATCAACTGCCGAGATCTTTGTTGAAAATAATAAAATGCATGCCTATCTGGGAATGAAAACCCTAACGGTTGGAGATATCACTACATCATTAACAAGACTTTTTTATGCGGATGAGGCAAGTAAAAGCTACAGATCTGCGGATACATACTTATTTGATATCGAAATTCCGAACGAAACGAAAAAACGACCGAGGGTATTTGGGATCCCGCTTGAAGAGCAAAAAGAATTTTATAATCTATTGGTGGACCCGAAAGTTGCCGTGATGGGTACCGACCCGATCAAAGCAAGACTGAAGATCGACTGGACGACTTTAGAACCTATCGATATCGAAAAGTCAAATATCTACTCAAAAATCGACAAAGATCAAGCAGCACAGGAGAAACAGAAAGAAATATTAATACAGAATATACGCATCATCGATGAACAGGGCATCGATGGAGAAATAAATGTGGCATTGCTCACAAGGAGCAATCTTCAAAGTCAAGGCCTTACGATCGAAGCACTGGATCAAGTGAAGGGCTTTGAGATCACATCGCTAGAAAAGATCCAAGAGATCCCTTTTGATCAGACAACGGATGTGGACAAACAGGCGAAGGAAGTTGCTTTGCATGATGGAGCAAGCATTTTGTTCCAAGGAGAGAAGTCAGCAACGGATCTTTATTACAAGAAAGACGGCGATTTTGAAAAAATAGACTTTGAATCGACCGAGCAAGGACTTTTGGTCAAAAATGCAAGATACGGAACCTACGCTTTGGTAAAGAAAAATAATGTCCAACCAAAACCGGAAGCTGAGGCAACTTCTGAAAAACCATTGCCAACGGCCTCAAAACCGAAACCTAAGCCGATCAGCAGTGTGGTCCGACCGGTACCGAAGCAACAAGACTCTCCGAAGATCAAAGAAAAGAATGATATCCGGCAGGATCAAAATGCAGGGACAGTTGAGACGGTAAACCCTTCGATGCAAGAGCCATCATCCAACAAAACAGAGAATACGATCGGTGCAATACAGACCAAAGAGCACACAGGGATCATCGTAGCGATCAGTTTATTGTATCTTTGCTTTTTGGCAGGCGGGGTATATCTTTGGAAAAGATTTTTGCCACATCTTTTTGATGAATTGGACCGAAGCAAATATCTGGAATTTTATGCTCTAAAAGGCGATAAAGTGGAAAATGGATAAATTCCAAGGAGACTCTATTTTAGAGAGAAGGATCCTTGTTTATAATTGGCAAAGGAAATGTAGCTTAATGAATATTTTGAAAAAGTTGATGATCGTATTGACGATGGGATGGCTGCTCTCCGGTATGTCCTATGCTGATACGGTAGAGATCGCATCCGTTACAGCACATTATAAGCACCCGGTCACCGGGGCAGTCGAAGACAGCGGAAACGATATTGCGATCGGTCAGGGAATGACGGAATCGGTACTGGATCCGCAAGCCTTGATCGAAGTGGACGGCAATGGCAAAATATATGGAACTTTCCGATTGCATTTGGCGGATCAGATCAATAGCTATAAGATATCCGTACAAAAAAGCGGCAATAGCGAGTTTTATTCCGTCAGCACAACGGAAATGCAAAGAAAGGACAACAGTATAGATTTTCGGATCGCTCTTCCATCGAAGCAAAGCATCTTAAGGATCGATGCTTTCGTCAATGCGATGGGACGTTCGGTCATCTTCTATGGGAAGATCGGAAGCTTGGTAGAAGGGAATACGGATTTTATAGTATCCGTTGATCCGACTAAAAAAGATGCACCGGATCCGGTAGAGTCTCAAGCGCCGGTAGAAACATCAGCGCGGGAGCAGATCATCGAAGAAGAACACGCTCAAGAGCAAGAAGAGACACAAACTCCCGTCACACCCGAAGAGCCTGCTCAAGAACAAACAGCTCAAGAAGAAAGGATCGAATTGACAGATCCGCATCACGGATTACTGATGAAAGGGGATCCGAGACTCGGCGGTGATCGAGAAGCAGTTCACAGTGAGCAAGAGGCAGAGGAAAAGATCGAAGTGGGCTACGGTCCATTCACGATGATGATGATCACCTCTTTGGTAACAGTGCTGGGGATGTTCTCCTTGCTGACTCTGATCTCAGGGATCGGCGTGATGATCTATTTCTATCTTTTAAGAAAAAATAATGATAGGAGGGAAGCGAGACTGTATGGATTCAACAAAAAAGAATAGTTTATACGAAGTGGATCCGTTAGGTCGTCCGCAAACTCCGATAGATAAAGAAGCGACTGCCGAGAGAGCATTTCAACGATACTTTCGTCAGGCGATACTCGTTGTTCTGGTATTCTCTATGATGCTCTTTGCGGTCGGATGCGTCGACCAAAGAGCAGGAGCAGAGAAAGCAGATGCGATCTCTCAGTCCACAGCGGTAGTTGACAATACGAAAGATTGGCCACAGACGAACAGAAGGATCGTCGTGACCTCTATGGCGACAGTCTATATTATGGAAAAACTCAAGGTGGACCTTGTCGGGATCCCTTCGAGCGATATCGATAATGTGCCTTCTGCATATCAAAATGCGACTTTGGTAGGATCTGCAATGAATCCGGATATTGAGATCATTCGCTCTTTAGAACCGAGTTATGTGTTCAGTCCGGTGAGTTTGATGGCAGATCTGAAGCCCAAATATGACCAAGCGAATGTAGAATACGGTTTTATCAACTTGAACAATGTCGAGGGAATGTACGAGAGCATCAAAGATCTGGGAAAACTTCTCGGCAGAGAAAAAGAAGCGGCGGTATTGGTCGAAGAATACGAAAGCTTTATTGCCGATTTCAGAAAAAGAAATGAAGACAAAGAAAAGAAAAAGGTATTGATCCTAATGGGATTGCCGGGCTCTTATGTCGTAGCGACGGAGTATTCTTACGCCGGAAGCCTTGTCAAAATGGCAGGCGGCGAAAATGTATATACCAGTGAGGGAGAGCCTTTTATCAATGTTAATATCGAAGATATGCTTCAAAAAGATCCGGATATCATCCTTCGGACCGCACATGCTCTACCGGAAGATGTAATGGGTATGTTTGCTAAAGAATTCAAAGAAAATGATAACTGGAAACATTTTAGAGCAGTCCAAGAAAATAAAGTCTATGACCTGGACTATACTAAATTTGGGATGAGCGCAAAATTCAACTATCCGGAAGCGCTGGAAGATCTTGAGGAGATATTGTATGCGAGCTAAAGAAAAGAATACAAAGATCGGAGCAACGCGGATACTATTGGCTTTTGTTGTCATGATCGCACTGCTGGTCGGGCTGTTTTTCCTATCTGTCAATTTAGGAAGCCTGCCGATCTCTCCGAGTCAGATGATACGAGGTCTGTTCTTTGAGTTTGACCCGGATGTAGCCACTGTCTATGATGTTCGCTTTCCGCGGATCATCATTGCATTGATCGGAGGCATGGCGCTTGCGATCTCTGGGACGATGCTACAGGCAGTGATGAAAAATCCTCTGACAGATCCGGGAATTATCGGAATATCCTCCGCAGCGGCATTGGTCGGTGTGATCGTGACGGGTTTGTTCCCTTCATTATATTTCAGTATCCCGCTGATCTCCATACTGGGTGGATTGATCGCCTATCTATTGATCTACTCGCTGGCATGGGATGGCGGAGTGATCCCGACTCGATTGATATTGGTCGGAGTCGCTCTCAATATGACCTTTATGGGTATCGCTCAAGGGCTTGCCGCTATGGGTGGCGCCGGAATGAGCGTGACACAATCCATCGTTGATGGCAATATCGTGCAAAAGACCTGGTCCGATGTTCGATTGCTTGCCGTTTATGTCGGCATCGGGATCTTTCTGGCGATGTTTACAGCTAGAACTTGTAACTTACTAAGCCTTGATGATCAAACCGCAAGAGGACTTGGTGTCAACGTAAACCGCGATCGTTTTCTGGTCGCACTGATCGCGATACTTCTTGCCTCTGTAACGACATCGATCGTTGGGATCATCGGATTTTTGGGATTGCTCGTTCCGCATATCGGACGGATGATCGTTGGTTCAAATCACAAAGTCCTGCTTCCTTTTTCGGGATTGTTTGGCGCTTGGCTGCTCTTGCTGAGCGATACGGTCGGGCGAACGATCGCCTATCCGTATGAGGTCCCTGCTGCAGTCATCATGGCGATGGTGGGTGGACCGTTCTTCATTCTATTGCTTAAGTTGGGAGGGAAAAATTATGGAAATTAGACATCTCAATTTCAGCTATGGAAAAAAGACGATCCTGAATGATTTGAGTCTTTCCTTTGAAAAAGGGAAGATCACGACTCTTTTAGGTGCAAACGGTAGCGGAAAAACAACATTGTTTAAGCTTTGCACTCGAAACCTCAGACCCAAAAGAGGATTGATCATGCTGGATGAAGAAAATATTTTTCATCTCAAAAGACGGGAATTTGCTCAGAAAGTGGCGATCGTACATCAGCAAAATCGTGTCACGGGAACCATTACCGTTCGAGAACTGGTAAGCTATGGGCGAACACCTCATATAAAAATGATGCAGCAGGCAACAAAAGAAGATGACGAAGCGATCGACTGGAGTTTGGAGGTCACCAATCTGAAAGAGATAGCCAACGAGCAAGTCGTTTCTCTGTCGGGAGGACAGAGACAGCGAGTCTGGATCGCGATGGCTTTGGCACAAAAGAGCGAAATGATCTTTTTGGACGAACCGACTACTTATTTGGATGTGCGATATCAGGTTGAGCTTTTGAATCTCATCCGATCACTAAACGAAGATTTCGGACTGAGTATTGTGATGGTACTGCATGACATCAATCAAGCACTCCAATATTCAGATCATCTTATCGGCTTGAAAAATGGAGAGCTACTGTTTTCCGGGAGACCGGAAGAGGTCATCACAAAAGAAAACATTTCATCACTTTACCAAATTCCTTTACGAACAACAATATTTGAAGGGAAGCCGTATGTGGTGATCTAAAAGGAAAACTATTTTATGAGCGTTAAGATCTATAGGATCTATTAAACTTTATTTACTAATATTAATCGGGTATCACAGCAATGGCTGATACTATAAACAAAATTTTGAGGAGGTAAACATGGGTAATTTCATCAAAAAGTGTATGTCTATACTACTTTTGGTGTCGATCGTAAGCACGAGCGTGTTCCCAAGCTCTTTTGCAAGTTATGCACAAGAGATGCAAAGCGAGCAAATCGTTAGTATCGACCCGGCAGACAATACATTAGTTAATTCACCATCGGATGCTCAAAGATTGAGCAAAGAAACGGCGGGAATGCCTGAGGGGGGAGGAGAATCTGCGCTTAAAGCCGGTGCTCCGGATGCGCTGGCATCACCGCTTGACAGTGAAGATAAATTAAGCGAAATATTTAAGATCAAGGACATCGGTCTGGACCTTTTGGGCGAGACCTTGATAAATCCGATCACGGGAGAAGTAATCGACGAGCGGAAAGAAAGTATCTTGATCGAAGCGGACTATGATGGCGCAAGCCTTGACAATGTGGTAAAAACAAGAATAAAAGAGGTCTGGATCGATGAAGTCAGTATTCCGATGAGAGATATCGTCACCGATCTTCCGAATTTCTATTTATATCAGGCGAAAAATATTACGATCACGGCAACATATGTAGATGGGACCAGAGCAGTCAATGATTTTAAGAAGCGGGACGCGCATAGAGTCGAGATCGTATTTGATGACGGATCAAGGGTCGAGTACCAAGACGCCGGCTATACGAAGCGTGACTTCACCAAGGATCCGGCACCACCTCCGAGAACGGAGCAACCGCCGGAGCCAATCAACAGAACGGTAAAAGGCTATCTTGTAAAAAAAGATAACAAAAAAGCGAAATCGATGGCTGATGATGCTTTGGTAAGAGAAGTTCAAGTCCTATCATCCGATGTCGCTCCGATGCCTAATGTAAAGTTTGCTGATATCACCATTTCTTTCAATCCTATTTCATTAGGAAATATTAGCGGAAAGATCAAAGCGGTCTCTTATAAGGCGATGACCGATATGAAGGCAGCCAGACCGGTGGTTGGGAAAGATGGTTCATTTGCGATCTCTTATCCGGAATTTGCATTGCCTCCGGAAGGCTCATCTAAAGATACCGAGATCGAATTGGAATTTGACATCGATCTGGGATCAAGTGCACCGATGAAACAATCCGCAATCCTTATTTTGGATTGGAACGATGACTTCAAATTTGAGGGTGCCGATCCGGGGCCATCTCCCGGAGAAGAAACACCGAAGCCGGGCATTGCGGATCTATACATCATCAAGGATGTTGCTGTTCAAAATCGCTACAGTGTAGAACAATTGGAAGTTGCTATCCATCAGAAGGCAAATGAAAAAGCTTCGATCTCAAAGAGTCATATGAATGAATTATCGAGAGTGAAGATCAATGGAGTATTCTTTGACCAATCGGAAGCGGATTTCACGCAATCGTTGATATATGACTTTTTTTCGATAGAAAAAAAGGTGATCGATCAGGCGAAAAAGAAAACCCCGATCGAAATGGAGATATGGTTTAAAGACGGTTCAATGGTCAAGAACACTGCAAAGGACGATACGCCTTCACAACCGGAACCTCCAAAAGAAGTTAAAGGATACTTGCTGAATAAAAATGAAAAATCGGCTTCGCTTGCGAATAAAGCATTAAGAAATATTGAAGTGAAACCTGTCGTATCAACAGAAAACCAAGGAAAGAAATTCTACGAACTCACCCTGAATTTCTTCAGTATCAGCATAAGTGATAATGAAACTGTTGAGATCAATAAGTTTTTGTATCAAGATGGAAGCCGGATGAAAGCGGCAGGCACAGAAAACAGCTATCTTTATACGATCTATAAGCTGTTGATCCCTGCAGAAATGGTTCATTCTGCAAACAGTACAAAAGATACGAAGATCGCGGTCCAGTATAATTTGAATACCAAGAAAGATGGATTCAAAGATCCTTTTGAGGCGGTCCTTCTTTTGGACTGGAATGGAGACTTCACACTTCCAAACGATCAGCCGGAAGCGCCTGGCAATTTTGCTGAAGGGTTTACGGTAGAAAATGTTCAGCTTAAAGAAGATGCGAAAGAGATCCATGTTACTCTAAATAAAGCTTTAGAAGCAAAAGATCTTGCGCTTGTAAAAACTGTACAGGTCGATGATCATAAATTTGAGCTTCAAAGCAATGATCTGGCTCAATTAGAGAGCGGGAAAGTGTTAGTCATTAAAAAAGATGAGCTCTTCAATAAGGCGAAAGAGAGATCTGTTAATGGCTGGACTTTGAAAGTCGTCTTTAAGGACAGATCGGTATTGAGCTTTGTTGTAAAAGCGACAGCTCCATCCGAAGGAAAAGTTGCAGAGAAATACACATTGACTAAAGTACTGACCGATCAGGGTTGGAACAAAAAGCAAGTGCATTTTGTCTTTGAACCTAAATTAAATGCCAAAGATGCACATGGTATAAAGAAGATTGAGATCAACGGTAGGGTTTTTGAGAATGATCCGAAGATCTTTTTCCCTAACTCAGATCTGAATCTTGAAACGACGAATGAAGATGTCATTGCGGCGATAAAAGCCAAAGGATCGACTGTTCTGAAAATTACTTTTGGCGACGACAGTATCTTAAATTATGGAGCAGCAGATACTCCTGATACACCGGCTGAAACTATTGCGAGCAAACATAAGATAACCTCTGCAGAGATCCGCAAGGGATATTTGAGAGAAGAACTGCATATCGGTTTTGAGAAAAACTTCCCTAGAGAAGCCATTGCAAAAATAAAACAGATCAAAGTAAATGGGACGGTTTTTGAAAAAGTATCTACAATGTTCTTTACGAGCCGTGAGTGGAAATTATATTCGTCTGACGAGCAAGTGGTCCAAGCTGCAAAAAGCAAGACTCCGATCGCAGTAGAGATCATTTTTGAAGATGATTCAATATCATCCCATGGCGGATCGACACCGCCTCCGCCTACACCACAGCCACCAAAACCTCCACAAGAAGGAGAGGCGGCAGGTCACGGCATTCGAGAGATGAAAAAAGATGAGACAGACAAAGAGTTCTGGATCTTTTTTGAAAAAGATATACCGAATTTCTGGAAATCCAAAATCAAGAAACTCCAGATCAATGGTACGGACTTTGAGCTTCAGCCAACAGATCTTGATGTCAGATCATCATCCATTGTATTCAAAAGACAGGATATTTTGGACAAAGTATTCCCGGTAGCGGATGTGAACACACTAAGTATCATCATCACTTTCGATGACGGATCTCAGATCAAGAAAAATGTTGTTGAAGTTCCGAAAGAGCCTGAACTTACGATAACATCAGAGCTCCAAGATGGAGAATACACACTGACTTACCAAGCATATAAGCACGGAAGTACCCATGAGATCTCCACGTTGGCAGGATTTTTTGACGTTCGTGCAAAATTGGTCGTCGCAGGTGAGAAGAAAACGGTCACGCTACTAAATCATACGGGAGCGGCTATGATGCTCGACTTTGCACTCAAGACGGGAGAGAGCTTCACCGGCATTCCAAAAACAAATATCACTCATACGTTCAAAGGGGATATCGCTACAGCTCAATACTCTTTCGATCTGCAAGAATTGACAGGCAGAAAGGTCGTTGCCGTACTTGGCAGCGGTCCGATGGGTGGAAATCAGGGAGAGATCGGACAGTATGATAATCCAAACTACAGAAAAGCGGATATCGTATTTGATAATGAGGTCATCAAAGGCTGGACAGAATTTAAATTTATCGAAGACGCAAAGAAAAATTCAGAAGCAAGTCACAAACGATTGATCGACGGATTGATCAAAAATGGAGTGGATACAAATAACGACGGAGAGATCTCCGAGCAGGAACTGAGAGATGCAAAAGGGATAAGAACACAAGTTGCCGGCAAGATGCGCTCCAATGTGATCGATATGGAAGGCATCAAAGTGGATGACATCAGTATGTTGAAGCACTTGGGACCGGGCGTCAAGTTCTTGAATTTGAATGGATGCGGTATCAAAGAACTTCCTCAGGATGTATTTCAAAATGCGACCGGAGTCAGAGAACTGTATCTAGGTGGAAACCATATCAAAGAAATACACCCGAGAACTTTTGACAAGATGATAAACCTGGAGTATATCGATTTTGACGGAAACCGATTGGGTGCGATACCGGAGGGAATCTTTGATAAAAACACTGCGCTTGAGAGTGTATCTTTCATGAACTCCGGCGTCACATCGCTTCCAAGCGGAATGTTAAAAAATCTATCTAAATTAAGATCGCTTTATTTACAGGAAAATAGAATAACAACGCTTCCGGATGATTTCTTTGAAGGAGCCCAAAGATTGAATGATGTGCATTTGGGACATAACAAGCTAACGAAATTGCCTGAAAGCTTGGGAAGTGTTGAAAGGTTGAAGGTGATTTCAGCAGAGCACAACGAGATCACCAGAGTGCCGGATTCTTTGGCTAATTTGTCAAGGCTGGAAACGCTCGATCTGGAAAGCAATCGAGTAGAATATTTCCCGACCTCTCTATATGAGAATATGATCCGATTGGCGGCACATACCCAAGTTCGACTGGATCTTTCGATGAATGACCTCAAAGAGCTTCCGGTGGATGAGATGATCGCAGCGTTGGAAAGTGGCGGGAAGATGCTCACAAAGTTTGAGGTCAACAAAAACTATCTAAAGCCGGTGCTAACAAAAGACGAAGAGAACAAACTTAAAAGACTCGGTGTAGATTTCGATCGAACGCAAGAGACTTACTATCCTCAAAAAGGAAGTATCGGAAGCGTTTTGACAGCTTCCAAAGGAAAGATCGAACTGAACCAAGAGTTTGATATCTTGGAGCTATATTATTGGGATCAGGGAGACAGTCCACGCTATGGAGGCGTCCAAGAGTTTAAGACAAAAGAAGAATTCCTGAAATACCTTTTGGGTCAAGGAAGAGACTATCACAAGGTGGATAGAAACATCCCTCGTGATGAAGCGATCCAGAGCATCCTAAACAAAAAGGGCATCGAATGGGAAGTTGAAACGATCATTATAAAAAATGGTCAAGAACTATTCCGAAATACTTTGCAAAAAAATCCGAAAGAAGGCTTGGTCCAAACATATCAAGATCCTACGATGAAGACCGGGGACAGATATACTTTGACAAAAAAATTGATGATCAAAGGAGTTTTCGGATTTGCGGTCCAGTTGGAGAACACGGCCGAAGGAATATCGAGCGGAGATTCACAGCAGCCGGATATCAGCACAAAGAATGTAAAAGTACAGATCAACCGAAGAAACGAAAATACTAAGATGCAAATGGTAAATGACGGGCTCAACCCGATCGCAAAGATCGAAAAAATAGGTGAAAAGTATCGTTATACCATCGAGTATCGATCCATCACGGTATCCGGTGTAAAGGGTGACATCAGCAACTTCAGAGTTCTTATCAACGGAGCTCCTACAGAGATCGTTCCAACACCGATCCAAGGTGACTATGAGAAGAAATATGTTTTTGAATTGGATCAAGATCTCAAAAGAATACCGATCAAATTTAGAGTAGAGCTGATGGCTCAGGACTTTGATGCGGATCTTGTATTCGGGGACTCGGAGGTTCAACCGGATCCTGACAGAATGATCAAGGCATATATCTTGAAAGAAAACGAAGATAAGCTGTCTATGGCGAATGATGCGCTCGTACATGATGTAGCGGTCAAAACGATCGGAGATCGGTACGAAATAAAGCTTCAATTTAACGACATTACGATGGGAGCCATTACCGCCGGGATAGATACCCTGTTTGTAGATCTGGGTCCAAACAACAAAGTAGAGGCTACAAAGATCTCAAAAGGCGTATTTACTTTCAAAATACCGGTATCAATGGTGACTGATGAGACTCAAGACACAAAATTGCCAATAGAATTTACAGCAAAAGGAAACGGCTTCAATAAAAACTATAAAGCGGATCTGCTTCTGGATTGGAACAAAAACTATGTTCCGTCCAAACCGGAAGTACCGCTGGATGGCAAAAAAATACCGGCTCGTGTCCTGACACCGGACGGCAAAAAAACTTCGATGGCAGACAAAGCACTGGAAGCAGTCACTGTCAAACCGAGTGACAAGACTTCCGGAGCGTTCAAGCTGGTAACGATGACATTTAAGTTCAAAGAGCTTGCGATCAAGAGATCGAATGCTACGATCGATGTGCTTTCAGGCGATACAGTCAAAGCAAGCGTGAAAACATTGGAAGTCAAACTAAGAGATAAGTGGATGAAGGCCGCTCCGGTAGAAGGGCAAAAAGGCGTATTCACATTAGATATGTTTGAGAATGTGATCTTAGATGAGAATGCTCTTGAAGATACAAGATTAGCGATCCGGATCACGACCGATCCGGCTGTACAAGGACATACAGGTCCGCAGGAAGCATTGCTTGTTCTGGACTGGAATGGAGACCTTAAGGTCGATGATCAAGGAAATGTGACCCCACCACCGAAACCGCCGGTAACCCCTCCTGGAGGCGGAGGATCGGGCTCTACGGAAGAGACATCTTTTGTTAATGTATGGCTGAAGAAGAAGAACAGCAATGAAGCATCGATGGGTAACGGATCTTTGAACAAGAGAGCAAAAGTAGTTCGCAAAGGCAATGAGTACACTTACACGCTTACTTTCGATCCGATGGAAGTAGATTTTGGCGGTCAAAAGATCCGAGGGACCGTATCTTCAATAAACTTACCGGATCATTCCGGCGTAAGCATAACAGAATCGATCAACGGATCGTCGAAAGAATATACTTTCACGCTGAATGAAAAAGTTTCAGAACTTCTGATATCCTTTGAGGTGGACGGAGTCAGCGTGATGGGAAGACAAGAGGCGTATGTTGTTTTTGATTGGACCGGAAACAATTCTGCACCGATCGGTGGTGGCGGTACACCTGGAGGAGCAGGCGGCACTACGATCCCGGACAACCAGGTACCTTTGGCGGGACCGGAACGATCCGAAAAAGAACTTGTAGAAAAAGCACAACGGATCATCAATAACAAAGACACTGCACAATATAAGAAGTATTATAAACCTGAAACCATCAAAGCGATCAGCAAAGCATTGGAAGCTCATCAAAACAAAGAGAAAGATGCTCTGCAGAAACTTCAGGCGGTCCTTGAATCGGCTCGATTGGAGAGGATCAACAGCATCTTGAGTGGAGGCTATATGAGCGGATATCCGAACAGACAGTTCAGACCGAACAATAAGATCACTCGAGCGGAAGTTTCGGCAATGTTTATGGAATTGATCGAAGATGAAGCGAAAGAAAAAGTGGCATTCAAAGATGTAAAAGACGGTTTATGGTACTCGGCAGCAGCGAATAAGATGGCATCTTTGGGATATATCCGTATGAGCGAAGACGGTATGTTCCAGCCAAGCAAGGCGATCACTCGAGCAGAGTATGCGTATATTCTGGCAAAACTTAAAAATTTACCGGCATCTGACAAGAAGATGAAAGATGTACCGGCAGATCATTGGGCAGCATCAGCGATCGCATCTTGCATCGAAGCAGGCATCATCGCAGGATACAGTGACGGCACATTCAAGCCGGATCGAGAGATCACTCGAGCGGAAGCTGTGGCAATGATGAGCAGAACATTTGAGATCGCATCCAATACCAAAAACAAAGAAGCGTACAGCGATGTGAGCAAGACTCACTGGGCATATGATGTGATCATGACAGCAAGTAGAAGTTAATGTAGACCGGATCGTCGGCGGTCAATGCCGCCGGCGACCTTTCTTAGAGGAGGATATTTGATGAAACGCAAAATTTTATCCGCGGTTTTATCAGCAACTTTAGTGCTTTCTTCTTTTGCACCGTACAGCTATGCAGATCCTTTGAACAGATCCGATGAGGATCTGTTTGAGATGGTATCTCTGAATACGGAAGAAGGATCATCCGCTGTAGCGGATCTAAAGTTGCAGAAAGATCCGGTATTGCTTGATTTTTTGAGACAAGCCGGATCAAAATATCAGGATGATTCCGAGATCCGATTTATTGCGGAGATCAACGATAAAACCATGGTAGAAAAACATGCTCTGATCGCACCGGATATTTCGCAGGTGCGCTCCGAGAATGGATTATCTGAACAACTAGAGTATGCAAAAAGGTCACAAGACCTTTTGATCAAAGCGATCGACGATTTGGGTGTCAAATATGAAGTGACCGAGAGCTATGATGTTGCTTTGAACGGCTTGGCGATCCGTACGACTTTTGCGGATGCGAAAAAGATCGTACAGCTACCGGAAGTATTTACGGTAGAAGTAAATCGAGTGATCCCGGCTCCGCCTGAACTTCCGGGGAGAAGCGGATTTGCTCTGAGAGATGCGTCAAGCAACAATATGATCAATGTCCCTCGAGTTGGAAATCGATTTAACGGAAAAGGTCAATTGATCGCGGTGATCGACTCCGGCGGAGACCCGACACATGATATTTTCACAAAGCCGGGAATATCGCCGGATGGAAGAAAGATCCAAGATGCGGCTACAACGGATCGTCTGGTGCAAGAGCATGATCTATCCAGAGGAAAATATTTTAATGACAAAGTTCCTTTCGGATATAACTATGCTGATAAAAATCAGAACATAACAGAGACATCAAAACGATCTCACGGTATGCACGTTGCCGGGATCATTGCTGCAAATACTCAAAAGCTGCAAGGAGTCGCTCCGGAAGCGCAAATTGCCGTGATGAGAGCATTCGGTGCGAATGTACTTTTTGGAGGGACCACTCCGGAGATCTATAACAAGGCGATCGATGATTCCGTAAAACTTGGAGCGGACAGTATCAACATGAGTTTGGGTGCGACAGGAACGACAGATGGCAGAATGGAGCAGACAACGATCAACGCACTTAAACGAGCTCAAGCTGCCGGCATCGTTGTTGCTATCGCGATCGGTAATGACGGTTTTATGGGATTCGGGGCACTGGAAGGACCGGGAGCAAGCAATCCGGACTTCGGTCTGACCAACTCTCCGGCAGTTGCGGATCTTTCACTTGCGGTCGCATCAGTCGACAATGCCGAGATCAAACAAAGAGGGATCCGTGTAACGGAGGGACCGGGAAAAGAAAAGCTGTTGCTTTACATGCCGACAGATGATAAACCCTTCCCAGATCAAGCACTTTTGGTCGTAAACTGTGGTCATGGATACGAAGATGAGTTCCCTGACAAAGTCAGAGGTCAAGTTGCTCTGATCCAGCGTGGTGACGGCGAAGGGGAAGGACGAAAGAAAGACTTCAGCTTTGCTGAAAAAATTAGAAATGCTGAGAAAAAAGGCGCAGCTGTTGTTATCGTTTACAACCATCTTGACGAATTCGGTCTGACACATATGGCAGGAGTCGAGAATGTAAATATCCCTTCCGTCTTTATCAGCAAAGAAGACGGCGAGTACTTGAAGAAAAATCCACATTATACCGTGTTCTTCGAGACGGATGAAAAAGCACATGTAAATCCTACCGGATACCGCGTTTCAAACTTCTCCAGCTGGGGTGTCTCTCCGGAAGGAAATTTAAAGCCGGATATCTCTGCTCCGGGAGGACAGATCGATTCAAGTGTCAACCAGAACTCTTATGATAAAATGAGCGGAACTTCGATGGCAACACCTCACGTTGCGGGAGGTATCGCCATTGCAAAACAATATGTAGAAAAGAATTTTCCTGAGATCCAAGGCGCAGAAAAGCACAGATTGATCAAAAATCTGTTGATGAGTACGTCAACGCCATTCCTTGACCCGAAAACGGGTGCTCACGGATCGCCGAGAGGTCAGGGAGCAGGGCTTTTGAACCTTGCAGGAGTGATCAGCTCTTCCGTCGTGATCGAAGGAACAAATCATATTTCAAGTATCAATCTGCGAAATATCACAGGAGATACTGTAACGATCAAAGGGACTTTGCGTAACTATGCGAATGAACCGAAAACATTCAGCTACCATGCCGAGTTGAATACAGATACCGTAGAAAACGGCAAGATCATGCTGAAGCCAAGGAATGTGGAAAGATCTGCGTCTCAAGAGATCACTGTAGATGCTAAGAGCACGAAGAACTTTACGGTAACCTTTGCTCTGGATGCGGGAAAAATGGCACAGTTTGAAAAAGAGATGCCAAACGGATTCTTCCTTGAAGGATTTGTATTCTTTGAGCCGAAAGTAGCAAGCGAAGCGAAGATCAGCGTGCCTTTCGTTGGATTCAAAGGCGATTGGGAAACGATACCGGTGATCGATCCGAGTATCTATCATCACTTGGAAAAAGGCACAAAACCATATTATTATGAAAAAACCGATATCGTAGCGAATGCGTTTACGCATATTTCTTCCAAGGAATCCGGAGAAGAGGTCGTATTGGGACAGGATGTAAGCAGCACATTCGAGGCTCCGAAATTTGCCCTCGATAATATTGCATTTTCTCCGAACAATGACGGAAGAGCGGATACCGCAAACTTTGTCGGAACATTCTTGAGAAACTATAAAGATTTTGAGATCAATATTTATGATGGAGCGGATAAAACAAAATTAGATCCGATCTATAATGTTTCAAGACCGAATGATTTCGGGATGAAAAATTATGTTGTCCTGGGTCCTTTTGGCGGACCGAATCTGGTCTCGACAAAACCGCATTGGAGATGGGACGGTACAAACCTTGCAGGTCTTCAAATGCCGGAAGGAAAATATGTTTTTGAAGTAAAAGTAAAACCGGATGGAGAAAGCTATACAAAAGCACAAACGATCCAATTCCCGATCACGATAGATACGACTTTCCCTCGAATTGCCAAGAGCAGTTATGACCAAGTGAAGGGAGAGTATAAGCTGCAAGTGATCGAGGAAGGCTCCGGGATCCGAACCCAAGAGATCTTGATCGGAAAAGACAGTTATAAAGCAAATGAGCAAGGTGTATTTACGCTTCCTGCCGGGACAGATCCGAAAACAGCTGTCTTAAAGATCCAAGACCATGCGCGAAATGTGATCCAGCTTCCGCTCGACAAGTCGATCAAGACCGGAAACGAAAGAATGGTCATCGTGTCACCGATCATCTCATCGGGATCCGTTCCAATGGATAAATTCAAATGGATCGTTCAAGACTCCGAAGGGCATACGGTCGATCCGTATGATCTGAAAGTTGGGAGATATACTCTTTTGATCACTGAAGTGGATGAAAATTTTGAAGTGGATGAGGACCGCATCGAATTTGAGATCACTGAAGCGGATCACAGTAAAGTAGTAGAAGTGAACTTCTCTTACAAAAACAAAACCAAAGTAATAATCATGGTCGATAAGCCGAGAAACAGCAATATGAAAGTCGTTTTGATCGATAAGAACACCGGAAAGGAATACTTTGCCGTATCTGAATCAAGCAGGACGCAATATGTAGCGATCGTTCCGGAAGGAGAGTACAAGGTCACGGCGAGAGAATTTGATCCGGTCAAATATGTTGCATATGTTGTCAACGGTGAAAATCTGATCGTCAAAAAGACCGGACTACAGGCAAATTATCCGACAGTCCAACTTATCGAAAAAGAACCGCATGCTGTTACAGTCAACCTCAAGCGAAATGACTATACAGGCAAAGCGACCCTGGTATTCCGAGGACAGGATGTCCACAATACGATGTATAAGCTTGATCTTGAAGCGAATGAGAACAGCAAACAGGTAACTTTGTTGCGCAACTTACCATTTAAGATCTATGTGACAAATGTTGCCGGCTATGGCATAGAAGAGCAGGAGTACAAACCGCACGGATCAACGAATTACACGGTAGAAGTAGAATTGATCAAAGGGAAGGCTCAGATACCTGTTCCGACCGACAAGAGCGACTTGATGATCCTGATCAATCAGGTCAAAGACTTCAAAGAAAACGACTATGATCCGGATGGATGGGAAGTGTTTGAAGTAGCGCTGGACAAAGCACAAAAGCTATACGAAGACCCATCCGCAACTCAAGATGATATAGACGCTATGATCAAAGAGCTGAATGAAGCGATCAAAGGACTGTCTCTCTTAAAGGGAGAAGGAAATAAAGCGCTTCTAAAAGCTAAGATCGATGAGGCAAAGGCGATCTTGGAGAGCTTCAGCGATCTATATGAAGAGAAGAGTGTTGAGTTCTTGACTCTGGCGATCCAGGGAGCAGAGTTGACATATATGTCAAAAGACCCTCAGTATAACACGGAAAAGCATATCAACGATACAATCAATATGCTTGATCGAGCGATCCAAAACTTGAAGAGAAAAGACGGAAAACTGGATACATCTCAGCTTGAAGTTTTGATCAAAGAATCGGACAAAGTGATCGAGCAAAAAAATCTTTACAAAGAAAACACGATCAAAAAGTTGGAAACAGCTCTTAAAGAAGCGAAAGAAGTTCTGCAAAAAGCGCAAGCTCATAATAAGAAGACCGATCAGGACGATGATGACGATGAAATCACGCAAGAAGAGATCCAAAGTGTGATCATCGACCTTCGTTTAGCATTGGCGGGAGTGGAATCAAAGGCTGAAAAAACAGCTCTGAAAGAAGAGATCAACAGATCCGAGCAGATAGACCTTAGCCGCTATGAGCTTGAAGGTAAGAGTGATTTCCGTAAAGCGCTGAAGGAAGCGAAGCAGATTTACTACAACAAGAGATCGCTACAAGATGCCGTAAATAAAGCGGCAGTCGATCTGAAAGCAAAACGTGAGGCATTGACACCGAAGCAAGGAGGCGGCTCTACAGAAGGAGATAAGTCGATATCCTTTAAGAACACCGGACTGAATGCTTTCCTTCAGGGCAAGGCGAAAGTAAAGCAGATAGGCAACGGAGCTTATGAATATAAGATCATGACGAAGATGGTGACATTACCATTGAATGGTCAAGATTTTGAAGCAAAAGTTTCGGCGATCAAAGTCAACGGTCAAGTGATCAAGGCAACGGTCGTCAATGGTATGAACGAATTTACTTTCACATTACCAAGCCAAGTGACAGAGCAGAGCGTCGAGCTAACGATCGACCTGTTTGAAGAATTGGGAGCGAAGCCATTGGTCGAAACCTTTGTGTTCCGATAAAATATCGAATACCATGCTCGAAAAAGGGAGGAGGTCTCTCTCCTCCCGTGGTATTTGAGTAGATCGTTGAAAAAATTTTTATTAAGGATATTATTCAACAGAGGGCATAGATACGATCCTCGAATATATGATGGATCGTTGCCGAAAGAAAGGAATGTTATGAAAAAAAGATTAGTGAGTTTATTGTGTGCGGGGCTTTTGGCACTTACTGCGATCCCGGCTTTTGCTGACGGAGAAAAAGAGTATGTGGTGCCTGTAAAGATGGTCCAAGCACATGAGAAAAACAAAGAATCAATGGCAAACAAGGGTCTTAAGCCGGAGGCAAAGGTCGTTGTTGACGACAAAGAAACTGAATTTACGATCCATCTTCAACCGGTCGAGATCGGAACAGCAAAAGAAAATATCAACAAGCTGTTTGTGATCGAGGGAGACAAGAAAGTAGAAGCAAGCAAATCTTCCAGCGATATGACACCTTATGATACAAAAGTGGAATTCAAAGTAAAAGCAGTAAAGCCGAATGAAGTAACGATCGCAGTTTGGGTAGATGCAATGGATAAGATCGCAGGCGGAAAAGAAGGAGCAGGCGAGCAAAAAGCAATTTTGGTATTCGACTGGGCGAAAGCGAAGGAAGTAAAAGCTGAGAAGCCTGTGGCAGATGACAAGAAAGATGATAAAAAAGACGATAAGGTAGAAGGAAAGCCTGTAGTTAAGAGCGGGATCGAAGTATATGTATCCGGTAAGATGGTAAACTTTGATACGCCTCCGGTTTCTAAGGATGGAAGGATCTTGGTTCCTCTACGTGCGATCTTCGAAGCACTTGACGCAGAAGTGAAGTGGGACGGTGCTACACAAACGATCACTGCGGTAAAAGACGGCAAGACGCTTACACTTGTTATGAACAAGGCAGAAGCAAAAGTAAACGATGGTACAGCTACTAATATGATCAAATTGGATGTACCTGCAAGCATGCAAAAAGGAAGAACTTATGTACCGCTAAGATTTATCGGCGAGGCATTTGGAAACAAAGTTGATTTTGAGAAGCAGGCAAATGGTAGCCTGATCATGATCAATGACTAATTAGAAATAAGAGATCCCTTGATGTGAAAGCACCAAGGGATCTTTTTCTGTCTATGAGGTTTCTTGAGATCTTGGATCATACTAATACCTGTTTAACCCCATAAAGTCTAGCCAATCCCTACGCGTAATGC